>CAIRSA010000305.1 GCA_903881085.1 uncultured Acidobacteriia bacterium
CATGTTTCCGGCAAAAGACGCCGGAAACATGCGGGCTGTCCCCAGTTTGCGCAGTCTCGCCACCCATCCGAATTTGCCGTCGACTGCTCTATTTAGGGTTATAGTTGGGTGCGCAGGAAGGCGATAAAGGCTGGAACGTTGACTTCAAGGCGATCGAGAACAAAGCCTGTCGATTCCCGGATGGATTCAGCTTGTTCATGAAGAGTACGTAGCACGGCCTTTGGATTCCGCTCATACAAGATGCGCAAGAAGCTACTTGGACCCATTGCCTTGATGTTGTATGGCGAAAGCGATTCCGGCTCAAAATCTCTCAGATTGTAGGTGACAACGATCTCAGCCTGCGCCTCAACTGTTGCCGCCCTCAGGCATCACATTGCGGTGGTATAGCCCGGCATCAAAAGCATCCAGGCTCATCTGATCAAGTGCTGCCTTACGTTCGGCATCCCGTTTTTCACGGTATGCTATCACGTCGCGGAAATAAAGCCGCCGCTGGTGCCCAACCCGATGGTACAACATCTCTCCCGACTCCAGTAGCTTCATCAGATAGGGCTTGGGGATGCTCAACAGATCAGCAGCACGCTGTATTGTTATGGTCTGATCGTGTGGCAACAAAGTTACGGAAGTACCTTCGGCCATCAGGCACAGAACTTTACTCAAGGCCGCACGGCATTGATCCTCAACGCCAAGTTCCCCAGCGGCCACACCCAGTAACGTCTCTAGCGATCGCACCTGTGCTTCGTCAATTTGCGGAAACACGATCTGAGTTTGAGAGTTCGAGGCCATTACAACTTCAGATTAGCATGTGGAGAGTATCACGAACGATCCCTGAACGCCGTGCGCGACCGTCAGTGGTCATGCTGCGCGCGGTCGAGGCGTGAAATTCTTACCTGGCGGAAACGTCCAATGGAAAGTATTACAAGGCACAGCTGAGGTATTCATGGCCTTGCGCGTTGAAAATAAACGATTGCTAATGAATGGTTGTCCACCTGCCCGTAGCACAGCAAAGGAGAAACTCAGATGCGTAATCATGTTCTGATTTCTATTTCGCTGGCCACTCTATCGGTATGGTCGGCGGGCTGTGCTCGCGGCGTTTCGGCGGCGGAGAAAGAGGCGCAGGCAAAAGAGAGTGAAGCTGCTGCAATCCGGGAAGCTGAAGCGAAGAAGCCGAAGTTCCTTTCCATTCCCGCAGGCACTCCGCTTACTGTGCGGCTGAACCAGTCGCTAAGCACGGCGACCAACCGACGGGGAGAGCATTTTTCCGCTACGTTATCGGAGCCTGTGATGGTGAACGGTCAGATGATGATTCCCGTGGGCGTAGAGGTGAATGGCATCATCGAACAGTCGTTTCCATCGGGCCGATTGAAAGGGCGCGCGGGCATCACTTTGGCGCTGCAGGAGATTGAATTAGCTGGCGGCGACGTGGCGATCGACACCACGACACGGAGTAGCGTGAGCGGGCGGCACCGACGCCGGAATTGGGCTTGGATCGGTGGCGGAGCAGCTACGGGGGCGTCGATCGGGGCTATGGCGGGAGGCGGGCCGGGGGCGGCCATCGGGGCAGGATCAGGAGCCACGGCGGGATTGGTAACTGCGGTTTTTACTGGGAAGAAGCAGGTGAGCTTGCCTGCGGAGACCAGGCTGACGTTCAAGCTTAGCCGTGGGATTGAGGTTCCGGCTCTGTAACAACCGGGGTGTGTTTGGGGTTACCGATTCACCTGGAACCAGCCATCGATCATCTCGGAAAGATCTCCGAAGGTCAATTCTTCAGGCTGCCTTCTGAAGCTCTTACACAACACCGGGAGTTCGCGGAGAAATCGTTCGTAACGATCGACAATCTCAGCGCCGCCAGGAAGGCCCTTACGCTTCGATGCGGATGCTAGCCAATTCCTGACCTCAATGATCGCTTTCGGATACTCATTGCCATGGGAGTGAATATCCTGGCCGGAAATATCCGAAATGAACTGGCGATACCGGTAAGGTTCACGGTCCAGGATCAACCATACTTTCGACCGCTGACGCTCCCCGCCGAAGCGCCTGCATCCGAGAAATAATCCGAGTTCGAGAGGCATGTTGAATCGCGGCAGTCTTGTGTTCGAATCAACCTAGAAAAAGCTGTTGGACTGGGATTGATACAGCGATCTTCTGCATTTGCATTCGATTGGGGATGAAGGCGGCGTAACCCATTGGGTGAGTGATTCATTGGAGCATTGCGGTGGAGGGCAATTGGGGTCAGACAGCCCATTTTCGGCATCTACCTTAGCCAAGGCTTCGGCGGACAAGAAAACGGCCGAAAAAAAGTGTCAGACCCCAAATGCGCGGCGTCGTGCGAATTAGCTTAAGCCCATCCAACTGCTTTTTCCAGGATCAAGCGCAACGTTCGATATATCGTGGATGCCGTACTTGCACTCCTCGATAATCCGCTCAATCTTAACCAATCGAGTCTCAGCGCCGTCGTCTATTTCGAGGGCGGAGCGCGCGACAAAACCAAGGCTGTTTATGGCGAAGACGATCGCGTCAAATACTGGCTTGTAACTATGGTCGAATGGGCAGTTGATGAATACACCGTTGTCTGTAATCGTGGTTTGCACAGGGCGTTTATGAAAGGTTTGCGAGCCTCTCCCGGACAAGGCTGGAGACGGCCCTTCGGACTTCCTCCGAACCTATCGAGCTCTTCACTGGAGACTTGTGGATCTTAGGCAATCCAATTACTCCGGTGATTGTCACTCCGCCATTTTTCCTATGGATCGCGACTTGGCCTGACTTGTTCTTCTTGACCTTCGTGCGAGCAGTCGCAACGGCTTGCTTCAGCGTCGGGAAATAAGCCTTATTCTCGCCGCTTCCTTCGCGGATTACGGCCCAGCCTTTGTCGGTGGGAAGTACATGCACGGTTCTAGCCATATTCGCTGATTCGACTATACATGCAAAAAGCCGCCGTCGCTTTCGCAACTGGCGGCTTTTGGAAGTAGGTTATGCGAACTTAGTCGTTTAAGTGGAAGTTGCCGACAAACGAGCTGCTCTTGCTGGGGCTCTTCCAGGTGGTGCCGAGGCCGGTGCCGCGGAAGTCGTTGGCGATGGTGAACGTCGGCATGGCGTGATCCACTTTGGTGAGCGGTTCGTACCACGGCTCTTCATGGCTGCAGACCTTGTCGCCGGCATTGATGGCGCGGGTTTGAATCGCGGCCAGTTCGCCTGCTTTCAGGGTTGCTTTCATGGAGTGGACGCTGTTGTTTTCGAATGTCAGGCTGACCGGGGCGTAGTCCACGCGAACCACGTCAGACAGCAGATCGTTGCTCATACGTTGAGCGAATTTGCGGAGCGCCATGCGCTGCTCCACTGAGGCTTTTTCGTCGACGATCAGAATCGACTTGATGGGGTACGAAGAGTGATGCGTATCGCCCAAAGTGGAGCTGGCTTTCACTACGCCAACCACGCTCAAGCCTTCCAGATTTACGCCTTCGAACGAACCCTTGGAAATCTTCCAGCCGAACACGGCCAGGTCGCCAACCAGTCCGGTTTCCGAATTTGCGTAGCAGGGTCCGACAAATACTTCGGCGTTGCGTGCTTCCACGTAATCGCCTTGAATCGCGGTACCGGGAAGGGATGCACCCATCGCCAGCGCCGCGGAAAAGAGAATTCCGACAATCTTCATCCGTTTGATCTCCTTTTTAAATATTAGCATGCCGGGACTTAGGAACCGCTCCCTTACGGTCGCGGCTCGGTGGGCCGCAAGGTTAGAGAGCTTTGTAGCACTTGCGGCCTTCGTTGCATTCGTACTCGTCCACAGCCTTGTCGTCGGGGCCAAGGCAGTTCTGCGTTTTATGGCACCAGAACAGACGGTCGTTGCCGTGTGGGACCGTGGGGTCCCACTCGGCATCGATGAACATACCCTTCCAGCGCAAGAGGTCGCATCGGTCATCGTCAATGATCGTAATGCCTGCGCGTTCCATACAGTTACCCCTTTACTCCGGCTGCGGCGAGCAATGCACGCTTCACCGCCACCTTCGCCAACTGCACTTTGTAACCGTTCTGGCTGAGCGGCTTGGCATCGGCGACTGCTGCCGCGCCCGCTGCTTCAGCGGATTCGGCGGTGATCGACTTGCCTGCGATTGCCGCTTCCGCAGCACCCGATTTCCACGGTGCGGGAGCCACATGTCCCAACACGATAGAAGCCGACTGCACGGTGGTTCCCTTCATGGTCAGCGCAACGGACGCTGTTGCCAGCGGCCAATCGATCGCTTCGCGATGACGGATTTCATAGGTGGCATTCTTTGCGCCGGCTGGTGGAGCCGGGATCAGAATTTCCGTGAGCACTTCATTCGGCATGAGCGCGATTTCGCGCGAGATGTTGTTTTTCGGAATCACGAAGAACTCCGCGATGTCCATCTCTCGCGCGCCATACTGCGCCGACACCATCTTCACTTTGGCTCCGAGCGCGGCGAGCGCCGGACCAAAGCTGGACGGGCTGACGAAGTAAGCCGGGCCGCCGCCGAAGATCGCGTGATAGCGATTCTCGCCGATCGGCACCAACTGCTTGCCAAACTTATCCTGCCCCAACAGGCCGTAGCCCTGGCGGAAGTACCAGCAACGCGGACGCTGGCAGAGGTCGCCGCCAACGGTACCCATGTTGCGGATCTGCGGACTGGCGATGCCCTGTGCGGCAACGGCGAGCGAAGGGAACATGGCCTTCACCAGCGCGTTGGTTGCGATTTCATCAACCGTCACCGTCGCGCCAATACGCAGGCCGGTGGCCGTTTTCGCAATGCCGCCGAGTTCCTTGATGCCCTTGATGTTGATTACGCGCTTGGGAGTGGCGATGTAATCCTTCATCGAGCTGAGCAGGTCGGTACCGCCGGCAAGCACGGAACTATCGGCAGCTGTGAGCAGTTCCGCCGCTTCCTTTACCGTGGTTGGATTTGCGTATTCGAAGTTATGCATTTAGGCGTTCCTCCTTGCATCGAGCGCCGCGAGGACGCGGTTCGGGGTCACCGGCACCATGGGGACGCGCACGCCGATGGCATTTGCTACTGCGTTTGCGATGGCGGCCACACCGCCGATGGCGCACGGTTCGCCAAGCCCGATGATGCCGCGCTTGTCGTTTTCAGGCGTGATGTCCATGTGGACGATGATCTCGCCGATGTCGCCCAGGCCAGCCAGCTTGTAGAACTCCATGTCGGCGTTCATTACGCGACCGAGCTGGTTATCCATGATCCGCTCTTCCATCAAGGCAGAGCAGACGCTCATGATGCATGCGCCGAAGACCTGGCTTTCGGCAGTCTTGGGATTGACGACCAATCCGCAATCCTGCACGGCCACCAACTTCTTCATCTTGACGATGCCGGTTTCCATGTCGACTTCCACTTCAGCCATCTGGATGCCGCCGACGCCCAATGTGTTCAGGCCTTCCTTGGCTGCCTGTGCCGGCACGTTTTCGCCCATCTCGCTGATGGAACTGACGCCCAACTTCTGGGTGGCTGCTTTCCAGGTCAACGCCTTGGAGGGGTTGCCCTTCTGTTGAATGCGCGAATCGACAGCTTCCAGCTGATCCTTGGGCACGCCCATGCCGGGAGCGATCGCATCGAGCAATTTGTCGAGTGCGTTGGCAGCGGCCTTGCGGGTCGAGGTAGAAACGCCGCCGATGGTGGTGGAGCCACCGCTGGGCCCGGATGCCGGGAAGCCGTTGTCGCCGATCTTCAATTTGATGGCGCCCATGGGAAGACCGAAAGTCTCCGCCGCCACCTGCGTGATGCAGGTACGGGTGCCTGTACCGATATCCTGGCTACCGATTTCCACTTCCACCGTGCCATCGGGGTTGATGGTTACTTTGCACTTGGAAGCGTGGCCTGCGCCACCCCATGTAGCAACGCCAATGCCGAGGCCACGGCGAATGTAGCCGGAACCCTCACCGCGTTGATGCCACTTCTTCTTCCAATCAATGATCTCCATGCCCTTGGCGAACTGGCGGCGATAGGTTTCGCCGCGAGGAGAGTAGTCTGCGTTCTTGCTGAACAGCTCCACTGGATCCATCTTCAGCTTGGCTGCCAGATCTTCCAGTGCGGAACAGGTCAGAAAGCTTGCCTGCGGATGGTTCGGAGCGCGCCATGCACGGCTGGGGCCGGCGTTGAGCGAGACCGAACTGTGGTTCATGCGGCGATTCGGGATGTTGGTAAACACGTACGGAATCGGGGGCATGCCGCCACCGGTGAATCCGCCTGAAGCCCACGATTCGGACTGCCATGCGGTGATCTTGCCGTCTTTGGTTGCGCCGACTTTGATCTTGGCGAAGGCCGAAGGACGGACGCCGCCGATGGTCAATTCATCAGCGCGGTTGTGAAAGAACTTTACCGGCTTGCCGCCGCTTTCCTTCGATGCACGGGCCGCTTCCGCGCCCCAGATGTCGGAGGGGAATTTGCTGCCGAAGCCGCCACCCATGTACTCCATGCTGGCATGGACGCTGGTGGCGGGGATTTCCAGCTGCTTTGCCAGATCTCCACCGACGGTGGAGATGGCTTGCGTGGAGGGCCAATATTCGATCTTGTCACCCTGCCACTGCACAACCTGACCGTGCGGTTCCAGGCAGCAGTGGGTGATGACGGGGATGCCGTAGTTGCCTTCGATGACGGCGTCGGCATCCTTGAATGCCTTTTCCGGATCGCCAGTGATCTGTTCGCCGGCAGCTTTGGCGCGCGTGCCAGCCTTGGCCAGATTTTCTTCCTGCACCACGTGCGGCATTACGGTGTAATCAATCTTGATGGCGCGGACGGCGTCGCGGGCGATCTCTTCGCTTTCGGCGGTGACGAGCGCGATTTCGGTTCCGGCCCATTGCAGTTCCGAGCCTGCCTGCTTGATCCAACGGATGGAGGTGACGCCCTTCATGGCTTTCGCTGCGCTGTCATCCACACTTTTGATGGTGCAGTGAGCGTGCGGCGAGGTGAGCATCATGGCGTGGAGCAAGCCGGGGAAGTTGTGATCGCTAGGATATTTGGCGCGACCGCTGGACTTCATGGGACCATCCAAACGGCTGATGCGCTGGCCCATGACTTTGCGTTTGGCCATTGGCGGCCAACTGTAATCAGGCATTGCGGCCTCCTTTCATTGTCTTGGCAGCTTCGAGAACGGCTTTGCGGATGCCGACGTAGGTACCGCAGCGGCAGAGGTTGCCACCGAGTCCTTTTTCCACCTGCTCCATGGTCGGGTTGGGGGTCTTTTCAAGGAAGCCCTTGGCAGCCATGACGAAGCCGGGGGTGCAGTAACCACACTGTTGCGCATCATTATTAACGAACGCTGCAGAGACAGGGTGCAGCTTGCCTTCGGGGGCGATGCCTTCGATGGTGCGGATGTCGCGGCCTTGGGCATCGATTGCAAGGATGGAGCAGGCGTACATGATTTTGCCGCCTATGCTGACCGTGCAAGCGCCGCAGGTGCCGCGATCGCAGACCCGTTTGGCGCCTGTGTGGTCGAGCTGGTTGCGCAACGCGTCGAGAAGCGTGATGCGCGGTTCGACCGCTAATTTGAAGGGTTTGCCGTTGATTTGGAGCGTGATTGGCACGGCAGCCGGACCCATGGTCTTGGCTGTTTGGGCCTGTGCTTCGGTTTCAAGCAGGCCGGTGGCCGCCACGCCGGTACCAACGCCGCCCATGAACCCGCGCCGGCTAAAGCCCGAGTCTGGCCGCTTTTGTGTATCGGAGTCTTTTTTGGAACTCACTTAAGACACCATCCTTTCCGGAGAAATAAGATTTTTTGGAGATCTGTATGAATATAACAGATGTCAAGCGGGAATGGAACGGGTTAAAAAGTTCCCAAGCTGGCTGGTTGGGCGGCCCCAAGCTCAGCCAAACTGTCCGTCCGTCGGCGCGTCAATGCAGTACAATCTACGCATGAGTCTTCTCTCTGGTCGTCGGCGTGCGCTCACCATATACCGGCATCGGGCCATCCGCGTTGGATTCCTATTCATGTTTGCCTGCAGCGCCTGGGCACAGCGCAAAGCGTTGGGTGACGTGTCGTTTCCTGTCCCCAACGGATACCAATATGAGTTCACGCCGGGAGAAGACCATGCCACCATTGGTTTCAAAAATGGCAGCGCTTACTGCGTGTTGGTCATTTACAACGCCACACGGTCACTGGGCGATCCCGAAACGAACTTCAAAGCCGCCTGGCGACGGCTACTGGGTAAAGTTGCACCGGGCATACCCACCCCCATCTACGACCTCCAGCCGCAGACCGGCAATCCGGGCAGGCAGTCTGGATACCCAAGCAAGAATGGCCAACAGAACTTCTGGCTCTTCACTCTCGAATCCGGACGTGACTTTATCCCTGTCGTTGTGCTCACCAGCGGCCGCCAGATGTTCGATACCCAAATGTCCGCCATCATGCAATTCGTCAAAGACGTTCGACAAGGCCCGCTGAAGCCCCCGCCGCCACCCGCCAACCATAGCGCGAGCAAAACCTCCATCACGCTAGCCGATATGGCCGGCGAGTGGAACTACAAAGGCGAGCGCTATACCATTGCCGCCGGCGGCCGCTATGAGTATGGAATGACGGCCTATTCCGGCAACCACATCGTTCGCGAGAAGAATGCCGGCGTCCTGGAAATGGGCGGCGAGTTCCTGGTCTTCCGCGACATGCCTGGCCCCCATCTGCGCCGCTACCACTTCATTAGCTATCAGGCCGCTGCCGATGGGTCCGCTGTGTTGACGCTGTTGGCCGAGCAGCACCCGGTAAACGCCTCAAACATCACACTTTACGCCCAGCAATGGATTCGCGCGCAAGCCAGATAGCTCGCGCGCCGCTTGCCAGTGAGGGCAACAGCTTTTTTTAGGCTCAGTTAGGCTGGCTTCGTGAGGACGCATGCCTGCATACACTTCGGTCACATTGATGGAACAGCAGGCAAGCAGGTTTTGGTCTGTAATCAGGGCATCCAGAAGTTGGTTGCGCGCCCGCTTGCCATTGATCGCATCGACGATAACGCAGGTGTCAAGCAGGAAAATGGCCATCAGGCAGGATTCCGGCTTTGTTGTTCGAGCGGCTCCATGCGTTTTTCTGACTTAGCGCGCATCTGGCGCAGAACTTTGCCGAACTGCGGCGGACCATGTCGCAGGGCCACTGCTCCGGCGTTGGGTGGGGTCATTTTACTGGGATTCGAGGTCTGAGAGCCTTTTTTGATGGTCTGCAACCGTGCCGGTGAGCGAATGCACGATAGCCGCAAGATCCCGGACTGTGGCCGCGTTGGCGTTCACGATTCGGGCCAGGCTCTTGAGCTCTCTATCCGTTTCGGCCTGGTTGGCTGCGGTCGCTTGTAGTTGCCCATCTATGGACATGATCATGTCCGTATGCAGTTTGAGTGTAATCGCGTTGTTTTCCGCGATCGAGGTTAATGCGTCGAGGCGCTCGTCGATGGAACGCGGTTTTTGCTCTGACATTGTATCGTCTGTCCTTCCCTCGATTGTACCTTTTTCGATTGGCTGCGCTTCCGGTGCTGGTGCCGATTGTGCGGCGTTTGGTGTTCTAAATGCCAAGTAAGTCTCTTCCCAACGATTCGCCCACCAACCATTACCCAAGGGGGGTCGAGGGCTGGCCGTGGGCGAGGTCCTCAGAACAATATCTTCAAAGCAAACTGCGTCTGGCGGTTGCCGTTCAACGTCGTGATCACGCCGAAGTTTGGGCCACCCAGGCTGATGCCGGGGTTGTTGGGGTGCACGGTGTTCGTGGTGTCGAAGGTTTCCATGCGGAATTGCAGCGTGTAGCGTTCCAGCAGGTGGAATTCGCGGTGCATGCTGGCGTTGAAGTTCCAGGTGCCGGGATAGGTCAGGATGTTGCGCCCTTCGCTGCCCCAGGTATATTGAGTCTGCGGGGCGAAAGCGGAGGTGTTGAACCACTGGCTCCAGGTTTGATTGGCGGCGTTGGAGTTGGCGATGGCGTCGGGACGGTCGGTGCCGGTGGCGCCGTTGGTGCGGCCGGCTGATTGCGTCACGCCGAAGGGAAAGCCGGAGCGGATTGTGCCAAGCGCGTTGAGGCGCCAGTTACGAATAGCCCGGTTATAGAAGGCCTTGGATTTCTGGCCGTAGGGTAGATCCCAGCTCATGGTGATGGTAACGCGATGGCGCAGGTCGTTGGTGGCGCTGCCGCGCACGGCGGCGATCTGGTTGAAGCCGACATAGCGGACTTCGGCGTTGTCGATGTTATGCGACCAAGTGTGATTCACGTTGGCGCTCATGCCATGCGAGAAGGTGTGGCGCAAAGTGTTCTGCATCGATTGATAAGAGCTGTTATAGAAGTTACGCACGGTCTGCATGTTCGTAACATTGGGTAGCGTGCTGAAGTACACCCGGCGGTTCGCCACTGTACCAACGCCAGGTGAGACGCCATCCATTTCGATAGAGCCGTTGGGGATGGAAAGTTTTCTTCCGAGCGAAGAAACGTATGAGGTAGTCAGGAACAGGCCGAAGGGCAACTGACGCTGCAGCGCGACGTTGTACTGCATGGAGTACGGAGTTACAAATTCGGGCGAAACGATGTACATTACTCCGGATAGGTTGGTGGTGCTGTTCGCCGCTGGCAGCGGCAGGCCAACAGAGAGCTTGTTGATCGGAGTAAGTGACGTCGGCGCGATGGACAGCGAGCTCGAGAACGGTGCGTTTCGGAATGAACCAGGGGTTCCCTGAAATAGCGGTTGAAACGTAATGCCGAAGCCGCCGCGGATCACCGTCTTGCTGTTGGGCGTGGCGGCGAAACCGAAGCGCGGAGCGAAATTGTTCCAGTCTTTCTTCACACCCAGGCTGCGGGATTCGCCGTTCTGACCGGCGAAGACAAGCTTCGAGGTGGCGAAATCGAGCGTTGAGATGCGATCATGCTGTTCGATGAGCGGGCTGAAATACTCCCAGCGCATGCCGGGATTTAACGTCAGCCAGCGGGTGACGCGCCAGTCATCCTGAATGTAGACGTCGGTTTCCGTGTAGAAGTAGCCGGGGTGGATGAGGAACTTATTGCGCGTTGTGCCGGTGGGGTATCCGAGTAACATCGTGGCGAGGCTGTTGCCATTGGTCGCGGTGGACGACGTTGGATCATTGGTGAAGTTCGGACTGAACGAGAACGTTCCGCGCGGATCGGAGGACTGAGAGACAGCGACCAACCGTTTAACGAGATCGGCGCCGATCTTCAGGCTGTGCGAGGCACGCGTGTATTGCACGGTGGCGGCATACTGATAGGTGTTATTGGTATTGAGTGTCGGCGTGAAGCCGCCCTCGCCGATGGACGTGTAGTTGGTCATGTTGATGGTGGGAACGCCCGAGCTGTCTTCATCTACGTTGATGCCTGGGATGCCGAGTTTCGTTGACTCGGCACGGCCATATCCGAGTTGCACGCTCTGGATTGCCAGGCGGCTGAAACTGGCTTTGAGGTTCAGAAGAATGCGCGGTGTGAGCACGATCGCGTCGTTCAATTGAAGATTGTGGGCGGACTGCGTGGTCTGGCCGCCGTTGCCGCCAACGGGATCGATGCCATTGGCTGCGGTTGGGAGGGCGTTGGGGACGTTGGTATGGGTCTTGTTGAGGGAGTAGCGGACGAAGAAGTTGTTGTTGTTGGAGACGCGGTGATCAAGCCGGATGTCCATGGTTCCATCATTCTGATCGCGGAAGGGCGCTGAGACATAGTTATTGGTAAGGGCGCTGATTTGGGGGTCGGGGTAGAGGAGCACCAGATTCTTAGAAACCGGATCGACCAGGCTGGCGGGAATGGTGTTGTTTGGGAACGGATCGCGGATCGTCTGGCCGGCGCGGGCTGGATTGATGCGGGTGGAGTTAATGTCCCAGATGGGGTTGACGCCAGTGAAGTTGTATTGATATTTTTCGGCCATGGTGGGCACTGTGCTGGTGAACACCTGGCCTAACTTGGCTTTGTAGGTTTCCCAGTCAAAGAAGAAGAATGTCCGGTTCTTGACGATCGGGCCGCCGACGCTGCCGCCGAAGTTATTCTGCTTGTAAGGAGGCTTCTGCTGGAAGGCGAGTAAGTTGGGCGGACGCGCATCTGTAAGTTGGTTGCGGAGAAACTCGTAGGCGGTGCCGTGGAGCTTGTTGGTGCCGCCCTTGGTGGAGAAGATGACTGCGCCGCCGGTGGTGCGGCCGAGTTCGGCGGAGAAGGTGTTGGTGATGACGCGCATTTCGCCGATGGCGTCCATGGAGGGCTTCACGACGATGTTGCCGACGAAGCGCTCATTGTTGTCCATACCATCGATGCGGAAGTTGTTCTCGCCGGCGGTGGCTCCGTTTACGGAGAGAACCGTGGGGCGGCGGCGGTCGTCGACTGCGTCGCCCGTGGCAAAGGCCGCGCCGTTGTAATCGGATGCGCCTGGGGCGAGTTGGGCGAGTTCGACGAAGTTGCGTCCGTTGACGGGCAGGTCTTGCATCATGCGCTCGTCGACCAGACTGCTGACGGTGGGCGACTCGGTCTGGAGTTCCGGCGCTTCGCCTCGGACCACTACGGATTCGACGACCGCGCCGACGTCGAGCTTGGCGTCGGCACGGTACTTGTCGCCGATGGTGAGGCTGACGTTTTGGATGAGCCAGGTTTTGAAGCCCGCTTTTTCAACCTTGATGCGGTATTGCCCGGCGGGCAGCAGGCTCACTCGATAGTTGCCGTCGCCCGATACAGCGGCGGTGTAGTCGAGGCCCGTCTCCAGGTTGGTGATGGTGATTTTGGCCCCGGATACGGCGGCGCCGGTTTGGTCGGTGACTTTGCCGGAGACATCGGCGGTGGTTAGTTGGGCTGGCAGCAGGGTTGCTGACAGAAGAACCAGGGTGGCAAAGCGTGTGGGTCTTGACATTGTGGGGGCATCGTATCACCATTGGGGGCCGTGGGCAACTGGGGCCGAGTGTCGTGTCGGAGCAAAGTAGAAAGTTCCGCTTTCCAGCCGAGTAGAAAATTCCGGTTGAAGCAGGCTGCAATAGCACAGCCGGCCATTCCCTCTTATCAGGGGCTGTTCATCCTGCATCGCGGCTGGGATCCGTCAAGACCGCGCCGCCTGGCGCGCCGGAGGGAAGTCTTGACGGGTAGCCGCGATGCGTTAAAATGCCCGGCAGAGGGAATGGCGGGCGTTCCGTACAAAGCGACAGGAACTTTCTACTTTGCCAAAACCGGAAGTTTCTATCTTGCCGCGACACTGGGGCCGAGTGTCGGCCGAGTGCAACTCGGTGAGCAGATCGCCAATCCAATGCCACTCGTTTTTCGAGGGAGGAGCTGCGAGAAGAATTAATCGGGATAGGGGTGAGCCTCACAGCCCATCCGCCTAGTAGGCCCAGGGATTTTCACCCCGAGCCTCTCACCCTAGAAAAAGCTGTTGGACTGGGTTTGATACAGCAATCTTCTGCATTTGCATTCGATTGCGGATGAAGCCGGCGTAACCCATTGGGTGAGTGGTTCGTTGGAGCATTGCGATGGAGGGCAATTGGCACGCTACTTCATGCCGGTCTATCCCGGCGCACTCTGCGTTTACCCGTGGCTAATTATTTTTTGCACTCCGCGCACTGGCAGATCTTACGCAGGTGATCGAACGAGTAGATGCCGGTATTGTGGCCATCGCTCCAGTCGATTCGAATTGCATAGCTGCCAACGGCTTCCACCAGATTCATCTTTAGAGTAGGCTTGAACATAGGAAACGGGTTCATCGGGTCGGGCTTGTCCGGCTGATAGATCTGCGGCTCGGTTCCGTGCGCCCCCGTGCAGGTGGCACAGGGGCACTGTTGGCGTAGATAGACCAGACCGTAATCGCTGTGATGGCCATCGGTCCAATCGATCTGAATTCCTTTTGATTTCGATATTGCGATATGTTCGGGATCGTTCATTGCACTCTTTCCACGTCGCGCACACCGCTCACACGCCGGGTGGCGGCGGTGACGCGCTCCAACTGCTTCTTATCTTTAATGTCGAGCGTCATGTTGATGATAGCGCCCTCGCCATTCCGGCTGGAATCGCTCTGCGCTTCAAAGGTGCGGATGTTGGCGTTTTCGCTGAACAAGACGCTGGTCAACTGATTCAACATGCCTGGGCGGTCATCGGTATAGACCACCATCTTCACCGGGAATGACTCGGTGGCGGCGCGGGCCCATTCCACGTCGATCTTACGTTCAATCTCATACATCAGATTCTGCACGTTGCTGCAGTTGGTGGAATGAACCGCAATGCCCTTGCCGCGGGTCACGTAGCCGACAATTGCCTCACCGCGAATGGGGTTGCAGCACTTGGCGCGATACACCAGCAGATCGTCGATGCCCTTCACCTTGATGACCAGATCGCTGGCATCGGCGGTGCCGCCCGGTTGTTGCTGCGGATACGCCGCAGGGGCTGGCGCGGACTTTTCCGCTTCTTCCTTTTCCAGTGCAGCGGCGGACTCTGGCAGCAGTTTCAGCAATACCTGGCGGGCAGAGAACCGGCCGTAACCCAAGGCGGCATGCAGGTCCTCGATCTTCGCGAAGCCGTAATCGGCGGCCACGGCTTCCAGGTCGGCACGCGTAATGCGCTTCAGCGACACGCCAAAACGGCGGGCCTCTTTTTCCAGATACTTTTCACCGATCTCGATGGCCTTGGCACGCTCGGTGGTGTTGATGACGTGCTTGATTTTATTGCGCGCGCGTGAAGTTTTGACGAAGCCGAGCCAGTCCTTACTAGGCAGGTGCTCCTTTTGCGTCAGGATCTCCACCACGTCACCGTTCTTCAAATTGTACTTGAGCGGGACGATACGGCCGTTAACTTTGGCGCCAACGCAGCAGTTGCCGACATCGGAGTGAATGGCATAAGCGAAGTCGATGGGAGAAGCATCGCGAGGCAGGACGATCACTTTTCCCTTAGGCGTGAAGCAGTAAGCCTCTTCCGGGTACAGATCCACCTTCAAGGTGGACATAAACTCGCCCGGATCGTGCATCTCCTTCTGCCATTCCACCAGTTGGCGCAGCCAGGCGATCTGCTGTTCGTCGCGCGCGGCGCCCTTCTTGCCTTCCTTGTACTTCCAGTGCGCGGCAATTCCCTCTTCAGCGATGCGATGCATCTCGTCGGTGCGGATCTGGACTTCAAACGAGACACCGCCGGGGCCGATAACAGAGGTGTGGAGCGACTGGTAAAGGTTGGGACGGGGGATGGCGATGAAATCTTTAATACGGCCAGGAATGGGGTGCCACTCATTGTGGATGATGCCGAGCGCGCCATAACAGTTGCGGACCGAATCGGTGATAATGCGCAGAGCGAGCAGATCATAGACCTGATCGATGCTGATCTTCTGACGCTTCAGTTTCTGATAAACGGAATAAGTCCGCTTAACGCGGCCTTCGACGCGGGCCGGAATGTTTTCACGGCCTAGCTTTTGTTCCACCGCGCGCCGGATCTCAACCAGAAATTCTTCATTGGCGAGCCGCTTGGATTCGATGGCGACGGTAAGTTCGGCAAAGGCCTCGGGTTCCAGGTATTTGAACGAGAGATCCTCCAGTTCGCCGCGGATCTTACCCATTCCAAGGCGGTGCGCGATGGGGGCATAGATTTCCAGCGTCTCCTGCGCGATCCGTTGCTGCCGCTCTGGAGGGAGCGCGTCGAGCGTGCGCATGTTGTGAAGGCGGTCAGCCAGTTTGACGATCACGACGCGAATGTCGTCCACCATCGCCAGCAGCATCTTGCGAACGCTTTCAGCCTGCCGCTCTTCGCGCGAATAGAATTTCAATTTGGCAAGTTTGGTGACGCCATCCACACAGCGGGCGACATCTTCGCCGAAGAGTTTGCGGATCTCTTCCACCGTCACGCCGGTGTCTTCCACCACGTCATGCAGCAGTCCGGTCTGGATAGTGATAATGTCCATGTTCATGGACGCGAGGATGTTGGCCACTTCCAGCGGATGGATCAGGTATGGCTCGCCGGAAACGCGCTTTTGGCCACTGTGATGTTGCTCGGCGAAGGCAAAGGCACGGCGCAGGGCTTCCACGTCTTCTTCGCGGCGCGTTGCGCGAACGCTGTCTTCCAGCAGCTTGTATTGGCGTTCGATCGGAGAGACTTCGGGGGCTTGCTCAGAACTCACTTCGTCCACATCCACAACTCCAGAATAACAAAAGGAGACCGGCGGAACGCATCCGCCGGTCTCCTTATTGTTGTTTTTTTGCCAGAACTACTATTTAGGAGCTTCCGTTGTGATACCGCCTGCTGCGGCTTTCTTCTCGGCTTCGGCCTGCTTGATCTTCTTGGTTTCCAGGGTCTTCTGAACCCAGTTGTCAGCCGCCTCGATATCCTTCTTGTAGGATTCAGTATCGGCAGCCAAGTCGGCGCGTTCGCGGTGCAACAGATTCAAATAAGCCATGGCATCGTCGTACTTGGGATCGATTTCAAGAGCCTTGGTAAGGTTCTTGATCCCGTCCTCAACGATGGGCAGGTTCTTTTCAGACACTGCTTCGCGCACATCCTTCTTCTTGAGTGGGCCCGGATCTTCAGGCTTCATGCCAAGCTTCGCCCGTGCATCCATGCGAACCTGGAAAACCTTGGTCCAGGCGATAACGCCCAGTGTGTAATAGGCTTCTTTGTTCTTCTCGTCGACCGCAATCAGTTTGCCGTACCAGTCCTTAGCCTCCTCGAACTTCTTCTGATTGAAGAAGAGCGAGGCGATCGAAGCCAGTGCAGTGGTGTTCTTGGGGTCCTGTTCCAAAACCTTCTTGAACTCACTGAACGCCGCATCCGACATTTTATTATTTTCAGGAGAATCGGCTCCGGGGATGTACTGGCTCATGTACGCCATAGCCAAATACAGACGACCGGTGGTAAAATTCGGATCCAGATCTACCGAAGTTTTGAAAAGTTCGACAGCTTCCGGATATTTGGCATTCTTAAACGCCTGGACGCCCTTATTCAGGCTGTCGCGAGCCTTCAGCTTTTCGCACCCGGCAAGGCCGATAACCAGTGCCAGGATAGTAGAGAGCAAAACGATTTTCTTCATCATTGGCCCTGCTCCATCTTGGCTGTCATCAGACCGACCTTATCGATTCCAGCGCCCTTGGCGATATCGACCGCGCGGGCGACATACTGGAATTCCAAATCCGGATCGCCCTTTACGAAAACGACGCGTTCTGCACGGGTCTTGAATACTTCTTCAAGTCGTGCGCCGAGGCGTGCCTCGTCAATGTCTTCCGTATTGAGCTTCATCTTCTTGTCTTTGTCGATGATGATCACCACGGTACGATCCTGATTCGGAGGCGGCGGAGGAGAGTTGGGAGGCGGTGGTTGCGGCACAAGCGCCTCAAGCCCCTTCGGTGTCAGCGGCGTGATAACCATGAAGATGATCATCAGCACAAGCAACACGTCGATGAGCGGTGTCATATTAATATCGGCGCGCGTCCCACCGGCGCCGCCTAATGCCATTGCCATATAAGTGCTCCTTAAACTACTCTGTAACGTTAATTTCCGGCAGGCTTGGGAGCCGCAGGTTTGCCGCTGGCGTCCAGGTCCATCAACATACCCAATTGGTCGACGCCGGCAGCGCGAAGGTTGTCGATCACATCGACGACTTTTTCATAGCGCGCACGTGAGTCACCCGCAAGGTATACAGTCTTGTCCAATTTATTGGTGAGCAGATCTTTTACCTTGGGCGGCAGTTGGTCTGAAGCCATCTGCGTGGTGCCAAGGTACACTTTGCCGTCGCGGGTTACCGCAACCAAAATTGCATCGTCCTTGTCGGCAGCCTGCATTGAGATTGGATTCTTAGCCTTCACTTTGTCAACGCTGATACCTTTTGAAAGCATCGGCGTGATGACCATGAAGATGATCAGTAAGACAAGCATCACGTCCACCATGGGTGTGACGTTAATGTCAGATACTACACCTTGAGCTTTTTTCTTTTCCATTTTGCCCTTCTTCAGTTTGCGGACCGGCGATTAGACCGGCCCGCATTCGACTCGCAATCTACAGGAGCCCACATAGGGCCTTAGCGGCCCGAGCCCAAAAAGCTGGGAATCGGAATTTCGTACTCCGCACGTGCTCCGTTGTGCGGTCCGATTCCTAGCGGAACAGTTACTTGCCAGCGTTGGCGCGCTGGGACCGCTTCAAGAAATAATCGATCAATTCGGAGCTGGAGTTACCCATTTCGACGTCGAATGCTTCAGTGCGGCTGCTGAAATAGTTGAACACCATGACGGCCGGGATAGCAACGAACAACCCCAGTGCGGTGGTGACTAGCGCTTCAGAAATACCGCCGGCGACGGCACCTAAACCAGTGGACTTTTCAGACGAAATACCTTTGAATGCGTTGATGATGCCAACGACCGTTCCCAACAAACCGACGAACGGAGCAGTGGAACCAATGGTAGCGAGGGCGCTCACGCCGCGTTTCAATTCCGCGTGAACGATGGCTTCGGCACGCTCCAGAGCGCGCTTGCTGGCTTCGATTTCTTCACCCGGGATTTCGGAGCTGGAGCGATGAGCGTGGAATTCCTGCAAACCGGCGACTACGACCTTTGCCAAATGGCTCTTCTTGTAGCGGTCGGCAATCTTGATGGCTTCTTCGAGCTTGCCTTCGCGCAATGCGCCAGCCACGGCCGGTGCAAACTGACGGGACTGAGTCCGTGCCGCATTATAGGCGATGAGGCGATCAATCATGATACCGATTGACCATGCAGACATGATGAAGAGGATGATGACGATGGCTCTTGCCATAAAACCCATCTGATTCCACATCGACATCAGATCGAAGCCGATGGCGCCACCTTCCTGCATTAGCATGAAAGCCCAAACTTGTGTCATTAGAAACATAGTGTTCTCCTGCGAGTTGAATTGAGTTTAACTGTATTACCGTTACTGACTAATTAATCATCACTACCTGGCGCCAGCTAAGCACCTGAACCGTGGGCCGCCGGCGAGGCGGTAGCCTCGCCGCACAACCCAATTTCGAAACTAGTTGCTCAGAGTAAAGTTGACGTCGATCTGCGTCTGTACTTCCACCGGCTCACCGTTCAGCAGGGTGGGACGGTAGACCCACTGCCGCACGGCTTCCTGGGCCGAAGGAACCAGCAGCGGGTGACCGCTTACCAGCTGCAAATTCTGAATTGTGCCGTCTTTGCCAATGATGGCATTGAAGCGGACTGTACCCTGAATGCGCGCCTGTTTGGCGAGCGGAGGATAGACCGGCTTCGGCTGCTTGATGAGGTTGGCTTGCTGCACGTTGCCACCGACGCGAATACGTGACGGCGGTGGTGGTTTCTTTTCTTCCACCTTCACGGGCGGAGGCGGCGGAGGCGGAGCCGCAGTCGGGACCGATCCGATGATGCCGCCGATTACGCCGCCGGCGGTTCCGCCAGGAACGCCGCCAGGAACGCCGCCGACTACACCAACCGCACCAGACATGGGCGGAGGCATCTCCTCTTCCTTAATCATAGCGATGTCTTTGGGGATCTGCTTGGGGGCCATTAAGTGGCCAGCATCAAACTGACGGGGGATAACTTTGACAACTTTGACGGGAGCCGACGCCGGAGGAGGTGGCGGCGGAGGTGGCGGCGGCGGGGCAACCAGGAAGCTGGTCAGCTGCGCTCTGGGCAGCGTGTCCGTATAAATCAACGGGATCAAAATCATGACAATAATCAAGCACACCTGAATCAGAAAACTTACGAAGACTGTCCAGGGCTTGTTTGTCTTGCCGACTCCCTCAACGAATGTTTGTTCAAACATATTCGCCTATCCTTTCTCCTACAGGGCTCTAGGCCCCGCGTTTCGGACGGGCGTCCTCAGACGCCCGCCTCTTTGTCTCATTTAGTAGCTTTAGCCTTCGGCGCTGGCGCCGCGGCTACGGCCATCGGTGATTTACGGCTATCAATCCAGTTCTGGTAAAAAACCAGCAACGGACTGGCGATGAACACGGAAGAATACGTTCCTACAATAATTCCAACAACCAGTGCGAACGAGAACCCATTCAACACCTGGCCGCCAAACAACCACAAGGATAGGGCTGTCAGCAGTGTCAGTCCGGACGTAAGGATGGTCCGGCTCAACGTCTGGTTGACGCTGATGTTGATGAGCGATTCCAACTTCTCTTTACGCAACAACTTCAAGTTTTCACGGATGCGGTCAAACACGACGATGGTATCGTTCATGGAGTAACCGACCAGTGTCAACAAAGCCGCAACCGCTGTCAGCGAGATCTCTTTGTTGAACACAGAGAACAAGCCAATCGTTATCAGCGTGTCGTGGATCACGGCAACCACGGCCGCAACTCCGTAAATCCACTCGAACCGGAAGGCAATATAAACCAGCATTCCGGCAAGGGCATACAATGTAGCCAGAATCGCCTGCTGCCGCAATTCACCACCGACCTTGGGGCCGACGATTTCAACTCCACTACTGTGGAACGGCGCGAGGTACAACTCCTGGTTCATCGCGGAAATCACCTGCGGAGTGACCCCGGAAACCGTCGCAAGCTCCTGGAAAGAACTTATTAACCCGGAACGTGGCGGAGTGTCACGGTATGTAAGTATCGATTTGCACAAATCTTGCAACTGCTGATCGCTCAATGAAACGCCAGCACGTGTCAGCGGATCGCGCAGCCGCTCGGAAAGCGCCTGCTGGCCAACGTTGTTGAGATCGAGCTTCCCGGTGCTTTGACCGAATGTCGCGTTTAGCGCTTCGATAATTCCTTTGCGCTCGGCATCCAGTTCGCGATTCTCACGCAACTCGGCATCGATCATGATCTCGTTCTTAGTTGAGATGGAAGCAGTTTCCACCACCGAGATCTCTCCACCGATCTTGGACCCCAACGCGGCGCGGATCTTCTCCACATCCGGCGGGTTCGCAAACTTCACGTACATTTTTGTTCCACCCCGGAAGTCAATTCCGTAGCGGATGCCGCCCTTGGCGATAATGCTGCCAAATCCAACAGCTGTAAGCACCAGCGAGGCGATGATGAAGGGCCACTTTTTGCCCAGAAAGTCGTAATTTGTATTCTTAAATAATTCCATGCTACTTCAGTGTGGCCGGTGCTTAAACTTTATAGACACCGGCTCGATCCATTCTGTTCCCGTTGTTCCAAGAAACTTATCACAAACTGACTAAATACTCAAATGCTCCATTTGCGGATCACGGGAAAGTTCCCAATCGAAGATCACCCTCGACACGAACACAGCCGTGAACACATTGGCGAGCAAACCAATCACCAGCGTCACGGCGAATCCCTTCACCGGCCCGGTGCCAAAAAGGAACAGGAACGCACAGCTTACCACAGTCGTGACGTGTGTATCGACAATGGTCAGCCAAGCTTTGCCAAATCCTGCGCTGATCGCAGCGCCAACCGCCTTGCCACCGCGCAATTCCTCGCGGATACGCTCGAAGATCAGCACGTTGCTATCGACAGCCATACCGATGGTAAGGATGATGCCGGCGATGCCAGGCAGCGTCAATACAGCATCGAAGTAGCTCAACATGGCGATCAGGATGATCGCGTTCAACACCAGCGCCAGCGTCGCGTTGATGCCGCTCTTCTTGTAGTACAGCAGCATGAAGAACACCACCGCTATCACGCCGACCACGCCCGCCAGCAGGCCCTGGTGAATGGAGTCGCTTCCGAGCGACGGCCCAACCGTGCGCTCTTCCAGGTAGATGATGCCCGCAGGCAGCGAGCCCGCGCGCAACACCAGCGCCAGATCGGACGATTCCTGTTCGCTGGACTGGCCGGAGATACGGCCGCTGTCTTCGATCTTGCTTTGGATGGTAGCCACGCTGCGGATCTGGTTATCGAGCACCACCGCAAGCTTGTTGCCTATGTTGGCTTCCGTGTAGCGGCCGAAGCGGCGTGCGCCGTCCTGGCCGAGCGTGAAGCTGGTTTCCCACTTGTTCATTTCATCGCGGCCGGGGCGGGCGTTGCGCAGATCGCGGCCGGTGATCACAGGAGTTCGCGTAACCAACCACCATTGCTCACCGGGCTCGCCGGCAGCGGCCGGCTTCTTAGCCAGCTTGGTGCCGAGCGGCAGCACTCCGCCATTCTTGGCGAGCGCCTGTTGTTGATCGGGGAACGGGCCGTCTTTCACTTCGACGATTTCAAGCAGAGCGGCGGTCTGGAGGATCGCCTTCACGCGGGCAGGATCATCGACGCCAGGCATCTGGACGAGGATTTCCGATTCGCTCTCGCTGCGTCCGCGCTGCTGCACCGTCGCTTCGGCGAGGCCGAGACCATTGATACGTTTTTCGATGGTCGCCATGCTGCTGGTGAGCGTGTCGCTGCGAAGCTTCAGCGCTTCAGTCGGCTTCATCGTCATTTTGTAGTCGGCGGAGCTGGTGGGAGAAAGGTTCCACGAAGTGAACCGGTCGGCGATCATGGTGCGGAACGCGCTGGTGTTTTCAGTCGGGATGCCCTTGATGTTGATCTGAATCGTGTCGGCGGTGGCCAGCGTGGTTGGTTCGTTGCGATCGAGGGCCTGGTAATTCACGGAACTCTTGCGCAGTTCTTCCTTCAACCGGTCGATGGTCAGGTCGGCTTCGGCTTTGAACGCGTCCTGCACCTGCACCTGCAGCACAAGGTGGCTACCGCCGCGTAAATCGAGACCAAGCTTGATGTTCTTGTTCCAATTGGCGATAAGCTCGTCTTTCGACTTGGGGATGCCGATGATTCCGTAGATGCAGATCAGCAGGACCGCAACGATACTGATCGCTTTAATACTCAAATTCTGTTTCATGTGCTTTGCTTCAGGACCTCTAAGATTTCGTTTCTTCTTTCGCCAAGGCGGCTACCGAGCTACGCGCAATCTGGAGCTTGATGTTGTCCGGCTTAACGCGTATCACTAGCGTATCATCACTCGAGCTCATAGAGACAATCGTGCCCACGATGCCCCCGCTTGTCACAACAATGTGTCCGTTGGCAAGTTGGGAAAGCATGGTCTGCGTGTCCTTCTTCTGCTTCTGCATAGGCCGGAACAAAAGAAGATAGAAGATCCCGAAAATGACCAGAATGGGCAGGAAGCCTGCAAGTTGATTGGCGCTGTCTTGCTGAAAAAATGAATTTAACACTACTCGTCTTTCAGGCTGGCCTTACGCGCAGCCGCTAAAAATGTGGGGAAGACCCCAAGCAGTATAGACTCTCTCATCTGACGCATGATGTCAAGGTAGCGGGTGACATTATGTAGGGTGGCCAGTACCGAATAGAGGATTTCTCCGGCCTGGTATAGGTGGCGCAAGTACGCGCGGGTAAAGGTTTTACATGTATAACAACCACATTTTTCGTCGACCGGTGCGGCATCGTTGCGAAAACGCGCCTGCTTGATGCTCAAATTGCCGGTGGAAGTGTAAAGCCGGCCGTTGCGCGCGTCGCGCGAAGGGATCACGCAATCCATCATGTCGATGCCTCGCGCGACGTATTCTGGAAGTTCGTCCGGCATGCCCACACCCATCACGTAGCGTGGTTTATCAAAGGGCAGCAGCGGGGCGGTGATTTCCACCATCTGCTGGCTCAGGTCGCGTGGTTCGCCCACCGAAAGGCCGCCGATTGCGTAGCCCTCGGCATTCAGTTCGAGCAGTTCCTCGGCACAGGCACGGCGCAGATCGGGAAACATGGAGCCCTGCACGATGGGGAAGAGCGAACATTTGTCCTGCTCCTGTTGCCGGTAGTGCGTGAACGCCTGGCGCGCCCAGCGGATGGTCCGGTCCATCGACTTCCGCGTGGCGTCATGGGTGGCGGGATACGCCAGGCACTCATCCAGCACCATCATGATGTCGCTACCGAAGGCCAGTTGCACGTCGACGGTAGATTCAGGCGTAAACATATGGCGCGAGCCATCCAGGTGCGAATGGAACATCACGCCCTCATCGGTGACCTTGCGCAGTTCGCTCAGGCTGAAGACCTGGAAACCGCCGGAATCGGTAAGAATCGCCCGCGGCCAGGCCATGAATTTGTGCAGGCCGCCCATTTCGCGGATCAGTTCGTGGCCGGGGCGCAGGAAGAGGTGGTAGGTGTTGGAGAGGATGATGCGCGCGTCGATCGGGTCGATCAAGTCGCGCGGCATCAGCCCTTTGACCGTTGCTTGCGTGCCGACGGGCATGAAGACGGGGGTTTCGATGGTGCCGTGCGGAGTGTGTAGCAGGCCCGCCCGCGCACCAGTTTCAGCGCAGGTAGCCTGGATTTCAAAACGAAGCATGGTCTCTGAAACTCAATTATACTTTTTTCGAGCTAGACCGATTGCTTTTATTTGCGATCGCTACGCCACCCGCTCAAGAGCCAAACGCCCGTAGTCTCTGCTTTCTTGGTGGGCTTTGCGACTCATAAAGAAGTCCGGATGAGCTTTCCAAGCATCGACACCGCGCAAACGTGGGGACGAGAGCTTGCTCTGTCCCCATCGTTTGCCCCACTCGGCAAATCCACACGGAATCGCCAACCCTGTGAGTTATCCCCAAAGTAGGAAGCAGACACATCTGCCTCAATCGCTTTGCGTGAAATCGGCGTTCAACAACTTTGAATCATAAGCACCAAAAAGCAAGCCAAGCCCACGTCCTGCTACCATGGAAGGTACACCCCTTTTATGGCTCTGCGCTTCTACAACACCCTCTCCTTGAAGGTCGAGGACTTCGTCCCCGCCGATGGCAAGACCGTCCGCATGTATACCTGCGGACCCACGGTCTACAACTACGTTCACATCGGCAACCTGCGGACGTTCACCTTCCAGGACATACTGCGCCGTTGGCTGCGGGCTCGCGGCTTTGTGCTCGATCACGTGATGAACATCACCGACGTGGAAGACAAGATCATCCGCAACGCCATGGCGCAGAACATGACCATCGGCGACTATACCAAACCGTACGAAGTCGCGTTTCTGGAAGACATCGCCACGCTGCGGCTGGAAAAGCCGGAACGTATCGTGCGCGCCACTGAACACGTCCATGAAATGGTGGAGGCCGTGGAGCAACTAAATGCCAAAGGCTTCACCTACGAATCCGACGGGTCCACGTATTACCGCATCGCCAAATTCCCGGAATATGGCAAGCTGTCGCATCACGATTTCAGCGGCTCGCGGGCAGGCGCACGAGTCGATGTGGACGAATACGAAAAAGACGACGCGCGCGACTTCGTGCTGTGGAAGGCGCGTAAGGACAACGAGCCCTGCTGGCCCGCATCGATGGGCGAAGGCCGCCCCGGTTGGCACATTGAATGCTCCGTGATGGCGATGAAGTATCTGGGCGAAACGCTCGATATCCACGCCGGCGGCATCGATCTGGCCTTCCCGCATCATGAAAATGAAATCGCGCAATCCGAGGCGCTGACGGGCAAACCTTTTTCCAAATACTGGCTGCATGCCGAACACCTGATTGTCGAAGGGCAGAAGATGTCCAAGTCGCTCGGAAACTTCTTCACGCTGCGCGATCTGATGGAAAAGGGCTACAGCCCGGAAGTGGTGCGGTATCTGTTTGTCACCGTGCCGTACAACAAGAAGCTGAACTTCACCTTCGACGGGTTGAAGGCCGCCGCCACGTCGATTGAGCGGCTGCGCAACTACAAACTGCGCGTGGAAACCGGCAAGTTCGGCGAAGGCGCAAATGCTGCAATCAGCGAGCGCATTGCCAAGGCGCTACAACAGTTCGAAGACAGCATGGACGACGACCTCAACACGGCCGAAGCCCTCGCCGCCGCCTTCGAATTGATCCGCGATACGAATTCAGCCATGGACAGCGGAGAATTCCTGGCAGGCAACGCAAAAGAGGCGCTGGCCTTCCTCGACCGCTTTGACTCCGTCTTCGATGTGCTCAAACCATCGGTTGCCGAAGGCGCCATTACCGATGCGGAGATCGAGGCCTTGATCTCCGAACGCGTAGTGGCAAAGAAGACGAAAAACTTCAAGCGGTCCGACGAGATCCGCGCGGAGTTACTGGAAAAGGGCGTCATCCTGGAAGACACGAAGGAAGGCGCGCGTTGGAAAAGAAAATGAAAATCAACACGAAGGCGGTCCACGCAGGCGACCGCAAGCCGGCCGGCGAATACATCCCGTCCACTACACCGGTTCATTTTTCTTCGAGTTTTACCTATCAAAACGTCGAGACACTGGATAAGGTTTTTAGCAATGAAATAGAAGGCGAATCGTACTCACGCTACGGCAACCCCACCACCGGCGCATTGGAAGAGCTGGTGAATTCGCTGGAGGGCGGGCACGCCACGTTTGTGACGGCGTCAGGCATGGCGGCGATCGATCTGGCCTTACGTGGTGCTCTTCTGGAGCGGCGTAAGAAGGTGCTCTCCGCAAGCGCACTTTATGGCGCAACGTTCAAAGTCCTGATGAACGTGCTGGAACCGTTTGGCGTGGAGACTCAGTTTGTCGATATTTGCAATCTGGATGCCGTGCAGGCAGCGATCAACGATTTCAAGCCTGGCGTGGTGCTGATGGAGACGATTTCCAATCCGCTGCTGCGTGTTGGCCAGATCGATAAGATCGCAGAGATGGCCCGTGCTGCCGGCGCGGCTCTCATTGTCGATAACACGTTCGCATCGCCCTTACTCGTGCGGCCCATGGAACTGGGCGCGCACATCGTGGTGGAAAGTCTGACCAAGTTCCTGGCCGGGCACGGCGACGTGCTGCTGGGTGCGGTGGTCAGCGACGAAGGGCACTTTGAAACGCTGCGCAGTTTAGTGCGCACCTACGGGCCCAATGCCGGACCGATGGAATCGTATCTGGCGATGCGCGGCATCAAAACGTTCCCCCTACGCATGGAACGGCAGTGCGCCAACGCCGCTAAGGTGTCGGCATTCTTGCGCCAACACCCGGCGATTGAGCGCGTCCACTATACGGACGACCCGGCTCATCCCGATGCAGCTACCATCACGCGACTGCTACCCGCTGGAATGCTCGGAGCCATGGTCAGCGTGGAGATCAAAGATGCGGCGCGGGCCGACATCTTCGCCTTCATGGACGAGTTGAAGTTGATCGTACGCGGTACTTCGTTGGGCGACGTGCATACGCTGATTCTCTATCCTGCGATGGCCTCGCACCGCGACATTTCTCCGAAGCAGCGCGAGCGTATGGGCATTCGCGATAATCTGGTCCGGTTCTCTATTGGGATCGAAGACGCAGACGACATCTGCGCCGACCTCAAGCAGGCGCTGGAGTAGCCCGATGTGGGGCAGAGTGGCACTCCAATGTCGCTTACACTGACTAGAACGACGCGTCGCATTTGGTGTCTGACACCTTTTTTCGGCCGCTTTCTTGTCCGCCGTAGCTTTAGCGAAGGTGGATGCCGAAAATGGGCTGTCTGACCCCA
>CAIRSA010000306.1 GCA_903881085.1 uncultured Acidobacteriia bacterium
AGTGCCGGTCTAGTGAAGACCTATTGACAGCCCCTCTGACGATGCAGGCAGTGTCGGCGTATCACTCAGTATCGCTGTCTCCTGAAAAAGCGGAGAGAACGTTTTTGCAAGCTCAACGGCGCAAGCCCAGGCATCCTCTGGCAAGAGAGTTTCCAGTTTCTCGACGATGCGTTGGGCGGTGGACTTGTTGTGGCCTTCAGGAAGATAGGCAGAGGCGAGCAGCGCATATTTCCCAGCATCCAACCATATTGCCGTGTCGCCATTTCGGCCTGCGACGTACAGAATTTCTGCGAGACTCAGGTACGCCGTGGGTTCGCCACGCTCCGCGGCGCGGGTATACCAGTACACCGCGTACGCCAGATTTTGAGTGACGCCCTTGCCGCGCTCATACAAGTCTCCAAGATTGTTCTGCGACCCGGCGTATCCGACATCCGCGTTCGCGCGATAGAGCTCAATCGCATGTGCTTCGTCCGCCGCGGGACCGTGCGCACACCTGACCGCTTCATTATGGCGCTGACGAATGGTTTCAGATGCTATCGACGGAAGTTCATCAAGGCGATTACGGAGGACCTGATAGAGATCAAAAAAGCAGTGAGCCATACGGTGGAACGAGCGAACGCTGATCCCGTCGAGAGTCATCCATTCGGCTTCAACACGCAGGCATGGGCCGTCGCCGTTATCGGACCGATATACCTTGCAAAAGCGATGTTCTCGGTTGAACCAGTCAAGGAGATCCGTCAGGTGTCGAGCATCGAATCGCGAGAGCCGGTCCCAGCCGCCGTAAAAGCGCACGGCCCCGCAGACTTCGTCCTCTTTGACGTCCAGGTCGCCGTCCGGATTAATGAAATAGATGAACAACGTGAGGCCGTTGGTGGCAGTCTGAACGTAGCAATAGTTTTCACAGAAATGAAGCTTGCCTTGATAGCCCATCTCTCGCAGATTTTCGGCGACGATACGAGGAGTGAGCGGGCCTATGGTATCCGTGTTCATTGGGTTGACACTCTTGTTGTGAAGTTAGCTGTGGGGTCTGTGATCCGGAAACGTTCCGTTAAAGCAGGAGACGGAACTTGAAGAAAATGGTTAGGCAGTCGAGCGGCCGTCCTTGGCTGCATGGTCTCCAAGAGGATTGTGCGGTTCCCACGAGGTTGCTCAGCCTTTGAAGGGCCGCTGTACTAGCGTCGCATTCCGGATGCTTTCTGAAGTCGGCGCATGCCATGAGCACGACGATCACGACAGCAATCAGCGAAAAATCCGGCGCCCTGGATAACGCCTGCCGATGGTGATGACCGCGCCGCTGTCGACCGCTTGCACCAGATAACTGCGCAGGTGCTCAGCGTATTGCCTGACGGGGAGGTTTCCCTCAGCGCGTTCCAGACGGCGCAGGCTGCGCTTGGAGAAGAATCGAATCATGGCGCCGCGGTGATCGTGCAGCCGCTCCCCGTAATGCAGCAGCCAGTCCTGAATCACGGGCGGTATGCCTCGCTGCTGCGCTCGTGTTTGCGCGTGCAGG
>CAIRSA010000307.1 GCA_903881085.1 uncultured Acidobacteriia bacterium
CAGCTCTTTCAGGAATTTGTTGTGTTTCTTCGTTGTCGTCAGGATCGTGTTTTCGATTTCCACCAACTCGGCATGAATAGCTGTTAGGTCGATCTCGGACTCGGAAATTGCGGTGCTGATATAGCGCGAGATGTTCAGGTTGTAGTCGTTCTTCTTGATCTCGTCCATCTCCACCCGGCGGGAGTAACGGGCCTCTTCCTTTCGGAACTGATAGGTGGCGATGATCTTGGCGATGTGCTCGTCCGTCAGTTGATTCTGGCGTTTGCCTTTCACGAAGTGTTCGGCGGCGTTGATGAAGAGCACGTCGTCGGGCTTCTTGCATTTCTTGAGCACGAGGATGCAGACGGGGATGCCGGTGGAGTAGAAGAGGTTGGCGGGCAGGCCGATGACGGTGTCGATGTGGCCATCTTTGAGCAGTTTGGTGCGGATGCGTTCCTCGGCACCGCCACGGAAGAGGACGCCGTGGGGCAGGATGATGGCCATGACGCCTTCGTCTTTGAGGAAGTGGAAGCCGTGGAGGAGGAAGGCGAAGTCGGCCGCGGACTTGGGTGCCAGACCGTGGTTCTTGAAGCGCACATCGTCGCCCATGGCGTCGGTGGGCTCCCAGCGGTAGCTGAAGGGCGGATTGGCGACGATGGCGTCGAAGCTGGGTTTCTTCGCCGGGTTGAGCTCGCGCAGCATGTCCCACTCGTTAGTGAGGGTGTCGCCGTGGAAGATTTCGAACTCGGTGTCCTTCACCCCGTGCAGCAGCATGTTCATGCGGGCCAGGTTGTAGGTGGTGATATTCATTTCCTGTCCGTAGATCTTGCCGATGCCCTGCGGCCCCATGCGTTTGCGCACGTTTAGCAACAGGGAGCCGGAGCCGCAGGCGAAATCGAGCACGCTCTCCAGGCGCTTCTTCGGCCCGGTTTTCGGTTCCTGGCTGTCCAGTGTGACGATGGTGGATAGCGCAGGAAAAGGAAGGACAGCATGTAGTCGCGGAAGTCGTCCGCATCCATCGCCCCGCGCAGTTGGTCGGCGATGCCCCAGAGGGTGGAGCCCAGTTTCTTTTGGTTGGTGTCGGTCATGGCTGTGGGCGGGCGGCGGGTGGGGCAGCCTCCCGCAACTCCTGCGCGGGGATGCGGGTGAGCTTGCCATCTTTTACGACGATCAGATTCGTGCCTGTCTGGATGGCGGTCTTCCGTGCCGCCTCGGCGGCGCGGTTCATGGCGGCGGCGGAGGCACGCAGATCGGGATCTTTGGCTTCTTGGATGTTTTTCATGGTCGTTGGTTTTCTCCCCATTCCAGCAGGATCGGGCTCTCACCCACACTATCATATTTGGCCCAGGCATCCACGGCGGACTTGTAGGTGCGTTCCAGATTGCGCAGGCCAGCGGCGAAACGGCGGCGGATCACCTCTGCGGGGATGTGGTGTCCACCCTGTCTCACCCGCTCTGCCACGCGGGCGAGCGCCGCATCGGCATCCGGCAAGGACAGGAAAAAGAGACTGACGTGGTAGCCCTGAGCCCGCCACCGCTGGATGTGGGCCAGATAACCGAGACCTGCGAGGGTGGTCTCAAAGGCAAAACTTTCCCCGCGCCGGGTACAGCCTGCGATCTCCTTCAGCATCAGGCGTCCAGCCTTGAGGGAGGCGCTTTCCGGCGCGAAGGGCGAAAGCCCGGCCGCGATCAGGTCCGCATTGATGAAGCGCGGGCATTGCGCCTCCTCCGGCAGGAACGAGCGAGCAAAGGTCGTTTTCCCCGCGCCGTTCGGTCCGGCGATGATGATGATCTTCTTGCTCACTGCTTCCGTTTCTTGACTTTGGTATGGCGATGCCCCTTTGGGGCGGAAGAGTGTGATGAAGAAACAGGGCCAAAGGCCCGATGCCATACCAGCCTAGGGCATCGCCCTGGGACAGGCA
>CAIRSA010000308.1 GCA_903881085.1 uncultured Acidobacteriia bacterium
GCCCCACGCAGTGAGGGCGAGCGAAGCGAGTCCGAGCGGAGTGGGGCCGCTGCCAACGTCGGCGCCGAATCCACCCCGCGCCCCAACCCAGAAGTAGTCGCCAAGGCCAAGCGCCGCCGCTTCACCGGCGCAGACAAACAGCGAATTCTCATCGCCGCCGATGCCGCCAAGCTCACCGGAACCCTTGGCGCACTTTTGCGCCGTGAGCACCTCTATTCGTCGATCTTAGTTGCTTGGCGCCGGGAGCGCGACGCCGGCATTCTCGAAGGCCTCGCGCCCGCCAAACGTGGCCCCAAGTCCAAGCAAAATCCTGTGGACGCCGAAGTCGGTAAACTTCGCAGCCAGAACGCTCGCTTGACCGAAGACCTGCGCAAAGCCAACATCATAATCGATGTCCAAAAAAAATTGGCTACGCTGCTGGAGACACTGGCCAGTCAGGAAGAATCGGCAAGGAAGTTCGCATGAGCGCCGCTGTCAGCTTGGCTATCGACGTCGGGGTGCGGCCTGCCTGTGAGGCGCTCGGACTCGACCGCGCTTCGTTCTATCGCTACCGTCCTGTGCTTGGCCCAATGGATCGTGAGTGTCAGGCCATAGCCGACGCCATCGCCGCAGTCCCGCCGGCTATATCGCCACGGGCCTTGAAGCCCAATGAGCGCGCCACGGTCCTGGCTTGCTTGCATGAGGAACGCTTCCAGGACCGTTCCCCGGCGGCGGTATATGCCACTTTGCTTGATGAAGGCGTCTATCATTGCTCCATGCGTACGATGTACCGCTTGCTGAAAGCGGAAGGCGAGTCGGACGAGCGGCGCAATCAACGCACTCATCCGGCCTATCAGAAACCGGAGCTGCTGGCCACCGGGCACAATCAACTTTGGAGTTGGGACATCACCAAGCTGCTGGGCCCGGCCAAGTGGACGTACTTCTATCTCTACGTCATCATGGATGTCTTCAGCCGCTACATTGTGGGATGGATGGTGGCTCCCAGAGAAACGGCCGAGTTGGCCAAACGCCTCATCGAACATACCTGTGAAAAGCAGAGAATCGCCCCGGACCAGTTGACCATTCACGCCGACCGCGGCTCTTCGATGACCTCAAAACCGGTTGCCTTTCTGATGGCCGACTTAGGCGTCACCAAGAGCCATAGCCGCCCTTATGTTTCAGACGACAACCCGTATTCGGAAAGCCAGTTTCGCACTATGAAGTACCGGCCCGAGTTTCCGGACCGCTTCGGATCGATCCAAGACAGCCGCGCATTTTGCCAGACATTCTTTGCCTGGTACAACGACGAGCATCGCCATTCCGGCCTGGGGCTTCTGACCCCAGCCATGGTCCATCACGGCCAGGCCCCGCTCATCCTTGCACAGCGCCAGGAAGTCCTTAATGCAGCCTTTCTCGCTCATCCGGAACGCTTCGTTCGCTCCGCGCCAAAGCCGGCCGAACTGCCAAAGGAGGTCTGGATTAACAAGCCACCAGGCACAGTAAACAATACTCAGTAAATTATGTTGCTGAGTGTCTCAAATGTGTTGACACGCGCCGCATTCCACTGTCGAGAACACATTCGATTGTTCTCGATTTCATTTTGATGTTTAACGCCGCTTTGCTTTTACTATCTCTTTACGAGCGTGCGGATTAATGTTCGGATTGCTTACTGGCGGCTTTGCCGTTTGTTGGCGGCGACGAAGGCGAGATTCCCACGTACAACAAATGAAACTCGAAATTGCCGACACATGCATGGGTAAGAACATTCGACGGCATCTTGCGAAAGTACCAAGCGTAGACACCAGGAGCTTTTGGAACCGGGGATGGTCTGGCGAGGACTTCTTGCCGGGACGACAATGGCATGGGATGCAGAAGCTCATCGTGGATCATGGCATGTACTGCCAACGACTCAAGAATTGCACGAGGATCTGGAATGCGGAGTGGACCAGGACACGATCAATCTCAGAATGGGGCGCTTTGTCGCCGTGGAAAAGGTTGCATCTTACTTGATAGATGGCGGCAAGAACGTGAGGCCAGTCCAAAGGGATGGCCTCACCACTTTCGGCGTGCGTTTGAAAGCAATCTGGTGCAAATTTTTCTGCCCCTTGTGCAAAGTAGTGGGCGATCATCTGGTCACGAGCGATGGCATTGTGCATCCGTATCCGCTTCCGTCTCAATTCCTGTACTTTGAAAACAGGCATGAAGCTCCGAAACCTTTCAGCGGTGGCTCTGAACTCAGCCGATTCCGTAAGGCTTTGGTCGAATTTTTGCATGAGTTCAGGACACGCTGACAGTGCAAGAATGATCTGCCGATCCTGGTCCTTTTCAGTACAGCATGCAGCCCATCCGTTGAGAGCAAACCAAGCGTAGATGAATGGCTCGAAGCTATCGGCTGGATCGCAATCTAGCTGTTTCTGTGCAAGTCGAAACCAGTGTGCAATCAGCTTCCTTCCGTCCGGGTGCAGCATGACAAAGCGGTGGCTCTTGAAGCAACTTCTCAATCCGTCATTGTGATTTAGCACAGAACATGACATCTAGGCGACTCCTCCATCGAAAAACTGTTCACGGACTCGACTGCTTTAAAGCTGGACATGAGAGCAAACCATGCTTCCGGCTATCAGACAAGATCGCAATTTGTTTAATGCGTCCGTGCCTGCTTTCCGAGTCGTAATAGGACTGAGATTCATATTGACGCTCCAGTCGTCAGTTCAACAGTTTGGTCCACCTTCTTCATCAGGCTACCAAAAATGAACTTCTTTGCCCCGGTCCTCCAGTAGAGGCCCCAGAAAGAGGATCTGCATCCGCTAAAAGACGGGACTCTCAGACAGCGATGAGCGCCGAACGGTGCGGTCTAAGTCGAACTTCTGAAGGACACTCTGCACGGCGTCTTTGACCCAATCTTGTGTCCCCGGTGCCACATAAACTTCCTCAACCAACCGTCCAACATCTATAGCCAGAGCCATTCCGTTTGGCAAATCTATCCCTAGATGAACGTCAGTGGTAGTCGGTGGCGTCTGATAGATCGGACTGATTAAGGCACGAACCTCTTTTTCATGGGAGAAACTAGATCGCTTGATGAATAAAGGCGTGAGTACATTGCGATCAGTGACAATATTTTCTTCGTAGTCGATATAGTTCACCGATCCGATGAAGATGTCGAACTTAGTGCCGATTTTGAAGCAATGGATCAGCCGATCACAGGTTGTGCGGATCGCAACACCCTCGTCGCTCTTTAGATAAAGTTTCCACATTGCAGCCGATTCGTATTCATTCTGGTGCCAGCAAGATACGAAGTTCTGTCGGATGAGATCTTTTCTTGCGTCGGACATCCAACTCATTTTTTCTGCTGGCAACTGCTCTCTCGCCTTGATAGTTAGATGGGAAACAGCACCTTCCCACGGATCGCCCAACAAGTCGGCCCTTGAAAAGTAGAGCGAATCTGTGCTCAATAATGAGATGAGTTTCGTCACGTCCATGTATCGCCATAGACTGGTTTCTAGCGGTGGAGTCGAAATGAGCGGATGCGGCATGTACATAGAAGACTCTCCTCAAAATAGCATCCGGCAGTTTCGATTTGGAAGGCCATGAATCTTACCGTGTGGCTTCCGTTGCGGACTACCACCTTCCAGGGACTCCTTATGGAGCCGTGCTCTTTTTCATCATCGCCTGAATAACGGCATCAGAAACGCCTGCCTTGCGTAGCTCCACCATGTCTGAGACTTCGAGCTTGAAGGCAGTAGCGGTCGTGTTGATCTTGTCGATTATCAAATCGTCACCGAATCCGGCTGAGTGTAGGCCTGCAACATCCGCATTGCTCATTGTTTTTGGTGCGGCTGACACCTTATCCATCTTGAAGTTGAAGTTTTGCAATCCGATCACATAATACGTGAAGCTGTTCTGACGGTTCAAGCTGGTCCAAACGAGAGGTGGACCAGTGATTGTAACATCTACCGGATTGAAACCGGGTAGCATGATGTGTAGGTTGACAGGCTGATTTAGATGCTTTGAAAAAAGCGAACTCTTGTGGGCATTGAAAGCATATTCGCCAACTTTATACGTTAGCGGCGTGACGCCAATCACCTTTCGGTTCCATTCCACCGTTGCGCCGGGTGGCGTGGTTGTAATCGTTACGGTGTCGTTGGCCTTCTCGCCGTATGTTTCCGCACATCCGCCAACCATCACCAAAAATAAAGAGGCGAGAGTCTTCATTGGAATCGGTCCTTCCGCACGTTACTAGCTGCTGATTTATCGTTTCTACGGGAGTTTATCATGCTTCTCAGTTAACCCGAAAGCTGACCACGCAAGCATTACGCCACTTGCAAGTACAAACCTGGACATGAATCATTCCCCAAGATGCCCCGACAGCTTCGGTGCCGGATCGGACGCTACGAGCCAGAGCGACCTGACGCAGAAGAAGCCACGTTTCGTTCGGCAGGTTGATCCCGGTCGTCCGGTGCGTGCGCTCTGCTGGCTTCGGAGCCGACTGACGAACTTGTTGTTTCGGCATGACAGACCAATTCTATCGAAGTTGGCAATTGTGAATTGCTGGCGTGCCGGAAGGATGTAAGCAGGATTCCTGGCAAGAGGACCCTGATTTCAGAATAAAAATTTTGGGATGTTTGGGGAAGGGACTCCTAACGGGGTACCTTCTTCGGATTTCCTCGGTCGGGCGGAAGATCAAAATCCCTCCCGAAGAGGAAACGGTCGGCATGTAATACACTTAGCCGGATTGTAGCTTTTTCAGATTTTAGTGTCGAAACGACCGTACCCCGGTCTGCTTATGGTTCAGCTTGTTTGGTTGAGTAAGCTGTGGCTCAAGGCTTTCATAACGGCCATCATTCGGTGTGCCTAATGTAAAAGCCCGATTTCCTTTCATGTTCTGACCCTCGATAATGGAAGTGTATCGAGGTCCAGACTCCTTCATGATGCCCACCGAACTGATCCTTTCCGAACGCCCTAACAACACCGACCTTGCCCCACTGGCAGTCATCGCAGACCGGGCTGACAAGTTCGCAAAGCAGGCCAAAGCCAAAAACACCATCAAGGCTTACCGCTCGGACTGGTGCCACTTCGATAGCTGGTGCAGGACGCACGGCCAGTCATCGCTCCCGGCTACGCCAGAAATTTTGGCGCTCTACGTGTCGGACCTTTCGGCCACACATAAGACGGCGACGATCACCCGGCGCATCTCGGCGATTTCTCAGGCACACCAGATCGCAGAACTCGAATCGCCCACGGCGGCGGCGAGGGTGCGACTTGTAATGGCCGGAATACGACGCAACAAAGGAACGGCGCAGACGGCCAAAACGCCTGTTCTGGTAGAAGACCTGCGCCGCATGGCAAACGGTGGCGCACCAATTCGCTTTTATCGTGGATGGGCGTGTCGCCAGCACCATCCTGCGCCGCCCCATAAATCGCCAGTGCTTTTTGCAGGTTGCGAAAGACGCCCACATAGTCCACGATTAGGCCGTTCTGTTTGTCTCGAAACACACGGTTCGCTCGTGCGATGGTCTGCATGAGCGTATGATTCTTCATGGGCTTGTCGAGGTAGATTGTCGAGCACGACGGCACGTCGAACCCGGTGATCCACATGGCGCACAAGAAAACGATGCGGAGCGGATCGTCATCCTTCTTGAACTTCTTCTCTAGGTCTTCAGGGATGCGATTCTCGTAGTACAGCGGAACAGTGTTCTCATCATCCACGGACTCTTTGAAGTTGTAGACCGAAACGTACTCACCAAATACTTCCTTGGTCAGTTCTTCGCCAGCCATCAACGGAGTCCCAGTAAAACCAATGAACGCAGCATTCGGCAGAGCACTCCGCATGTTGGCGGCGAAGATGTCGTACTGGCTGCGGTGCGCTTCGTCGGTGATTACGATGATGTCGGATCGTGTCGAAAGCACCGCATGTCGGCGTCCAGTGTTCCGCAATACGCAAGCGCCTCGATCATCGCTTTCATCGGCGTTTCCACTCGCCCGCCTCCCGCCGGCCGGATTTTCAGCTCACAGATCCACGAATCGCCCGCTGATTCAGCACAGAAAAGATCGATTTTCCCAAGGCCCGCATTCTCCTCGTCGCGATGAGATTTCAAGGGCAATTGGTAGTCAACGGGAAATAATCTCGTGTCGTCTGGTAGCACGAAGCCATCTTTACGATAGTCGCGCCATAGGGCGATCGCAAGGTGTTCCTCGCGGCGATTCGTGGCAACTCCCGCAGTTATTCTTCCCATGTGCCCAACGAAATAGTCCTTGTGCAGCCCGCGGTACGGTGCGGCTTCTAACTGCTGTTTAAACTTGAGACGAAGTTCTCCATCAGTCAACGCCTCGGCAACCAACCGTGATGACGCAAAGTTGTTCACTTCGGCTGTTTGGAATAGCACGGTCAACGGATGCCGGTTGTTCGCGGAGGACGTCACGATGTTCGGCCGGCTTGCCGGTCTTTGCTCAATGTCGCCCTGATGCTGCCGTACCAGGTAATCCACAAGGTCATCGATCGTGCCGAGGTTTTCGAATAGTAGCGTCTCGGCCTTGATGAATGGCGGACGAAGACGGATTCTGTAGTCGTACTGCCCGTTAATGTTCGCGCTAGTGCAAATGTTCACGGTCTGCGTCTTGGCTCCAGTTTGAACTTTCACACTCCGCCCGCAAATTTGAATCATGTTTCGGCCTCTGCTTGAGTGTTTCTATGCGCACAAATTCTGACTGCAAATACAGATTGAATCAATCGGCTGTTACAAGTCAATTGGGCAAATAGCTTACGAGCATTAGCTTGCAGCGAGCGGAAATATCCCGTAAGCTGAATCTTATGGAAGTGCACCTCACCCCTGAACAGCAGAATCGGCTCTCCGAGATCGCGATGAAGGCCGGAGCATCCCCTGGACGCATCGTTGAGAATCTGGTTTCCCGCTATCTCGACGAAGAGTCCCGCTTCCTCGCCGCCGTCGAAAAAGGGCTCGCAGCATCTCAGCGCGGGGAGTTCCTCGAAGAGGAAGAGATGGACGCACGAATCGAAGCAATGCTTCGTCAATAATGCGCATCCGTTGGACCCTTCCCGCTGCCGAAGACCTGGTGTAACGGGTCACGATCTTTCCCCCTTCAATTCTCAGATTGTTTCCCTTCGATCATAGTGTCTGGATTGAGGACGATTAGGAGCGCCCTTCGGGCGGTCTTCGCGTTTAAGTGCCCAAGGCCGTGCTCCAGCGCTTCACC
>CAIRSA010000309.1 GCA_903881085.1 uncultured Acidobacteriia bacterium
GCCTCGCCTCCGCCGATCGATCGCGAGATCACCATTTCCGAAGGCATCACGGTAAAAGAGCTTTCCGATAAGCTCGGCGTAAAGGGCAACCTGGTTGTGAAGCGCCTCTTCGAAAAGAAGATCTTCGCCACCATCAACCAGACCATCGACGTCAAACTGGCCGAGGATGTCGCCCGCGATTTCGGCGCATCCACAAACAAGGTCAGCTACGAAGAAGAGACCACGCAGGATATCGAACTCACCGAAGTGGATCTCGACATGGTGCGCCGCGCACCGGTCGTCACCATCATGGGCCACGTCGATCACGGTAAGACTTCGCTGCTCGATGCCATCCGTTCAACCACGGTCGCCGAGCGCGAAGCCGGCGGTATCACCCAGCACATCGGCGCTTATCATGTCGAAAAGAACGGCCGCAAGATCGTCTTTATCGATACGCCAGGTCACGAAGCGTTTACCCGCATGCGTGCCCGCGGCGCGAAAGTAACGGACATTGTCATCCTGGTGGTTTCAGCCGACGACGGCGTTATGCCGCAGACGCTGGAAGCAATCGATCACGCCAAGGCCGCCAAGGTGCCGATCATTGTTGCCATCAACAAAATCGATAAGCCCGGCGCGCTGCCCGAACGCGTGAAGCAGCAACTGGCCGATCGTGGCCTGCTGGCTGAAGATTGGGGCGGCGACACGGTTATGGTGCCGGTCTCGGCCAAAGCCAAAACCAACCTCGACCTGCTGCTCGAAATGATCAACCTCGTAGCCGACCTGCAGGATCTGAAAGCCAACCCGACCCGGCCCGCCGTGGGCACGGTGCTCGAAGCGAAACTCGATCGTGGCCGCGGTCCAGTGGCAACGGTTCTTGTCCGCAACGGCACGCTCAGCGTGGGCGACCACTTTATCTGCGGTTCGGTCTTCGGCAAGGTGCGCGCGATGTTCGACGATCGCGGCAACCCCACCCGTTCCGCTGAACCTTCCATGCCTGTGGAAGTGTTGGGTCTGGAAGCCCTGCCGGAAGTCGGCGACACCTTCCAGATGGTGACCGACACTGGCAAAGCCAAGCAAATCGTCATCTATCGCGAAGCGAAAATGCGTGAGCAGTCGATGTCGAAATCGAGCCGCATGACGCTCGATCAGCTCCATGCGCAGATGAAGGAAGGCGAAGTCAAAGAGCTCAACGTCATCATCAAGACCGACGTGGGCGGCACCGCCGAAGTATTGGCGGACATGCTGCAGAAGCTCTCCAACGAAAAGGTTCGCATCCGCGTCATTCACTCCGGCGTTGGCGCCATTACCGAAACCGATGTGCTGCTGGCCACCGCCTCGGAAGCCATCGTCATCGGCTTCAACGTCAAGCCCGAACGCAACGCACAGCAAGTGGCTGAGCGCGAAAAGGTCGACATCCGCCTGCACAGCATCATTTACGATCTGACGGACGAGATCAAGCGCGCCATGACCGGCCTTCTGGCCCCGGTGTACAAAGAAGTGTACAAGGGCCGCGCCGAAGTCCGCGACGTCTTCCGCATCACCAAGGTTGGAACGGTGGCCGGTTGCTACGTTCTGGATGGCACCATCACACGCCAATCCGAATTGCGCCTGATGCGCGACAAGGTACTTGTCTTCACCGGAAAGGTGGAGACCCTCAAGCGCTTCAAAGACGATGTGCGTGAAGTAACGGTGGGCTACGAATGCGGTATCGCCATCGCCAACTACAACGACATCAAAGCCGGCGATATTATCGAAGCGTTCGTCACCGAACGCGTAGCCAATGAGGCCTTCGTCTAAAATGGGTAGGACAGGCGATTCGCCTGTCCCCGGATGTGGGGCAGAATGGTATTCGGCCCTTTCCGAGCCGCGACCGTAAGGGAGCGGTTTTGCTAGCAAATATAAAATGCCCTCAATCGGTGTTTTAACGCTCGAACTGCAAATTGAACTCGCCCATTCGCTGAAAGACAAGCGAAGCGTAGTGAAAGGCCTAAAAGACCGCCTTCGCCGCAAGTTCAACGTAGCCGTTGCCGAAATCGCCCACCAGGATTCCTGGCAACGTTCTACAGTGGCAGTAGTCACGGTATCGGGCGACCGCACCTTCGCCGAAAAGATTTTACAGGCCGCCGAGCAGGATGCGGCCGATATTGCCGGTCCAGACCTCGCATCTTCCGACATAGAGTGGATAGAGTAAGAATATGGAAGACCATCGAACTCTCCGCGTGGCTGAAGCCATCCGCGAAGAACTCACAGAACTGATCGACTATGAGATGGAAGACCCGCGCATCGCCAACGTCTCCGTCACCGAAGTGCTCATCGATCCGGGCCTGAAGGAAGCGCGGGTGCGTCTCTCGCTGCTCGACCCCTCGACCGCTGAGGATACGTTGGCGGCCATCGAAAAGGCGCGCCACTTCTTGCGCCGCCAGTTGGCTGTGCGCCTGCAACTGCGCCGCACGCCCGAACTGCACTTCGAATCCGACAAGGACATCGCCGAAGACAAAATCGCGATGCTCCTCAAGAGGGTTAAAAAGGGCCGCCCCAAAGACCAGTGAAAACTGTCTTAGTCTCGACGTATGACCTCGGCCATCAGCCCTTCGGCCTTGCGTCTCCTGCAGCCTGGCTCCGCGCCCGCGGCCATGAAGTGGTCTGTGCCGACCTCGCCGTTTCGCCTCTGCCCGTCGGCGCCGTAGCCGAAGCAGGCCTCATCGCATTCCATCTTCCCATGCACACCGCCACGCGCCTCGCGCTGCCGGTCATTGAGCGTGTGCGCCAAATGAATCCCTCGGCCCGCCTCGTAGCCTATGGATTGTACGCCCCATTGAACGAGGCCCCGCTGCGCGCGCTCGGTGTCGACGCAGTGATCGGCGGCGAATTCGAAGCCGGTCTCGCAGATGTCGCCGCCGGCGGAGATGCCCCGCTTGTTTCGTTGGGCCGTCAGCAATTCTCCGTACCCGACCGCAGCGGCCTCGCCCCCCTCGGCCGTTACTCGCGCCTGCGCCGCGGCGGCGAGAGCATATCGGTCGGCTACACCGAAGCCTCGCGCGGCTGCAAGCATCTCTGCAAGCACTGCCCCATCGTGCCCGTCTACAACGGAGCGTTCCGCGTAGTCCAGCCTGAAGTGGTGCTGGCCGACATCCGCCAGCAAACCGGCGCAGGCCACATCACGTTTGGAGATCCCGATTTCTTCAACGCCCCAACGCACGCCCGCCGCATCGTCGAAGCGATGCACGCTGAATTCCCCCACCTCACTTACGACGTGACGATCAAGGTTGAACATCTGCGCAAGCACGCAGATTTACTGCCCGTCCTGCAACGCACCGGCTGCCTCTTTATCATCAGCGCCGTAGAAAGCCTGGACGACGATGTGCTGTTGAAACTCGACAAAGGCCACACCCGCGCAGACTTCATCGAGGTAGTGCGCAACGTCCGCGAAGCCGGCCTGACACTCGCACCAACCTTCATCCCGTTCACCCCGTGGACCACCTGGGAGAGCTACCGCGACCTGCTCTCGACGATCCTCGACCTCGACCTGATCGAAAACGTAAGCCCGGTCCAGCTAGCCCTGCGCCTACTGATCATGAACGGGTCACTTCTGCGAGACCAGGTCGACCCCAACTGGAAAAACCCCGACCCCACCATCGACACACTCTCCGGCCAACTTCTTCGCTTAGTAGCTGCCGAGCAAAAACAGAGCCGCACCCGTTCGCAAATCTTCCGCAAAATCTGGGACGCTGCGCACTCCTGCCCGCTGCCCGAAAACTACGACCTGATCCCCCGCGCGGCCATCCCATACATGGATGAGCCGTGGTACTGTTGAGCCGAGCCCACTGAAGAGCAGGTTGCTCTTATCTAATTTGGTAATCCATCAGCGAAACATCGCCTAAACTAGAACCATGCGCACCCGCATCGAGGCAATCTACGAAAACGGCGCCCTTCACCCGGTGGAACCCCTGTCTCTAGCCGAGCACGAACGCGTCATGATCACCATCGAACCCCACATCGACCTCGGCGGCCTATACGATCTTATCGATCACACCTACCATGCGCAATGTAAGGCCGAACTGGCCAAACGCGACAAACCAGCGCTAACCATCAAAGAGATCCGCGAGCTATTGAAAAACGTAGAGGGCTCGTTGAGCGACCTAATCATTCAGCAACGCGGAGGCCATTAACGGGCCCCATTCATCGGAGGTAAAATGGAATTTGAGAGGAGGTTTTAGTGCCAATGATACAAGCATCGGAAGTCGCTGATTATCTGATCGCCTTTTCGCACGAACACGGCGACCCGGTATCGAACCTCAAGCTCCAAAAACTCCTCTACTACGCCCAGGCATGGCACTTGGCGCTCTTTGATGAGCCGTTGTTCAACGACCGGATTGAGGCTTGGGTGCATGGCCCCGTAGTGCCATCCGTCTACCGCCAGTTCAAAGAGTGGGCTTGGATGCCAATTGCGAAAGATCCGGAACGGCCAATCCTTGACCAGACGATACAAGCGCACTTGGATGATGTGATGGACGTGTACGGCTCGATGACGGCCTATCAACTGGAGCGACTGACGCACGATGAAGATCCTTGGATTAAGGCCCGAGGTGGAATCCCCGAAGATGAACCGTCCAATGCAGTAATTGAACAGGAAGAGATGAAGCGGTTTTATCGCTCTCGCTTACATGAGTCGGATTCAACCCGGTAAGCCTCCACATCAAAGAGGCAAAATCCCCGCACAAAATCCGCCTGCGGACGAGAACTTAGTGTTCTCGTTCCGGCATCTGGACCTCATCTCAAACCCCAAATTCAGTATCAAGCGATGCAAAGACGGATACCTCCAAAAGTTTCTTGAACGGCTCAAGACACTGAACACAATCACGGTCAGAGATTTCCGGGAGAACAAATCGAAGTCATTCCGGTCCCATACACACGATTGGAGCAGCACAACGGAAAGAGGCGGATTCTCCTTCTTGAACGATCAGCTTCGGGCGCTGCCTGGTTGGCAGTTTGAAATATCAAGCAATGAGCACGGCCGCATACACGGCTTCCTGATCGACCGGACTTTCTTCGTAGTCTGGATTGACCCTGACCACCTCCTCTACAGCTAAACCGAAGATGGACGCGCGTGCTGAGTTGCACCCTTGGCGATCGGAATAGCATGACAAATCGGAGCGCAAGGATGTGAGAATAAATTCATGGGAGAAGGATTCACGCCCGGCCAACCAATCTTTTTTGCAGTGGATTCGCCGTTGCAGCCTTACTTAATCGCGTTTGAGGATGATGGCGAGACGGGCTATTTCTACGCATACGATAACATCTCAACTGCCGATCCAATTCTTGATGCGGTCCACATCTACGATGTCGCTTCGGTAGTGGACCACCAAGCAGGGTCAGTCTTCGACATTTGCTGGTCCGATGATGGCCTGAAATCCATACTCCTGATTAACGAGTATCCACATGCTGTCTTCGACTTCGTAATCCGGCGCGGATACTGCCGCACCGATTTCCCAAACTTCAAAACAACAGCTGATGACCGCTGGAACAAGACAACACACAAATGGGACGACAGCGTGATCCAAAACTTCCGTGCGTCTGAAGAGCGAAATGGCATCTTGTGTAACGGGTCACGATCTTTCCCCCTTCAATTCTCAGATTGTTTCCCTTCGATCATAGTGTCTGGATTGAGGACGATTAGGAGCGCCCTTCGGGCGGTCTTCGCGTTTAAGTGCCCAAGGCCGTGCTCCAGCGCTTCACC
>CAIRSA010000310.1 GCA_903881085.1 uncultured Acidobacteriia bacterium
AGAAATCCGTCAATGTCCCGGCGGCCGGACACGACTCGCTACGCTGCGTCTAATGCGCATTCTCACGCTAGAAGCCGGGGAGATTATCATGACCAAACCCGCCTTCTTAGGCGGCAAAGAAAGCGGCTCATTACACGATTACTTACCCATCGCAACGTCAGGTGACGTACACCATGAACAACGCGGCGCAGGTGAAGCAGGTGCAGGGCGCGTTTTCGGGGAGCTCGCAGAACTATGCGAGCAACGTGTTGTATGAGGTGAATGGAGCGTCCAAACAGCTGACGCTTGGCAATGGGTTGGTGGAAACCGCGACATTCAATCAGGAGCGGTTGCAGCCTGTTTCGATTACCGCGCAGGTGGGGACCACGACGTTCTGGTCGTCGCAGTATGGCTACTGCGCCGGTGGAGTGGGGGCGTGTTCGGGCAATAATGGGAATGTGCTGCAGCAGACCATCACACGGCCGGCGGGAATTTGGACGCAGACCTATAGCTACGATTCGTTGGACCGGCTGGTAAGCGCATCGGAGGCTGGAACGGGAGCGTGGGCGGAGGGCTACGCTTACGATGCGTTTGGGAACCGTGGCGTGGCTGCGCGAGGTCGGGATTGCCGAGCCTGACGCTGGAGACCGTGGCGCTAGCTGGAAGCAGTACGGTTGACAGCCTGTACACGAACAATATGGTGAACGGCTGGTTGTACGATCAGGCAGGCAACCTGCTGCAAGTGGGCGGAATGACGCGGAACTTTGCCTACGACGCGGAGAACCGGATGGTCCAGGCGACGATCAATACGGATGTGGACCAGTACACGTATGACGGGGAAGGTCGTCGGGTGTCGAAGACTACGCCTTATGGCGGCGGTTCGACGACGGTGTATCTCTACGACGCGTTCGGACAATTGGCGGCGGAGTATGGGCCGGTTAGTGAGACCGGGACGAAGTTTTTGACGGTCGATGCGCTGGGTTCGACGCGGTTAATTACGCCGTTGAGTCCGGTTGCCGGGGCCAGCGGGAACGCGGTGAATTACGATTATCTGCCCTTTGGGCAGGAGTTGTGTGCTGGGACGGGCGGGAGAGATGCGACGTTTGGCTGCGGGGTGTATCCGAGCGCGCCGGGTGGGACTGCGCAGAAGTTTACGGGGAAGGAACGGGATGCCGAGACGGGTTGGGATTACTTTGGGGCGCGGTACATGTCGTCGGCGCAGGGGCGGTTTACGAGTGGGGACCCAAGAAGTGCTGGCGCTGAACTTCAAAACCCTCAAAGTTGGAATGGATACACTTATGCATTGAATAATTCCCTCCGCTATATCGACCATAACGGGAAATGGCCTACTGACATACACAATGCCATTTTAAATTCAGCGTTCAATCGACTGTCATCTTCTCAGCTCGATATTTTGCGAGGAGCAAGTTTGGCCGTAGATTCATTCACGGCTGGAGGGCAAACCGCCGAGTTGGCATTCCAACATGGAATGCGTGGCCCCTTCGAGAATCCAGAGAAGGCCAGAGCGAAGGCTGACGGTTTCATCTTTTCCAATGAAGAGGTTGCGAAGGCTGAGTTCGTCAAAGTTGGTTCGATTGACGACACTGCTTTGAAGGCATTTGGAACCGCAATGCATACGGTCATGGACCGTACTTCCCCTGCACACGCTGGAGAGCAACTCTGGACAGGTGGCGGGGAGCCTGGGATCACTGGTATCGGTGGCCCGCCAGGGGTCTTGATTGGTGCTGGGATCGATGGCGCGCGTGCTATCGCGCACTCTCGAGGAGAAAAACAGATTACTCTCGGCCAGTATCACCAAACCATTGATTCTGTTCGAACGGAATACTTGAAAACCTTCGGCCAAGATGCTTTTCAGCGCGCCACAGGCTGTAGACAAGTGCAGGGGTGTGCGTATGATGATTCCCAGTTACCTAATAAACCGAGAAAATAGGAATAACAAAATGGGTCGTTATCTCCAATTGCTCGGCGTACTTACAATCTTGGGGCTATTCCCGATCAAGAAAATGTTGATTTCAGAGTGGGAAGTCACGGTGACTGACGGAAGTAACAATCCGATTCCGCATGTTCGCGTCTCTCAAAACTGGCAGAATTACACCCTTAGTATCTCTGGTGGATCAGATCTTTACACGAATGCCGAAGGAAAGGTCCTTTTGGGTAAATACGAACGACGCGCTCCTAGCTTGTATTGGCTGTCCAGATGGCTTTTCTCCAGAATTGAATACGGGGTTCATGCGAGTACTGGCGTGGTTGGCACGGTCCGCGTCTCAGACCCAGACCTTCAATTTCCTGCTGGCGCAAACTGCGAAGACTTGTCATGTACAGGCAACACGATCACTTCCCGAATTCGTGTTTCACGGTGATTGGTGGAGGCTTCACAGATGCGCGTAATGGTCAATCCAATGGGAAGATCCAGGGCCATTTCGGATGGCCGAAGTTGTCATTTTACGGGGCAGATTTTGGCTTTATCCAGGCAGCCCCTTCAGTCGCCGAATAGGCGTAAATTCCCGGCTTCGCTGGGAGATGGGGAAAAGTCTCGCCAATCGATTCTCATCCCAAGCCGATGATCATGGTCTTCGCATTCGGCGCGACGCTCTGCCTTCACCTCCTACCCGTGATCAACCGCGCACCGCGATTCAACGTCGCGTAGTGAATGGCCCACTGCAGCAGCATGAGCAAGCGGCTGCGGAAGCCGATCAGGTACTTCAGGTGAACGAAGAGCCAGATCAGCCACGCGGGCCAGTCGCTGAGCAGGGTCTTGTCGAAGAAGGAAGAAAACATTGTGAATTCTCAGCACAATTCGCCATAGACGACACAAGATGGTACTCATCGATCGTTGGTTGTAGGTTCAAATCCAACAGGGCCCATCAACCGCTCCCCCTCGGTCAGCCCACAACACAAGACAAAAAGACCTGTAACAAATCGCAGCATGATACCATCTCTACAGATATGCAACCTCCACGCTCGAGCCGTAGAACCTTCGTCACCCTAGCCGCCGGCGCAGCCATCCAACACGCCGCCGCAGCCAACTCCCGCCTCAACATCGGCCTCATCGGCACCGGCAACCGCATGCGCGATCACTTCGGCGAAATGGCCAAGCTGCGCGTCAGCGAAAACATCGCCGTCACCGCCATCTGCGACGTCTACACGCCAAACCGCGAAGCCGCCGCCGCGCGCGTGGCCAAGGAATACGGCGCACGCCCCCGCACCACCACCCGCTATCAGGAACTGCTCTCGTGGAAAGACGTGGACGCCGTGGTCATCGCCACGCCCGACTTCTCGCACCCCATCATCCTCGAAGCCGCCGTCAAAGCCGGCAAAGATGTCTACGTGGAAAAGCCCTTCGCCACCGACCTTGTGCTGGCCCGCTCGGCCTTCAACGCCGTCAAAGCCACCGACCGCATCGTGCAGGTCGGCTCGCAGCGCCGCAGCGACCCCGGCTTCATCGCCTGCGCGAAAAAAATCCAGTCCGGCATCCTCGGCAAAATCACCCGAATCGATATCGACAACCACTTTCAGGAGTCGCGCTGGCGCCGCGACTTCCACATGATCCAACCCGCCGAAATCGATTGGGAGGCCTTCCAGATGGGCCGCATCACCAAGCCTTTCGACCCGCGCCTGTTCCGCGAATGGCAACTGTTTGAAGAGACCACCAACGGCATCCCCGGCCTTTGGATGAGCCACTTCATTGACTTGGTTGCCTGGTATCTGGAAGACCCCTATCCGCGCGGCGCCGTCTCAAACGGCGGCGTCTACCTGTGGCAGGACGGCCGCAAAACCAGCGACGTGTTCCAATCGCTGCTCGATTACAAAGACTGCCTGGTCAGCTTCGCCATGAGCCTCACCAACGCCAGCACGCCGCGCAATCTCTGGTACGGAGTGAAGGGGACGCTCGATGCGAACGCGCTCAAGATTACCGGCGCAGGTTCGCGCGATCCGAGACGCATCACTGAAGAAATCGTTATCGAAAAAGAGCAGGGAATCGAGTCGCATTTCCACAACTGGGTGAACTGCGTGCGCTCGCGCAAGGAACCGCGCGCGCCTGTGCAGGCAGGCTTCTCGCATGCCGTGGCGGGCGTGCTGTCGTCAGAGGCCCTGCGCCTGCAGCGCCGCATGACCTTCAATGCGAAGACGCTTGAGATAGCCTAGTCTCATACTATGATCACGCGCAGAACACTTCTTTCCGGTGGTCTTTCTGGCGGCCTTGCCTACGGCGCAGCCACCAGCGCCCCGCCCATACGCAAGATCGAAATCTTCCCGGTCCGCTATCCGGTCACCTCGTACTTCCGCTTCTTCCCCAAGCCGGAGCGGCCCGCGGTCTTCGTCAAGGTCACCTGCGAAGACGGCACGTTCGGCTGGGGCCAGAGCGTGCCCATCCACACTTGGAGCTACGAAACGCTGGAATCGGCCACCCACTCGCTGCGCGAATACCTCGCCCCGGTGCTGATCGGCAAGAATCCATTTGACCTCGCCGGCGCGCACAGCGCGATGAACAAGGCCATCGCGCCGTCGTTTTCCACCGGTATGCCTATCGCCAAAGCCGGGCTCGATATTGCCCTGCACGACGTGATCGGCAAGCTCACCGGCAAGAACCTCGCTGAACTGTGGGGGCGCAAGCCCATTGACCGCATCGTGCTCAGTTGGACCGTCAACGCGCGCACCATCGCCGAGGCCGAATCGCTGGTCGACGACGGCCGCAAGAAGGGTTACAAACACTTCAACATCAAGGTTGCGCCCGACCCGAAGTTCGATCTGGAACTCGCTCGCACCGTTCGCCGCCTGGCACCGGAATGCTTCCTGTGGGCGGACGCCAACGGCATCTACGACGTGCCCACCGCCTTGCAGACCATCCCCAAACTGGCTGCCGCCGGCGTGAATATTCTGGAGCAGCCGGTGGCCCCGAACCGCCTTTCCGGCCTCGCCGAAATCAAACGCCAGGGCGCTCTGCCTATCCTGCTGGATGAAGGCGTGGTCTCGTCCGTCGAACTGGTGGAGTACATCAAACTCAACCTGCTGGATGGCGTGGCCATGAAGCCCGCCCGCACCGCGGGCCTGTTCGATGCCAAACGCCAGATTGAGATTCTGGAACAGGCCGGGCTGCTGTTTCTTGGTTCCGGTTTAACCGATCCCGATGTTTCGCTCGCCGCCTCGCTGGTGCTCTACGGAGCCTACGGTCTGAAATTTCCGGCCGCGTTGAACGGCCTGCAATTCCTGGCCGGATCGTTCCTCAAGAGGCCCTTTGAACTGGTGGATGGGGCCATCGCCGTGCCAACAGGCCCCGGCCTTGGCATTGAAGTATTGGAGGACAAAGTTCGTGCAGCGTCTCATCTTTAGTCTTGTCGTATTCTGCATGCCGCTCGCCGCGGTGGGTTTGGAATGGAAAGATCTGGGCGGCGGCCGCCTGCAGTTGCTCGATAACGGCAAGCCCGCGCTGGTCTATAACTACGGTCCGCAACTGCCCGAAGGCGTCCCTGCTGACCGCAAGCGCGCCTCATATATATACCCCGTATATACGCCCGCCGGAGTCAGCGTGACCGATGATTTTCCGAAGGACCACTACCATCACCGCGGCCTGTTTTGGGGCTGGACCGTTGTCGAAACCGGTGGCAAGAAATACGACCTGTGGATGATGAAAGGCGGTATCGAAGACAAGTTCGAGCGCTGGATTCAGAAGAAGGCCACTGGCAAAGAGGCGCTGCTCGCCCTTGAAAACGGCTGGTATGCCGATGGCGTCAAGATCGTGAAAGAGACGGTGCGTATCGCCGCCAAACCCGCCTCCGCCAACACGCGCGTCATCGATGTGACCCTGGAATTCGAAGCCCTCAACGCGCCTGTAACCATCAAGGGCTCGCAGGAAAAAGGCAAAAGCTACGGCGGCTTCAGCGCCCGCTTCGCCCCGCGCACGGAAACGCACCTCACCGCCGATACAGGTCCGGTGACGAAGGACGAAGACCTCGTCAATCACGCCTGGGCCTCGCTCGAAGCTGTCTACGCAGGCAAAAAGGTCTCTCTCCGCATCGACTCCGATCCCAAGAACCCCGCCGGCCCGCCCCAATGGTGCCTGCGCAACTACGGCTTCGCCGGCGCCGCATACCCCGGTCAGGCGACCGCCACACTGGAAAAAGGAAAACCGATTCGCCTGCACTACACGGTCACGCTAACAGACAAGTAATCTTTCCCCCCCGAGAGATTGGCTTAGCGAGCGTGGCATTGGGCACCCTGCCTGCCGTGTCGAGACTCGTCTCGACACGTTTTTCAGACAGCGCGGGAATTGCTAATCTACCAAATGAGGAGAGCACTATGCGAAGTCTTAACCTGAAAGACCCACGAGCCTACGCATTGGCATCGAAACTCTCCCAGCTAACAGGCGAAAGCCTTTCCACCGCAGTAATCCTAGCCCTTGAGCAGCGACTCGCCACAGAATGCCGCAGTCGAATCGACGGGATTACGATAGAAAAAATGTTGGTCTTGTCCGAGCGTTTCGCCGCTGGTGTAAAACCAGGCTCCACTTCCGCCGGACACGCTGATCTTTTCGGCAAAGACGGATTGCCAACCTAATCATCTAGCCCTCCGCTCACTTATCCAGTTGCCGATGTTGCGCGATAGAAGAAAGGTTCTAACGCGCCCTCGCCGCCACTATCATCCAAGAGGTGAGACTATCAATCATGCGCATACTGCTCTACAGCGGCAAAGGGGGCGTCGGCAAAACCAGCGTCGCCGCGGCCACTGGCGTCCGCCTCTCCGAACTCGGCTACAAAACGTTGGTGATGAGCGTCGACCCGGCCCACAGCCTGGGCGACTCGTTCGACCTCGACAGCACACTCTTCCACGGTGCCACCGCCGATGCCAAACCAGTGCGCGACAAGCTGTGGATTCAAGAGGTCAACATCCAGCGCGAAATCAAACGCCACTGGAACGAGATCGCCAGCTACATCACCGCCGTCCTGCGCACCACCGGCTTGAGCGACGTGGAAGCCGAAGAGATGGCCATCTTCCCTGGCATGGAAGAGCTCAGCGCCATGATGTACGTGAATCAATATATCCGCGAAAAACAGTTCGACGTCATCGTGCTTGACTGCGCTCCCACCGCGGAATCGCTGCGCTTCGTCAGCCTGCCCACCACGCTCGATTGGTACATGAAGCATCTGTTCAAGCTGGAGCGCCGCGTGATGAAAGCCGTGCGCCCGGTGATGAACGCCATGGGACCCATTGAAGCCCCGCCAGACAGCTACTTCGGCAACATTCAAAGCCTTTTCGAAAAGATCCAGGGTATCGACAAAGTCCTCGAAGATCCGCAAATCTCCAGCATCCGCCTGGTCACCAACGCCGAAAAGATGGTGCTACGTGAGACGCAACGCGCCTTCGTCTACTTCTGCCTGCACGGCCTGACTGTCGATCAAGTGATCGTCAATCGCGTCCTGCCAGACGAAATCACGGATCACTTCTTCGATGGCTGGCGCACCACGCAGCGCGGCATTCTGGGCGAGATGGAATCGTACTTCGCGCCCGTGCCAGTTTCGCGCGTGCCGCTGTTCAATCATGAAGTGCTGGGCTACGCTGGCCTGAAGGAACTTTCAGACCGCCTCTACGCAGCGGGCGAAGACCCCGCCCAGGTGACGCGCACGGAGAAGCCCTATACGTTTTCCGCTTCGGAGGGCCGCTACGAAGTCCGCCTGCGTATGCCGTTCGTCTCCAAAGCGGAAATTGGCCTCTTCAAAAAGGCCGACGAACTGGTGGTGGAAGTGGGCACGCTGCGCCGGCATGTTGGCCTGCCGACTTCGATGGCCGCGATGGTGCCTGCGAAAGCCCGCCTGGAACACGATATCTTGGTAGTAGAAATGAGGAGCGCAACATGAGCGACGCGAACGAAACCACCACACAGTCCGCCCCCAGCGGTAACTGCGCAAATTGTATCTGTGACGGCAAAGGCCCAGTAATTACGCAAATGCTGAAAATGATGCTGCCCTCGGAAACCGCGGGTGAACATTTCCGCACCGCAGGGGTTGAGTTCCTGAAAGGCTTCCGCGATCTGCTCGATCACAAGATCGAAGCGATGTCCGCCAAGCAGACCAAGGGCACCAAGTTCAGCGTCGATTAACACGGGCCCTTACTTCTTAGCCAACTTCCCCAACGCACTCAGTACCTCATCGCTGTGCGTTGAGGGCGCCACGGTGTTCCGCACCTTGGCGATCTTACCTGCCGGTTTGACCAGAAATGCGGTTCGCGCGGAAGCTTGGTAACCCGCAATATGCGTAATGGTGCAGGCTGACCATGTTTGCATCCTGTGACGGAAGCGTAAAATCGGCCGCCGTCGAACCCACGCTCAACGCATGTTTGATTGGCTTCCGTGCCAACGCTCAGCCCATAAACAAAAGGGCTAAAAAGAGTTTGAGCCTATTTCCCAATCCTGTATAAGTTCGACGCAGTCCGTAAAATCAGGTTTCCCCGCACTAGCGCAGGCGTGGCCATGGCCATCTCATCCAGAGAATTCTTCCCCAATAATTTATATTGCGGACCGGCCTGAATCACGTAGGTGTCGCCGTCCTCGCTCAGCGTGAAGATCTTCCCATTCGAAGCCCACGGCGACGAAGTGAACGCACCGGCTGCCTCATCGATCCGCTGTTTCCCGTAAATTTCTTTGCCCGTGCGCGCATCGTGGCAGGTCAGAAAGCCACGGTCGAGCAGCGTGTAGTAATAGTCGCCATACACCACCGGAGTGGTATTATACGGCCCCGCCTGAGGCAGATACCACTGTACGAACTCACTCGATGTTTCTCCCTTTGCCAGCGTGATGTCGCCCTTCGCGCCCGGCTTCACCACATACACAGGACGGTTCTGATCGCCGACATACCCGCTGGTTAAATACAACAGGCCGTGCTGGGTAAAAGGCGTGGGAATTACAATCGACGACATGCCGCCGAACTCCCACAGAACCTTGCCATCCAGATCGTAACTGCGCACCCGTTTGGTCCCAGTCACGATCAACTCCGTCCGCTTGCCGCTCTCCCACACAAACGGCGTGGACCAGTTACTCTTCTCATCGCGGTCCACCTGCCAGATCTCTTTGCCCGTCTTCTTATCCAAAGCTGCGAGCCAGCTCTTGTCGTCGTTGTCGTTCACGATGTAGAGATGCCCCTTGTGCAGCACAGGAGACGACGCCGTGCCCCAGCCATAACGCGTCTTCACAGGTGTGAACTTTTTCTCCCACTGCTGCTTGCCGTTCATGTCGAACGCGAACAGCCCGATATTGCCAAAGTAAAAGTAGACGAGCGAGCCATCGGTCACCGGAGTCTCCGACGCGTAAGTGTTCTTCATATGCCGGCTGAACGGCGGCGCGCCCTTGAACACTTCGCGCTGCCACAGAGTCTTGCCCGTTTTGAAGTCGAGGCACATCGCCACCCAGCGATGCTCATCGGCCGGCGCAGGCCTCTCGCCACCGAAATACAGGCCCTTCTTTGGGGCCTCTTTGCTGTCGGCGCTGATCACCGTAGTGAGAAAAATGCGGTCACCCCACACCACAGGCGACGACCATCCCAAGCCCTCCACCGGAACTTTCCAAACAACGTTTTCCGTCTTGCTCCACTTGTCAGGTAAAGCGGGATCGTCCGCGGCGCCCGTCGATCCAGGTCCGCGAAACTGCGGCCAGTTGTTCGCTGCAAGCGAAATAGCAAGATAAACGGCAAGACTAGTCATGGAACTTCATTGTAGTTCGATCGGCCTTAACCCGCCAACTCCCGCCCAATCTCCCAGTGATGTTCGAAAGGATCAATCACGCGGCCCACGCGCCAGCCGTGGCCCTCCGTTATCGGGTTGATTACGGTTGCCCCCGCGGCAACCGCTCTGGCGAACGAAGCATCCGGATCCGCCACGGTCAGAATCATTCGCACAGTGCTACCACCCAATGCCGGCGGGCTGAAGTTGCCATGCTCGGGCGATTCATCGCTTACCCAGAACTCACCGTCTTCCGCCGCCAGGCGCGCCACCACTGTGCCATCCGGCCCATCGAAGCGATACACCTCCACGGCATCGAACGCCGCCTTATAAAACGCAATGGCCTGCATCGGCTCCCGGACTGACAGCCACGGTGTAAGTGCCATGTTACTCCTCCTCGCTCAAACCCTGACTTGCCTGCACAGGATTGTGATAGCCTACGGTCCATGTTACCCGACGAACCCGTTCAGCCGCCGGCATGGCCGTTTCCCACTAAGATCGCTTTCCGCTTCTTCGCCCTATACTTCTTCCTATATGTGCTCGTGACGCAGATGCTGGGCTCCCTACTGGGAGGTGTCGCCGGATTTTTGGGTTTCATCGAGAAGCCCTTCATCCTGTTGACCGAGTGGGTAGGGACGCGGGTATTCCATGTCATTGCCAAGTCGCACCCAACGGGGAGCGGAGACACGATGTTCGCCTGGGTCGAAACATTTTGCCTGCTGGTCATCGCTATCGCGGGCTGCTTGCTGTGGTCGATCCTCGATCACCGCCGGCAGCGCTACGCGCGGCTCTACCATTGGTTTCGCGTCTTCTTGCGCTTTGCCCTTGGTGCGACCATGATCAGCTACGGTTTCGTCAAAGCCTTTCCGTTGCAGATGCCCGCACCGCAACTGACACGCCTGCTGGAGCCTTACGGGAACTTCTCACCCATGGGCGTGCTCTGGTATTCCATTGGCGCATCGTTTCCTTATGAGCGCTTTGTGGGAATGGTGGAAGTAATCGGCGGCGGGCTACTCTTTTTTCCGCCCACGCAACTTGCCGGAGCGCTCGTTTGCATGGCCGCCACCATCCAGGTGTTCGCTCTTAACATGACCTACGATGTTCCAGTGAAGCTGTTCTCCTTCCACTTGGTGCTGATGTCGGCTGTCCTCATCGCTCCCTTTGTCAGACATCTATGCGATGTGGTGCTGACCGGTCGCGCCCGCTCCCGCTGGGCGGCCATCGCACAGGTGTTGTTCGGCCTCTATCTGCTTGCCATGAACTGCTTCAGCGCCTCGCAAGGTTGGGCCAGTCGCGGCCCGGGTGCACCCAAGCCGCCGCTCTACGGAATCTGGACCATTGACAAAATGTGGATCGATGGTGTGGAGCGCGCCCCACTTCTGACGGACTACGACCGCTACCGTCGCTTTATCGTTCAAAGCGCTTCAACCGTGGTGTTCTGGCGCATGGATGATACTCCGCAGATGTACCCTGCCAAAATCCAAGCAGATCAGAAGCTGATCAAACTTACAGCCGGCACTACCGAGCTTGGAGCATTGAAGTACGAACAGCCTACGCCGGATCAGTTGATCATCCAAGGCAGACTCGGAAGCAGCGAGGTTCGCATGATCACTACGCGCCTGGATCACACCAAGTTTTTTCTCCTTACCCGCGGCTTCAACTGGGTGCAGGAGTATCCGGTCAATCGCTGAGCCTGCGATAATAGAGTTGTCGCGTCCAGCCAACAGGAGATTCTTGCATGCGAAAGCTGACGCAAGCGGTGCTGCTCGCCGCGTTCATTCCTTTTTGCTCTGCCGCAAACCTGGCCTATTCTACCTACCTGCGCGACGGGTTCACGCCCTCTGCGATCACCGCGGAAGCGCAAGGGAACGTGTATGTCGCTGGCCGCGCTGTCATCGATCCTGCATCAGGCGCCGTCAGTGCCGTTGTGGCGAAGCTCGATCCCACGGCCAGCAACTATCTCTACTTGGAATTTCTCGATAGCGCTGCCAGCGACACCATCTCCTCTATCGCTGTGGACGCGCTCGGCAACCTGTTCCTCACCGGAACCACCTTCAATCCGAACTTTCCGGCCACTTCCGGCATACCGCCCAAAGGACCGAGCGATTCGCGCGCCTACGTGACCAAGTTGGGGCCCAACGGGACTGTACAATTCTCCGCCTTGATTGGCGGCTCCGCCGTAAGCAACGGCGCCGGAATCGCCGTCACGCCGCAAGGGCAGATCCTTGTCAGCGGCATCAGCGGCCCAGGTTTTGCCCCCACCAAGGGCGCCTATAGCGTTGCCGACACAACGAACAAATGGTTCCTCGTAGAGCTCGACGCCTCTGCCTCAAAGGTCATCTTCTCCGCCACCGGAATCGGCGGACGCTTCCTCGCACTCGATGCCGCCGGAAACATCTTTATGGCAGGCAGCGGTATTGGCACGGACTACCCTACTACTTCTGGCGCATACCAAACCACACTTACCCAAGGCTATGTCTGTTACGGCTTCTGCCGCTTCGGCTTTCCTGGCGGCCTACAGCATCTGACCAAGATGGATCCAACCGGCTCAAAGCTGATTTACTCCACTGGCCTCAACGACCCCAAAGGCGCCGCCGGCTCCACCGTCACCACTGGCCTTGCAGTCGACGCTGCCGGCAACGCCTACGTCGCAGGCACCCTCTTCGAAGGCCAATACCCCTTCACCGTCCCTGTGCCCGTTGGTGGTTCCAACGGCGGCTTCGTCACCAAGGTGGACCCCACTGGCAGCTCGCTCGTTTTTTCTGTTCCTTATGGAGGCAACGGATTCGCCCGCGATTCCGCCGGCGCAATATACACTGCCGGGAACATATCGACCTATGAGCCGGTCGGCTTTCCGGGCATCCAGCCACCGCGTGTGGTAAGACTGATCGATGCGCTGTCATGGATTCCGGCTCCGTGCGTCCCCAACTCTCTCACCGCCACTGGCGCCGCATTCTTGTTGAAGCTGGACTCCGCGAGAGGTTCGGTTCTTGACGCCCAATGGATTGACGGAGCCAGTCCCTCCGCCACCGCCGTCGCATTCGCCGGTACAAAGTTGTGGGCCGTCGGGACAAGCGTCGCTCCCGATGTTCCCATCACGCCCGGAGCGCTCATCCCTGCGTCTCTTCCCCCCGGACCAACTGCCGGAGCGTTCCTTTCCGCGGCTGATTTCTCAAAGCCGGCCGCCCCTGCGGCGCCTGCCATCGCCTGTGTGCTCGATGCCGGTAACATGACCCACGCCGGCCCCGTCGCGGGCTATCAGATTCTCGCCCTGGCCATGAAGAGCTGTCAGAACTTTGGCATCCCCGTTGGTTTCACTGGAAAGGTCCAACACAATGGGATCCGCGGCGTGATCCGCGACAACCAAATAGTGAGATGGCCAGTCGGGAAATGGAGTGCCTGAAGTGGGGTCAATCAGTTCTCCAGTCCCGTAGAGATTCAGCCCTTGATAGAATCTCCTATTCTCAATGCAGACCGCTAACGGTGAAAAATTCCGTAGAAACTCAGCATATACCAAAGGCAATTGCCACTTCTTTTTTGTCGATTCAAAATCAATGACTGATGCGGGTGTCAACCAGTTACTCGGATTGACTGGATCCTGCCTTTTTATGCGATAGTTTGCAAGCTTCACATCGAGCTTGCTGAGCACCTCTTCTAGCGGCGTCGTAGGGCAATCCAGGCTCGGATGTCGTATTGGCCTTACAAAGCCCGGGCCAATCGGAAACCCCCTGTTCGCCCACGCGTCTATAGAACTTAGAGGTAATTGCTCTTCTTTCCAATGTCCAGGGTCAGAAGGCAATCCACGTAGAACTGTCTGACCGCTTAGGAGGCCCATTTCCTTGATCGCCTTGCCCCGCAGCTCGACACGGTAATCGCCATTCATTGCAACCGTAGTCAGCAGTTGATAACAGGTTGGGCCAGCTACACGGGCCAAGCCCTGAACGCTCCAATATGCGGTGTGTTCGTCTGCCAAGCCCTCTCTGGAAAATGGTTCGAATGCGGTGTCTCCAACTGCGACGATTTTGGCCATTTGGGCCATTGTATGGGTTCGGACATGATTCAATGCGCCTTCTTGCGTATACTCGGTGAGTATCGAGACGACCCTGTCTTTGTCCTCGTCAAGGGAGCGCGACAATATTGGAAATGAGCCAGTGCGCGACAATACCGTCGCGAGTCTCAATCAGCTTCTGTCGAACCCGACTGAAGTTTGTCTTTCGTCGTGCCATTAAACAAAGTCTACCTAACTTCTCCCCCTACCGCTGCACGGCCCCGGCTCGCCCCATAATCGGCCACATATCCACTATCTGTTCCCCGCGCGCAATATACAACCGGTCGTAAACATTCACGCTGGTATCCAGATTAGTCGGATAAATCTCCACTAACTCACCCAGCTTGAAACCCTTGTCTGTATCGGTCCAGTGCAGCATGCCGTACTCCGCGCCCTGGTTCTGAATCTTCACCTCAGGCCGCCCCTTCACCTGATCGGTCACGCGCAGCATCGCCTTGTTACCCGCATCAATCGAGCACTGGTTCTTCCGCGTATGACTAACCACCGTTGTAAGTACCGTCAGCGCAGGCGCGAAATCGGTGTACATATGGTCGTTCGACTTACCGCCGATCGCCATATACGCCGTGTCCATGAAAACATACGATCCCGCCTGTAACTCAGTCAATACAGGCATGTCGATGTTATACGTACCCGTGCTGCCGCCCGTAACGATCGGCACTTCCAGCCCGCTCTTACGGCACATCTCCACCGACTCCTTCAACGCCGCCAGATCCTCCATCGACTTCTTGCGCCGCGCCTCGAACCCATGCGTGTGCGCCGCATCGCCTGAATAGCCCATCAAGCCGGCCAGCCGCAGATTCTTCGATTTGTCGATCTTCTGCGCCAGTTTCAACGCCGGCTCGCCCGGCTGAATGCCCTGTCGCGTCAGCGCCACAAACACATCGGTGAACACGTTCATGCGAATGCCCGCCGCGCCTGCGGCTTCGTTCAGCAGATCGACGGTGATCGGATCGTCAGCCACCACCATAAACGTCGGGGACTTCTTTGCCAACGCCGCGGCGCGGCTAATCTTATTCACGCCAGCCGGCTGGCACGTATACAGCACGCCCTTCATGCCCGCGTTGGTGATCAGTTCCGCTTCGGCCATCGTTGCGCAGCACGCCCCGATTGCACCCAACGCCTGCTGCTTCCTGGTAATCTCCGGACACTTATGAATCTTCACATGCGGACGGATGTTCAAGCCCGTCGCCTTGTTACTGGCGGCCATGATGCGCAAGTTCTGTTCGAACAGCGCCTCGTCCAGAATCATCGCCGGCGTCCCCAGGTCCTGCCTGGTGATGCCGCGAAAATCTTTTTTCGCAATCTTGGCCTCGACATTAGCCGCGGCGCGGGCCGAGCCGGTGAAAGCACCAGCGGCCACTAGGAACGATCTGCGTGAAGTCATCCAGCGTCTCCTGTGCGGACCATTATAGCGCCAACTCCAGCGCATAGTGGAATCGCCTTTTGCCTTCTTTGGTTTTCTTGGCGTCTCTGTGCCTTTGCGTGAATATGTTTTTACTCGCCGCGCGTCACCAGAGCCCCGCGCCCAATCACCACTCAATCCGAGCCAATGTTCTCCTTGCGACGCAAGCGGCGAATGGATCGGCCACCTCGATACCTATCTCATCCAGCGCCGAATTCATGGCATTTGTGACCGAATCGCTCGAATGCCGTTCCATGTATTCACGAATAGCAGCGCTATACAGTTCACTTCTGGACTTCTTTGTTAATTGAGCCAACTCTTCAGCCTTCGCGTAAACGTCGCCGGGAATAGAAACCACCATCTTCATCCCCAAATCATATCGGATACGCCCTCCGCCCAGCCTACGCTAAAATAGTAAATTGACTCCTTCCCCAAAGCCATCCTTCCAAGCCATCCTCTTCGACTTCGACGGCACCCTCGTCGATAGCGAACCCGTCCACTACGCCTGCTGGTACGACCTTCTGCTAGCCGAAGGCATCGAACTAACCTGGGACCACTATCACGCCCGCTTCTCCGGCATGGCCCACTTCGGGCTCATCGAACAATTCGCCAACATGCGCACACCGCCCGTCCCCATTGACCGCATGTGGGAAATCTACCGCGAAAAGCAGCGCCTCTATCAATCCCGCTCAAAAGACGGCAGCCTCCTCCGGCCCGAAACCCGCCGCCTTCTGCGCGACCTCCAACCTCACCACCGCATGGCCGTCGTCACCTCCAGCGCCCGCGCCGACGTGGAAGTCCAGCTCGCAAACGCCGGCGTCCGCGACTGCTTCGAAGTCGTCGTCTGCCGCGACGACATCAAAGAACTCAAGCCCTCGCCCGAATGCTATCTGAAGGCCGCCGCCCTGCTCGACATCCAGCACGCGTTAGTCCTCGAAGACTCCGCACCCGGCAAAGCCGCCGCTCTCGCCGCCGGCTTCGAGCTGTTGCCCGTTGTAAATTCAACGGATGTTCCCGCACTTCTGGCAGAGCGCCTGGGCAGCGCTCTGTTATCCTAAAGATAATATGCGGCGGATTCGCCGAGTTTTTCTACTCATCCTGATCATAGTTGCCGCTGCGGTTGGCTGGATATTCTACGAGCAGAAGCGTACCCAAAGCCTGAACAAAACCGTTGCTCCCGGCAAAATCGCCGAAGGCATGAGCATGACCGCCAGCGATTGGGAATGGACCCAGGAAGGCGGCGACAAGCCCAAGGTTCACGTCAAGGCAAAGAACTTCCGCCAGATGGACAACCCGCCACGCTTCGAGCTCGAAGGCGTCGAACTCAAGATCTTCCAGAAGCTGGGCAAAGAATACGATCTCGTTAAAAGCGATAAGGCCACCTTCAGCCCCAAGGAAGGCAAGCTATTCTCCGAAGGCGACGTGGAAATCACCATGGCCGTTCCAGCCGACGACACGCCGCGGGGCCGCGTCGTCATGATCCGCTCCTCTGGAGTCACTTTCGACAGCAATGCCTCCAAAGCCTGGACCGACCGCGCCGCATCCTTTGCACTCGATACCGGCAGCGGCAACTCCATCGGTGCCGAGTACGATTCCAACTCGCGCGAACTGGTGCTGAAAAGCGCCGTCGTCCTCAACTGGAAGGGCAAGGACAAAAACACCAAGCCCATGCGCGTCGAAGCCGGCCACGTCATCTACAGGGAGCGCGATTCGCGCGTTTACCTTGAACCGACCGCAAAGCTGACTCGCGACACGCTGGTGCTCGAAACCGGCAAAGCCGTGGTGACGCTCGTCCACGGCGAGATTCAACTGGTGGAAGCGGAAACCGCGCACGGCACCGACAAGCAGCCCAAACGCGAAGTGCAATATTCGGCCAACGCACTGCAGATGAACTTTGGCCCCAAGGGCATCATCGAAAAAATCGTAGGCAATGGCGAGGGACACATCGTGGCGATTACGCCCACCGGCTCAACTGACGTTAAGACCGATCAGCTCCACCTCGCCTTCGACATCGCCGATGGCGAAAGCACCCTGAAATCCGCACTCGCCAATGGCCACAGCGTGATGGAATCGAAGCCCACCGTGCGGCCCAACGTGCTTACGCCCGCCACGCGCGTAATGCGCAGCGACACCATCGACGTGAAGATGCGCGAAGGCGGCGACGAAATCGACAAAGTGGAAACCCACTCCGCCGGCACTGTCGATTTCATCCCCAACCGCCCTGGCGAACGCTTTCGTCACGTGGAAGGCGACCGCTTCTACATCGATTACGGCGAGCAGAATCGCATCAAAACCTTCCGCACCATCATGGCCAAAACGCGCACGCAAGCGCTTCCGCCCGCCAAAGGCAAGCTCCCTCAGCCCGATGCCGTCACGTCGAGTAAAGACATGCTGGCTACGTTCGATGCCAAGACCGGCCAGCTCGCGAAGCTCGAACAGTGGAGCGACTTCCGTTACGAAGAGGGTACGCGCAAGGCACAGGCCGATCGCGCCCTGCTGGAACAAACCACGAATAAGATAACGCTCACGGGCCAGGCCCGCATGGTGGATGAGACCGGCTCAACAACCGCCGACCGCATCCTGATGGACCAGACCTCCGGCGACATGACCGCCGAAGGCCGCGTGACTTCTACGCGTTTGCCCGATAAATCGGACAAGAAAAAGAAGGAGACGACCAACTCCCTGCTGGAGCCCGATCAAGCCGTGCAGGCTAAGGCCGATCGGATGACCGTGCGTGACTCCAATCTGCAAATCGACTACGACGGCAACGCCATCATGTGGCAGGGCTCCAATCGCATCCAGGCCAAGAGCATTCACGTCGACCGCGAAGAAGAGAAGCTCATCGCCAAAGGCAACGTCGTCAGCACCTTCCTCGACAAGCCGAAAGAAGACAAAACCAAAGACGACAAGAGCAAGAAGCCGGCCGCTAAGAAAACTGGCCAACAAGCCGTCTTCACCGTAGTCCGCGCGCCTGAAATGATTTACACCGACGAAAACAAGCTCAGTTACTACAAGGGCGGCGTGGAACTTACTCGCCCCAATATGAAAGTAACTTCCAGGGAGCTGCGAGCGTATCTGAAGAGCGATGATAGTAGCTCCTCGCTCGATAAAGCCTACGCCGATGGCAACGCAGTGATCGATCAATCCTCGGCCGGCCGCACGCGCCACGGTACCGGCGAGCATCTGCTCTACGAGGTATCGCTAGATAAAGTAACGTTAGAGGGTGGATCGCCTGAATTTGTGGATAGTCTCAAGGGTACGACGAAGGGGCAGAAGCTTACCTGGTTTTCCAACGATGACCGGCTGCTGGTGGATGGCGTCCCGGCCAAACCTGCCGTGAGCGTCATCAAGAGAAAAGGCAAATAGCCGCAACATGCGCATATTGGAAACTCGCGAACTTTCAAAATCCTATCGTGGCCGCACCGTGGTCAATGGCGTCTCTGTTTCAGTGGAGCAGGGCGAAGTCGTTGGATTGCTCGGCCCCAACGGGGCAGGGAAGACCACGTCGTTCTACATGATAGTCGGACTCATCAGTCCGGACTCCGGACGCGTGCTGCTCGATAAAGAGGAGATCACCTCATTGCCCATGTACCAGCGCGCGCGCAAGGGCATCAGCTATCTGCCGCAGGAACCCTCGGTGTTCCGCAAGCTCACGGTGGAAGACAATCTGATGGCGATTCTGGAAACGTTGTCGCTCAACTCGCGCCAGCGCCGTGAACGCATGAACGTGCTCATTGAACAGCTGGGCCTGGAAACCGTGCGCCTCAACAAAGGCTACATGTTATCGGGCGGCGAGCGCCGGCGCGTTGAGATAGCCCGTTCGCTCGTCATCAACCCGAACTTCCTGCTGCTCGATGAACCGTTCAGTGGCATCGATCCGATTCAGGTCATCGAACTGCAGCGCATTATTTTCGACTTGAAGCGCACCGGTATCGGCATCCTGGTTACCGATCACAATGTACGCGAAACCCTCGCCGTTACTGATCGCGCGTACATCATCAATGAAGGAAAAATCTTCCGCACGGGTTCGCCGGAAGCCTTAGGCAAAGACCCCGAAGTAAAGCGCGTCTACTTGGGCGAAGGCTTCAACTTCGACCCCGGCTCCATGCGGAGCTAAGGTAGCACAAGCGATTCGCCTGTATGTAGCACAAGCGATTCGCCTGTCCAAGGAGTTTCTACATTTCGGGTGAGGACGTTCAGCCGATGTGGGGCAGATTGGTAATCCAATGTCGCTTACATTGCATTGATGAGGCGAGCTTCCGATTTGGTGAGCGAGTCATTGGGGCATTGCGTTGGAGGGCAATCGGGGTCAGACAGCCCATTTTCGGCCAA
>CAIRSA010000311.1 GCA_903881085.1 uncultured Acidobacteriia bacterium
ACCATCATCTACATCACCAGCGACGCAGGTGAAGGGAAAACATTTCTGATAAATGAAATGGCAAGAGAGCAGGCGCGAAGATTCACGGAGGGAAAGGTTGATTGGCTATTAGTACCAATTCCACTGGGAGGCAAACACTTCCTTCGCTTCGACGATATAACTGTCGGGGCACTTCAGAACCGATACCGATTCCCATTCCTCTATTATGATTCTTTCCTGGCTCTAGTTAGGATGGGCGTGATTGTGCCAGCATTCGACGGGTTTGAGGAAATGTTTGTCGAGAATAGCTCAGGGGAGGCTCTGTCGGCAATGGGCGTTCTTGTCAGCGCGCTTGACTCCCGAGGCTCGTTGGTTATCGCTGCAAGGAAAGCATACTTTGAATTTGAAAATCTGAAAACTCAGGAGAAGCTGTTCGATGCAATTAGTAGCTACTCTGTTGGTTTTGGGAAGCTCGAACTTGAGCGCTGGGGGCGCGAACAGTTTTTGGCATACTGCAATAGGAGAGAAGTGCCAAACGGCGATGTTATCTACGATAAGGTAAGTGAGCGCCTTGGTCAAACCCATTCATTATTGACACGACCCGTCCTTGTGAGGCGTTTGGTTGACATAGCGGTCATGAGTCCGTCGCTAGATGTCTTTCTGGAGGGAATACAGGCTTCAGGACCCGATTTCTTTTCTACCTTTGTCCGCGGAATCATTGAGCGTGAAGCGAATGATAAATGGATTGATCGCTCGGGAGAACGTGACGTCGGCACACCGCTTCTTTCTGTTGATGAACACTGTGAACTCCTTTCAAGTATTGCACTGGCCACATGGGAATCACGGGTTGATTTTCTCAAAGTCGATTACCTGGAGTTTGTTACAGAAGGTTTTATTGAAACCAAACGAAAAAGTGCTTCCGAAGCACAACAGATTCGGGAACGGATTCGTGGGCATGCATTATTGATTTTCTCACCGAACGCATCACAAGCAGTCGAGTTTGACCACGAGGAGTTTCGGCTATTCTTTCTTGGTGAAGCAATAGCAGAGCAAATTCGTCCTCTGACAGATAGAGCAAAAGGAGATGTGCTTGCTACCCTTAGAAAGGGTAGTCTTCCAAAGCCAGCGCAACATGCCTTTATTTGGGCAGTCAAGCGCCATCCAACTTTTGAGCGATTGCAAGCCGCTAAGTTTCTTCTTGAGATCAGCGCCCTAGATGGGCAAGCGAGTTACACTCACGAAAACTGTGGATGGCTGTTCGTTCGGTTGCTGAGTGAAGTCGATGGAAAGGGGTTGGAAGCTGATGGAATTGCATTTTCCGCAGATGCGCTCCGCGGTCGGAAGCTGGAGAATATTCATTTCAAGCATTGTTTCTTTCCTCCTACAAGTTTGGAATTAACGGGGCTAAAGGGTTGTTCATTTGTCGACTGCAATTTTGGACAGATTCGAATCTACAATTCCACATCGTTTGACGGGGTTGTGTTTGACTCCTGCATCGTTGACTCCATTTGCCTTATTGATCGAGATATAGAGGTCTGGGACCCGAACGCCGTACGAGCACAACTAGAACACCTAGGTGTGTCATTCCCATACGAGCATAACCTGATTGAGCCCGCGGATGAATCCGTTGGGAAGGTTGACCCTGAACTTCGCGATCTAGAGAAGCTGATTCGTTATTTTATGCGAAGCACCCACATAAGCGAGGGTGTGATCATGATGAAACTAGGGAACCGAGCACAATTGTTTCTCGACGAAACTTTACCTGATCTCGTCGATCACGGAATCCTGGTCGTAATCGATAATCGAGGCGGCAGCACTCAGCGCCGGTTCAAGTTTGGGATGACGTTAGAAGCGATCAACGGAGTGATTTCCGCAGCACAGGGTTCATACACTAGATTTATTGGAGCGTTCGATGCCAAGCAATAGATGTTTATGTCCCTCAACGAATCCATCGTCGAAGAAGTTTCCCTCGCATGGTTCGGAGTGATGGGGTATGGCGTTGGCCAAGGGCCGCAGGTTGCGTGTGGCGATCCGGTGGCTAGATTCGGTCATTCCGGTTATTATGTATCCATACTCAAGAGTGGGGAGTTCTGTGGCTTAGGATTCGCCGGAGTGAAGGCCGAGGCGGGTCTTGAGCTGGGAAAGTTTTAGCGCCGCATCGGCCCACTGGTCAACCAGTTTGCGGAAGCGCTTGAAATTCGCCGTCTCCACCCGAACCGCTTTGAGATTCTCTTTGCGCAGGTATTCCGTCCGACTCTTCATCTGGTGAGTGTAGCTAATTTGGTAGAATGGCGTCTTGCGCTCCTGGGGATTGCGGTATTGGCGGCTAATTGATCCGGGACGCATTGGCCCGAGTTGGTCCAGATCGCGTTTGATCCGGCTGATGCGATCCTCGATTTGTTTCACTTGTTTTAATATTGTGGTTGCCATGCGGGGTAAGTTGTTGTTCAATGTGGTAGCATACATACGCTACTATGTCAACTGATATTTCAAAAAATTCTGTTTCGCTCTGGTCCGCGTGGTGGGGGATCGTCTCGCAGTTGCGTCCGGCCTTCGCCAGATCCAGCACGTTTCTTTGGTTCGCCGTCGCATTGGCCGCCACCTGCGTGCGCTCGGACTTGCGT
>CAIRSA010000312.1 GCA_903881085.1 uncultured Acidobacteriia bacterium
AAATCCGAGTGGTTACCAGACGATCCTACGGCTTTCGCACCTTCAAAGCGATGGAAATCGCCCTTTATCACAACTTGGGACGATTGCCGGAGCCGGAATCACCCCACAGATTCTGCTGAAGAGGCAATATTCTGATCATCAAGAAGCTGGCCTATGGCAAGTTGGAAATCGGCGAGTTGTTCAAGGGCTTCAACTTCTTTGTGCCGAGCCTGGTCGCTCACATTCTGATCTCGATCTTCACGGCACTGGGGATGTTATTGTGCATTATTCCAGGTATCGTGATTGCCGCCATGTATATGTTTACCTTCCTGTTCATTCTTGACAAGAAGATGGATTTCTGGCCGGCCATGGAGGCCAGTGCGGCGATCGTGAAGAAAGACTACATGGGCTTCTCACTGTTTATCCTTGCTCTGGGCCTGTTGCAGGTGTTGGGCGCGCTGGCTTGCATCATTGGCATCTTCGTGACGCTGCCGATTATGTATGTGGCCATCGCGCTGGCTTATCGCGACCTGGTCGGGTTCGAACCTTCGACTCAGAACCTATGATGTGGTACTGGCGCGCAGGGGTGGTGATCGCGTTGTTCACCACCCTGGCGCTGTACGATGCGCCGCTGGAGCCGAAATTCCGGCTCTGCGGCTTTCTTTGGCTGACCGGCCTTCCCTGCCCTTTCTGCGGCATGACCCGTGCGTTGTGCTTCCTGTTGAAAGGTCATTTTTCCCAGGCAATTCAATTGCATGCACTGAGTCCGCTGGCGGCGTTTACCATTGCGGCGCTGGGTGTCAGGCAGACACTTCCGGGGTGGTGGTGGAAGCTGTTGGGCGCGGCGTTTGTAATATTTGGTTTCATTCGGATCGTGATGGCGGCATAACCGAACAATTACTGAGCCTCGCCGCGGCGAGGCAAAGATCAGGACAACGATTTTGACTGTTCCTAATCCTGGATGTGTGTGCAAGCTGTTTAAGAATGCAGATAAGCTGGAATTGGAGATGCTCGGCCCCCTTGCCAGGCTGGCCAGCAGGGACAACCAGAAGCATGTGGAGAGTATGGCGCGGTGAATCCTGCTGAACTCATCGACGCCGGGTTGGATCGCGTCATTCGGCAACTAGGACAAATCCTCGCGGGAATATTATCGAGAAAGAGCAGTTGAGCGCAGCTGGAAAAGGTATCTCCAACATTTGGCATCGGTTGCATGCAACGTGCTCGTCACCTGCCGGGTGACTCGCATTGCGGGCAGTCTCGCGTGGGGCAAACCGCGGACAGTGTGTCAAGAAGGCGTAAAAGAGTCATGCTGTGCGAAAGATGAAGGTAGACGCTTGGTGCAAGAGTTGAAAGCACATTTCGGATCCGCTCTGTAGGGGGGCGGATCCAAACTGCCGGCAGTTGCTCCGGGCAAAAGCCGCGGTGGTAAACGTTCCGGTCAAAAGGCGTGGCTTTGATTCCGTCATGTACGGCTGAGAGAGACGAGGGCGAACGAACCGTTGACGCCGCATCGAAATTTTCTCAGATGACATCGAAACTGGGGAGTGTCCCTGCAATGTCGCTTACTTTGGAGGCAACCTGGCGAATTTCCGGGATCGCTTCGTGGCGCGGACACTCGTGTCTGCCGCGTCCCGACTTTTCGGGACGCCTGGTTTTCAACACCGACCCAAGCCTCAGACATCCTGACCTCCACGGAAATTAGGATGAGCCAAAACCGCTTTCGAGATCAATCGAATTTCCACTTCGCGGCAAAATTCCCCGCCGAGGTCAAGATGTCTGAGTGTAGCGATTTTACCAAGTGTGGAAACGGAACAGGGCTCACCCGGCTTGCGGCAAGGCAACCAAATTAGGTGGCTGGATGGCTGCGGAATCGATGGCCATCCGGATCTTAATCTCGATGATGATTTGAACGCAGAGGGTTAACTCCCCCTACGTCATTATGCGTGCCGGCTTCAGCCGGAACCAGGGCTTACAGCCTGTTACCGCAAGCTACCGCATTGTAGGCGGAGGTGCAGTGACCTGCGCAGAGTTCATATTGCTCATATTCTCACCGCTCCTGTCGAAATGATAATTGTCGGCGAAGAATCCTGACCGGCTGTAGGCGCCCCTAGGCGTCAGCCGAAATCACCGAGCTGATTTAGGAGCCGAAATCAAGGAGTAACGATGCAAGCATTAGCCACTCAAACAACCGAACCAATCTCCTGCAACGATTCCAGGGCGGGCAAGTACCTGGCGTTTCATCTGGGCAGCGAGGAGTTCGGAATTCAAGTTTTGAAGGTTCGCGAAATCATCGGCGTGCAGGATATCACTGCCGTACCGCGAACACCGGCCTATCTGAAAGGAGTAATCAATCTCCGCGGAAAAGTAATTCCGGTGGTCGACTTACGCATGAAATTCGATCTAGCCGAAATGGAATACACGCAACGTACCTGCATTATTGTAGTGCAGATTCAAGGCGAACATGGCCAGATGATGATGGGAATCGTGGTCGACGGAGTATCGGAAGTGCTGAGCTTTGTCGCTTCCGATATTGAAGACACTCCGGACTTCGGCCAGGGCGTTTCCACGCCGTACATTCTGGGCATGGCCAAGGGAAAAGGGAAGGTAAAGATCCTTCTCGATATCGATCAGGTGCTTACCAGCCACGAGTTGAAAGGCCTAAACGCACTGCTTCAGTAACGGCCTCGGCCTGCAGTGCAAGCTGCACCAAAAGGAAAATGACCATGTCTAAATCATCGATGACAATCAGCACGAAACTTTTTACGGGATTCGGCGCAATGATGGGCCTGAACCTTCTGCTCGGCGCCTTTGCACTACGCACGATCGGCGAAATGAGCGACACGCTCAAAATAACGATCGAGCGTACGGCGAAGAAACTCGAGATCAACGGGGAGATAGGCCAAGAGATTGAAGGCGCAAGGACCGCGCAGCGGGGCGAGGTGCTGTTTGGCCTGATGAAGAACCAGGGACAAGTGGCGCAAAACCGCGAGCGGTTCAACAGCCAGGTAGAGACGCTTGGCAAGCATATCTCGGAATTGTCGAGTCTGGTGGACACAGCCGCCGGAAAGAACGCTGTCGAACAGTTGCGGCGGCACCTGGCGACCTGGCAATCACACCACCAGGAAATGATTGCGTTTACCGGCCAGGGCAAATTCGAAGACGCCGGCAAAGTGCTGATTGAAAAAACCATGCCCGATGCCGAGGCGATGCAACGCTCGAGCGATGAGGTTCTGACCACGCTCAAAGGCCTGATGGCCGCGTCCCAAGCTGAGGCCGAATCCAGCTCGGCGCAAAGCAAATGGGTGGCAATCTCATTCCTGATGATTGCGATTACCATTGGGTTCCTGGTGATTGTGGTTGTCCGCAATATCAGCGGCAAACTGAAGGACGTCTCATCGGCCATGGACGCTGGAGCGTCCGAAGTGGCGGCGGCGGCGGGCCAGGTGGCGACCTCCAGCCAGTCGCTGGCGCAGGGCTCTAGCGAGCAGGCGGCCTCACTCGAAGAGACCTCGGCCTCGGGCGAAGAGATCACATCCATGACGCGGCAAAACGCCGACAATTCCCGCACCGCCGCTGACTGCATGGCGGAAGTGGATGCGCGGGTGGTTGAGACAAACCGTACGCTGCATGAGATGGAAAGCTCAATGGCCGAGATCAACTCATCGAGCGACAAGATTGCCCGCATCATCAAAGTGATCGATGAGATCGCCTTCCAAACCAATATTCTGGCGCTGAACGCGGCGGTGGAAGCAGCGCGGGCGGGCGAAGCCGGCATGGGATTTGCCGTGGTCGCCGACGAGGTTCGCAATCTGGCTCAGCGCAGTGCTCAGGCCGCTAAGGACACCGCCGGATTGATTGAAGAATCCATCTCCAACTCGCAGGAAGGCTCAGCCAAACTTAGCCGCATGGCGGCGGCCATTCAATCCATTACCAGCAGCGCAGCGAAAGTGAAGACACTGATTGACGAAGTGAATCTGGGAAGTCAGGAACAGGCCCGCGGCATCGAGCAAATCTCCAAAGCGATCTCGCAAATGGAACAAGTGACCCAACGCAATGCGGCCAACGCCGAAGAGAGTGCTTCCGCAGCGCAGGAGATGACGGCCCAGGCCGATCGGATGAAGAGTTTTGTAGTCGAGTTACAGAGCATGGTGGGGGCCTCCAAAGGAATGCGCTCCCAGCCTGAGCGGCATGTCGCTGCGACGTCACCCAGACACCGGATAGGCTCCAAAGGCCCTGGCGGTCCAGGTGAAATGAAAACCAACACCGGACAAGGATCGCGAGCCATGGAACGGTCAAAGGCGGCGCGGCACACCAGTCCTTCGGCCGCTGCCAGGCCGGCCGCAACCCTGACCGCAAATGACTTCCCTATGGATGAAGAGTTCACTGAATTCTAACAATCAGAGCCTAACGCAACAAAAGGGAGAGACCGTGAGCAAATCGAACCAAGATCAAGCCGGCACGTTGCGCCAACAAGTCGAAGACCTCGCAACACAGATCATTCTGGAAGGATCGGATCTGAAACAGGCGGCATCCCCATCGGAACCGGGAGCGGCCGAATTGCTGCAATCGCTAAGCGTCAACCTCAGCGCCATTACGAAAAGTGCCCAGGCCGTTCATGCCAATGAAGCCGCAGCCATCGCGGAAACTCTGCGGCTGGCCGTGCAAGAGGCGGAAGACCTGGGCGGTCTGGCCGACGAACTGAGCCGCGGAATCTGCAATTTGCAGCAGGCGGTGGAGCATACCTCCAGCGCGCCACCGCCAGCGCCTGCCAAGTCCGTCAATCTGTTGGCGCAGGATGCGGAGCTCCTGCGCGATTTCATCATCGAATCGCGGGAACATCTGTCTTCGATTGAGGCCTGCCTGCTGAAACTGGAGGCTGATCCAAACGACACCGAGAAGATTCACACGGCCTTCCGTGGTTTCCACACCATCAAAGGACTGGCTGGATTCCTCGAGCTCGAACAGATTCGCGATCTTTCTCACGAAGTCGAAACGATTCTGGATCATGCCAGAAATGGCAGCCTGACCATCACGCGCAGGGTTGTGGACGTGGTATTAGCAAGCTCTGATTTTCTGCAAACGGCGCTCAATGCGATCGATGTGAACATGGATGGCGGATCGGAAGAAATTACCCGCCCGGACGAGCTCATCGAGCAGGTGCGTGGGCTCATGGCAGAACCTCCAGCCAAGGCAGAGCCGGCCCCAGTCCTTGCCGAATACCAGCAGGGCTTGCCGGCCGGTAACCCCAAGCCGGCTGCAAAAGAGGCAACGCCGGCAGTCTCCGTCGCACCGGCAGCTTCCGTCGAGCCGGCCGTAGCCGTGGCGGACGAAGGCCCCTGCACGGAGAAGCCTAAGACCATGGCCGCCAAACCAGCGGCTGAACATGCGCAAAAATTCGTCATCCGCGTGGACACGGCCAAGCTCGATCACATGCTCGAAATGGTTGGCGAGCTGGTAATCGCGCAGTCCATGGTGCGGCATGACCCGACACTGACGCAATTGGCGAATCCGCGTATCCAATCGCATCTTGCCCAATTGGCGCGCATCACCGAAGAGGTGCAAAAAACGACCATGACGCTGCGGATGCTTCCCGTAGGCAACCTGTTTGAGAAGGTGAAACGGCTGGTGCGCGATTTGAGCCAGAAGTCGGGCAAGCAAGCCGAGCTGGTCATCGCTGGCGAAGGCACGGAAATCGACAAGACCGTGATTGACGGCCTGGGTGACCCGTTGATGCATATGGTGCGCAACGCGCTCGATCACGGCATTGAATCGCCCGACGAACGCAAGGCGGCGGGCAAAACTCCGATCGCAAAGGTGGCGCTGAAAGCCTATCACCAGGCCGGCCACATGGTAATTGAAATCTCCGACGATGGCCGAGGGCTATCGCGCGAAAAGATTCTGCGCAAGGCACGCGAAAAAGGAATGATTAGCGAAAACGCAACGCCCAGCGACGCCGAAGTTCACCATCTGATCTTTGAGCCGGGCTTCTCAACGGCGGAAAAAGTGACTGATATCTCTGGCCGCGGCGTTGGCATGGATGTCGTGAAGAAGAACATCCTCAAAATGCGAGGACGCGTCGAGATCACCACAGAACCAGGCAAAGGCACCACGTTCTACATCAAGCTGCCTCTGACGCTGGCGATCATTGACGGCCTGGTAGTCGGAGTGGGTAAAGAGCGCTACATCGTACCCATATTTACCGTGACCGAAATGTTCCGCCCCAAGCCGGAGATGCTTTCCACCGTCCAAGGCAAGAATGAGATGGTGATGGTGCGCGGCAGGCTGCTGCCCTTTGTCCGCCTGCATCAGCGCTTCGGCGTCGTTCCAAAAACCACCGACCCGTGCGCAAGCCTGTTCATTGTGGCCGAATGCGAGGGGCGTAGATACTGCCTGATGGTCGATGAATTCATCGGCAAGCAGGAGGTTGTCATCAAGAGCCTGGGTGAATGCCTGAAAAATACATCGGGTATCGCCGGCGGGGCGATTCTGGGAGATGGCCGGGTAGGGTTGATTCTCGAGATGAGCGAAGTGTTTCGTGACAGGGAATTGAAGCTGGCCGGAGTGGAATAGGTCTGGAGCCAACAGATGAGCGATAGCGTCCTTGAACCAACGCCACAAATCAGCCAGCGGATGTATGAGCGCATAACCGCGCTCGCCTACGAGCGTTGCGGGGTGGACCTGCGCCGCGGCAAAGAGCAGCTGGTCAGTGTGCGTCTGGGCAAGAAGATGCGCGAGTCGGGCTGCAAAAGCTACGAAAGCTACTTTGAACAAGTGGAGCAGGACCGCACGGGCGAGACTCTGATCGCGATGATCGACGCCCTGACCACCAACTATACGAGCTTCCTGCGCGAGGGTGCACATTTTGCCTATATGAAAGAGCATGTGCTACCCAAACTGGAAAAGCGCGAAAGGCTGGAGATCTGGAGCGCGGCTTCATCAACGGGGGAAGAGATCTTTTCGATTTTGTTTACCATTCTCGATCATTTCTCGTGGGCCCCGGACTCGCCGGAAGCGGCGCGCAGACTGAAGGTTCGGGGCACCGATATCTCTACACGTGCATTGCGGGCTGCGCAGGCAGGCGTCTATGCCGAAGAGCGGCTGGAAGGGCTGCCGGCTGGCTGGTCAAGGCGCTATTTTCTACGCGGCACCGGGCGTCAGCAGGGCCAGTACAGGGTAAAACCGGAGGTTCGCAAGATGGCCGAGTTTTCACGCTTTAATCTGATCGATCCGGAGCCCGATGCAAGGCAGTATCCATTGATTCTTTGCCGCAATGTGATGATCTACTTCGACAGGATGACGCAGGAGAAAGTGGTGCGCACGTTGACCGGCAGGCTCGAACCGGAGGGGCATCTGTTTATCGGACACGCCGAAAGTCTGAGCGGTATCTCGCATTCGCTGCAATACGTAAAACCTGCAATCTTCCGCAAGCCATGCGGAGCGGGCCAGGAATCAAATCGGGGGGCAAGGTGAGCTCATTGATTGTGGGAATATCCGATTGCCAGGTCAGTGGCGACCCTAACTCGTCGCTTGTGACCTACGCGCTGGGGTCATGCATTGCGCTGACCATTTACGACCCGGCGGCTCGAGTTGGAGGCATGCTGCATTTCATGCTGCCGGAATCGGAATTGCACAGAGGCAAAGCGATTGACAATCCTTATATGTTTGCCGACTCCGGTATTCCACTGCTATTCAAGCGGGCATATCAGCAAGGGGCTGACAAGAAGCGGCTGGTGGTGCGGGCCACCGGCGGAGCACAGGTGATGTCAGATCAGGAAGTCTTCAACATCGGCAAGCGCAATTACCTTGCGCTGCGCAAGATCTTATGGAAAGCCGGCGTGATGATCCATGCCGAAGCAGTGGGCGGCACGGTTTCGCGGACGGTCCGCCTGGATTTAGGCACTGGCCGCTTCACGCTTCGTGAAGCGGCCGGTCCGGAGATTGAACTGGCAGTAGGCAAACAAACATATGTTCCCGTTGGATTGCGGGGAGGGGTTTAGCGAAATGGCATTCAGTGTATTGATTGTGGATGATTCGCCAGCGATGCGGTCGTTTATTCGGCGCGTTATCGACCTGTCCGGATTTGAAGTGGACAATTGCTCCGAAGCCGCCGATGGCGTGGAGGCCCTCTGCCAGTTGGACCGGCGCTGGATCGACATTGTGCTCACCGATATCAACATGCCGAACATGAACGGCGAGGAGTTGGTACGCCGCATGGCCGAGCACGAGATGCTGCGTTCCGTACCGGTGGTAGTGATCTCCACCGATTCCACCGAGACGCGCATCGAACGGCTCATGGCGCTCGGCGCAAAAGGTTACGTTAAAAAACCGTTTCTGCCGGAGACCCTGCGCGAAGAACTGGAACGGGTTTTGGAGGAAGCCAATGTCTGAAGAGAAGTCGCTGTCTGAAGAGAAGTCGCGGGCGGAAGAAAAGTCGCGGGCGGCAGCATGGAAGGTCTCGTCGGCTGTTGCGAAGGAGCAGGACAATCAGGAAGATACTGTTGAGTGGCAACAGATTCTGTTCAGCGCCACGCAAGAGGTGATGGAGACGATGTTCTTTTCCACCGTGATTGGAGAGGCCGCTGACGGCCTGGCAATCGGAGACTCTCACACCGCGCAATTAACATTTCGCGGAAATCCATCGGGGATCTTCTGTGTCAGCGTCTCGCGGGTTTCCGCCCGTCAGATCGCGGCAAATTTCATTGGAGCAGAGGACCCGGATAAGCTCACGGCCAATCAGATTGAAGACGTGGTGGGAGAGATGGCCAACATGTTGTGTGGTTCCGTGCTCAGCGGAGTACGCACTGGCGCACACTTCGATCTGACCCATCCGCGGCTCTTGCAAGACTTGGCGGAGCCGCCTGCCGGGGCTATCAGCAGCCATCTGGAGCTTGAGGACGGCATCATTACCAGCTGGCTGAAAATCCTGGACGGCAACTAGCCACCAGCGCTCTTCCTGCTTACGGCCGCGGCCACACAGCAAGCCAGAGCGCGACACAAATCGGAAACGGGCGGACAACAGAATGCAGCCAGGCTCCATAGATAAAAGGAAGGACCGAAGAAGAATCCGCGTACTCGTCGTGGACGATTCGGCCATTGTACGAAAAATCCTTTCCGACGCGCTGCAAAAGCACGAGGATCTGGAAGTGGTTGGCACGGCCCCCGACCCATACATCGCGCGCGAAAAGATCATCGCCCTTGCGCCGGACGTGCTCACCCTCGATCTGGAAATGCCGCGTATGGATGGCCTCACGTTTCTCAAGAAACTGATGCACTACCATCCGATGCCGGTAATCGTCATCAGTTCCCTCGGCCAAGCCTCGTGCGCGCAAGCAGTGGAGGCCCTGCGCCTAGGAGCGGTGGAGGTGCTGGGGAAGCCGTCAGGCCCCTACTCAGTAGGAGAACTTCAAACGACTCTCGCCGCCAAAGTCCATGCCGCTGGCTCGGCCAGGCTTCGCGGAAAATGGCTTAGAGACAAGAACGCCGACGCCGTAGTCTCCGCCCCCGCAAGCCCAGTCCCAGCGCTACGCACCATCGACCAGAGCGTGCTTATCGCCATCGGCGCCTCCACCGGTGGCACCGAGGCCATCGAGCAGGTACTGCTCGGCATGCCGGAGGATTGCCCCCCCATCGTCATTACCCAGCACATCCCGGCCGGGTTCTCGCTGGCCTTCGCCAACCGACTGAACAAGTCGTGCCGCATCCATGTCAAGGAAGCGGTCGACGGCGACCTCACAGCGCCCGGCCGCGCCCTCCTCGCCCCGGGCAGCTTTCATATGGTCGTCAAACGCCAAGGCACGGGTTACCGCGTCCAGGTGCAGGACGGGCCGATGGTCTGCTATCAAAAACCATCGGTCGATGTGATGTTCGCCTCAGTCGCCGAAGCCGCTAAAGCAAATGCAATTGGCGTGCTCCTCACCGGCATGGGAGCCGATGGCGCCCGCGGCCTGCTCAAAATGCACAACGCCGGTGCCTGGACGCTGGCTCAGAATGAGGCCACCTGCGTCGTATTCGGCATGCCCCGCGAAGCTGTCAAGGTGGGCGCCGTAGATACCGTCGCCGCCCTGCACGACGTCGCAAGACTGATACTCGCAGGCCGTCCGCGCCGCGTAGCCTAACCCTGGCGGCGCCTGAACAGCCGATTGCATTCCAGCGCAATAGGGAATACTATTGCGCTAGGAGAATCCCAATCCATGTCCTCGTCCAGCACGCTGCTCTCTAGTGTCCTCGCATTGACTCTGACAGCCGCGGCGTTTGCCCAGTCTGCTTCGCCACGCGCCGATAACGTGGAACCCGATACCGGTAAATCGGGATCGATCATCACACTCAACGGAGACAACCTCGAAAAACCGAACGTCGCCGAACTCTTCCTCACTGACGGCAAGAACGACGTCAAAGCCGTCATCGTGGAACAAGCCGCCAAAGCCATCAAGTTCAAAATCCCGGCCGAAGCCAAACCCGGCCGGTATGCGATCCTCATGCTGACAGGAGGAAAAGAGCCGAAGTATCTCGAGCAACCCGTGAAGGTCACCGTCGAATAGCACACCGCCCCAATCGTACACTCGCCCAAAGAAGGCGCGCCGGATGATCCGTCGCGCCCTCATGCAGCCTTGCCATTTTGCAGAAACGTATCATCGCCGGAAAGCACGCCGCATTCCTTGACAGAGTACAATGTAACCCAGGAGTCCACCTCGACTTCCTGCCCGGGGTTGCATCTCCCAACACGCCTGCCCACGTCACGGCGGCCAATCCCATTCACATTTCCTCTGGAGGAGCCGGATGCCTAAGTTTGACTATGACCTGCTGGTGATTGGCTCGGGGCCTGCCGGCCAGCGTGCCGCAATCCAAGCCGCGAAGCTCGACAAAACAGTCGCGCTCATCGAACGAAAAACCGTCGTCGGCGGTGTTTGCATCAACACCGGCACCATCCCCAGCAAGACGCTGCGCGAGGCAGTGCTGTACCTTTCGGGCTATCGCGAACGCGGCTTCTATGGATCATCCTATTCCGTGAAGCAGAACATTACCATGGAAGATCTGCTCATGCGCACGGAACGCGTCATCCGCCATGAGATTGACGTAACCCGCCATCAACTGATGCGCAACCGCGTCGAGGTGCTTTCTGGCTCCGCCCGCTTCAACGGCCCCAACTCGCTTATCATCGATGAGCCCGACGGCCACTCGCACCGTGAACTGACTGCGGCAAACATTGTGATCGCCACCGGAACCGAGGCCACTCGCGACGACCACATCCCCTTCGATGGCCAGTTCATTCTCACCAGCGACGACATTCTGCGCCTGCAAAAACTCCCTCGCACTCTTCTGGTTGTTGGCGCCGGAGTCATTGGCTGCGAATACGCGACGATTTTTTCCGCGCTCGGCCTTCGCGTCACCCTGGTCGACAAGCGCTCGCGCGTACTACCCTTCGTGGATTCGGAAATCACTGACGCCCTCACCTACCAGATGCGCGAAAACCGCGTTACCCTGCGCATGGGCGAAGAGGTCGCGGCTATTGAACGGTTAACTGACGAGCACGGCGAACGGGTGCGGATTCATCTCGATAGCGGCAAGCAGATCGTCGCCGACAAAGTGCTCTACTCCATCGGACGCACCGGCGCCACCAGTAAACTGCAAATGGAGGCCGCCGGCTTGCCGGTGGACGACCGCGGCCGTATCAAAGTCAATGAGCAGTACCAGACCTCCGTCCCGAATATCTATGCGGTAGGTGACGTCATCGGATTCCCCAGCCTCGCCTCGACCTCAATGGAGCAGGGCCGCCTGGCCGCCTGCCATATGTTCGGCGTTCCAGCCACCAGCGTGCCCGCTCTCTTTCCGTATGGCATCTACACGATCCCGGAAATCTCTGTTGTCGGCCGCAACGAAGAAGAACTCACCAAGGACAATATCCCCTATGAAGTTGGAAAAGCGCGGTACAAAGAGATCGCCCGCGGCCAGATCATCGGTGACACCAGCGGCCTGCTGAAACTCATCTTTCACGCCGAAACGCGCGAACTGCTGGGAGTCCACATCATCGGCGAAGGCGCCAGCGAACTGATCCACATCGGCCAGGCCGTGCTCGCGTTCAAGGGAAAAGTGGACTACTTTATCAACACCGTGTTCAACTATCCTACGCTCGCCGAATGCTACAAGGTGGCGGCCTTCGATGGCATCAACCGTCTGGGATTGTAAGTGGGCAGAATGGCATTCTGCGGCCGAATGGTATTCGGCCCTTTTTTTCGAACCGCTGCATCGCGGGTCGCCTGGAATCCTCACGAACATAGCAGTCGCCAAAGCCGAGTGCCACTCGGCTGCAGATTACCAATCCAATGTCGCTTACATTGG
>CAIRSA010000313.1 GCA_903881085.1 uncultured Acidobacteriia bacterium
GCCCCAAGGTAACAATCATCGCCTTATAGGACTTTCGCGGCATCGGTCGCGATTATGGTGCGCTGCAGCGTCTTGTACTACGCATAATACAAATTATGTTAAATCATAAAACTAGGTGATTCGCTTCGCGCCGGTAACAGTATCACTCGCCATCACGTGTCTGGCATGACTCACTTTTTGAGGAGCCTTCTTAGATCCGAGATCGACAGCGGCGGCTCTTTTCGATGAAGCATTGAGTGGCAATTCGGGCAGACCGGGCGCAGATCATGGATCGGATCAATTTCATAAGACTTGCCAACCTTTGAGATCGGCGTGATGTGATGCACGTGGATGAACTCACGGCCGATCGAACCGTAAGTCTCTTCAAAGTCGATGTCGCAGGCCGAACAGCGATAGCCAAAATGATCAATACAAGCGGCACGCGCGCCGGCATTCCGCTCATAGGCGTTCACCGTAATGGTGGTGACCGATCCTTCCCAATACTTTTGATCGGCCACTTCCTCTGCAGGCAGTATCGGCTTGGACCGTTCGCGCGACTGCCAGGTTTTCCACAGCAGGTTGGAGATTTTCGCGGGGATTTCCACGCCTGAGCCCTGAATACTCCAACCGAACTCGTCGTAAGGCGGTGCCGTCAGCTCAGCCATGGAAATCAACGGCGTCGTCTTGAGGCCTCGATATTTAAAACCGACGTAGCTGGCCGACTCTCCGCGCTTGCCCCAATGACCGGCGCCCTCCGGCTCAGAGTTGGTGATTCCCACCGCAAATATGCCGCGGGGCGCCTGTCCTAGCCGGATCAAATAGATTCGGCTACCGATAGGCAGGTCCTTCCTCACACCACAACTCCACTGCCCGCCCTTATGCGTTCCGTTGGCCACCTGCTCGGCCGACTCCTCGATATCCGCCCAGTGGAACTTCTTGGGGTTCCACGCCAGAAGGAAGCTACGCATCTTGACTCTCCTACCCATGACATCCGAATTGAGGGGACCTCTATACCTCGGGGTGCGACGCCATCGATTAGTGGAACCGTAACGGCACGCTCTCTAAGCCGTCTCCGCCATCGGCTCTCGGCCGGAAGCCATCAACCGTGCCGTCTTTGCCGCGCAGTTCCGACTCCGCGCAACCGCGCCGGTCGCCCGCCAGATACCAAAAGAAGTTCCACATATCGATATAACCCGACGCAATATCGTGCAGTTCCTGCGGAAATTCCTGCCGACTTACGAACACATACGCACGGCGGCCAGCGTCGTAGCGCGTCAGCACACGGGAGTAGTGGTCGCCATCGCGCTCATAAATCACGAGACCTTGAAATTTATTGGGCGTTTTCATCGCCACAAACCCACCCAGAAACTGCGAGATCACTTTCCAGCGGTTCCCACTCTTCGTGAGGAAGACGAAGGCCCGCCCACCTGTCCCGCTGTTAGGTCGATATTCAACCAGCAGTTCAGGAGCGTCATCCTCGACCAAATCTACCGTAGCAAAGCGAAAGGTCGGCTCCTCTTTCGCAGGGTACGGTGCACCCTTGATGTCCGACGGGATCTCAAATGCCTTGAACAGTAACGCTCTGAGAGGCTGCGGCGCGGGCCCCACGGTCCAATTCAGATTTGCGGCGAGGACGAGGTAGTTGGGGTCGTAATATGCCGCCCCCGGATCGCACTCTGGTCGTGCTGGTTGGACCGAAGAGCGCTTCGGATCAACGGCAGGAGATTCCGGCGCGCTCACCGGCGTCGGGGGTAAGCTCACGGCCTTGGAGGGTTGCGGCTCGGCTGACCAACGATGGCCAACCCACGCGCCACCTGCGAAAACCAATGTCGTCAGCGCAAGCTTTCCAGCAGTTCGAATCCAACGTTCCGTGTTCATTACGTTCCTGGTCAACGCCGACGTCCTTTCTCTCGCCTCGGCACGGCGCGCACCGCATGACAAGATCGATCCATCGCGGTCTGTCACTCAGTAACCGGCCCAATGATCCCACAGGTTTGAGACGATGTGCCTGGTTCGGCATGCAGACGCAAGATTAGAGACGCGGGTCCGAGCGAAAGATTAGGTGCGCAGTGCGCCCCCTCGCTCATTGAGGAGGCGCCACTGACACGCTGATCGCACACGGACCTATCGACGGCTAGGGCCCTTCTTCTTTTTTACGCGAGGCTTAGGTTCTTTTCGGATTGCGGATGCCGCTTCCCGTGGGGATTTCCGAGCGGCTCCTTTCGCCGGACGAACTCGAGGCGCCGCCTTCTTGGCGTTCTTCAACCGTTTCAGTGGCCTCGCGACGGCGGTCGCGGCCTCGAGCTCCACAATCCGCAGCCGCGCCTCTGCCAGCTGGTCCAGCACCTGACGATGCCGCTGCTCCGCTCGCTGCAGGCGTCGCAGCGCGTCCCGAGCCGTCGCGTCAAGGCGCGAGCACAGCGCTCGCAGCTCGCCGCTGGCGGCCGCGTCCCGGTCCGACTGCGCCTGCAGTGCCGCCAATTGCTGTCGTAGCAACTCCACGTCCTGAGAGCGCGCCACGAGCGCGAGCGCCGTCTCCCCACTGCGATTGTCGACCGTTGCCGCGGCCACCGCGCGCGTCCACAGCTCCCGCGCCAAATCGGCAATCGGCGCCGGAACGGTTCTCGCACCTGACGCCGTTGCGGCTTGCTCAGACGACGCGGCTTCCGAGGCTCTCCATGCCTTTAAGGCCGGTGCCAGCTCATTGGGAGAGCCACCGCCGAGGGCGACGCGAAGGCGGCTCACGGTCGGCCGAATCCCCTGTTGCAGGAGCGCCTGCGCCGCGGCCTGTACTCGGGCTTGCAGGGCGGCGTGCCGGGTTTGGAAGGCGGAGTCTGGCGCGTTTGGCATCTGATAATAATAATCTTTTTATTATTATTATCCATTTCTTATTACCTCTGATAATGACACTTATCAGTACTTTAGTAGTAGACTGGGCCCCATGCTTACCAGCCGCCCTCTTCACACAGCGACCGCGCCGTGGGCAGAGACGGGGTCTGCGCTGTCTGCGAAAAAAGTACGCCTCTGGTGGCAACGGGCGCAGCAGGCCTATCCGCCGAACACCCTGCGGGCGTGGCGGGCAGATTGGGCCGTCTTTCTGGCCTA
>CAIRSA010000314.1 GCA_903881085.1 uncultured Acidobacteriia bacterium
ACGCGGGCTGTCCCCAGGTTCAGGTCAAATCGTGGGGTAGTCGGTGTAGCCTTTGGGGCCTGGGGTGTAAAAGGTTGCCTGGTCGGGAGTGTTGAGCGGAGCGTCCTTTTCGAAGCGGGTGACCAGGTCGGGGTTGGCAAGGTAGGTGGAGCCGAACACGATGGCATCCGCAGTGCCTGCGGCGAGGGTGGCATCGGCTTCAGCTTTCAGGTAGCCGCCGCCGGCAAGGAAAGTCCCTTTGAAGGCCGAGCGAAGGACGGTTTCGGCTCCGATGCCTGCTCGCATTACATGCACATACGCGGGCTTCAGCGCGTTGAGGGCTTCGACCAGGGCTGTATAGGTGGGGAGCGGATCGGGATCCTGGATGTCGTTGAACTTCATGCCGGGGCTGACCTTGATACCTACCTTACCAGCCGAACCGGCGGCGGTGCTCATTGCTTGCATGGTTTCGACGACAAACCGAATGCGGTTCTCGATGGAGCCACCATAGGCGTCTGTACGCTGGTTGGAGCCGGGGGCGAGAAACTGGTTGGGGAGGTATCCGGAGGCGGCGTGGAGCTCGACGCCATCGAAACCCGCAGCGAGGGCGTTTTTGGTGGCCTCGGCGAATTCAGCGATGACGGAGGGAATCTCTTCCGTGGTGAGGGCGCGCGGCGTATCGTTGGGTTGCATGCCCTGTGCGTCGGTCCACATTTGCCCGGCGGCCTGGATGGCGGACGGGGCGACGGGCGGGCCCGAGATGGTGCGGTTGGCGCTGTGGGCGATACGGCCGACGTGCATGAGCTGCATGAAGATGTGGCCGCCAGAGACGTGGACTGCCTCGGCTACGGCGCGCCAGGCTTTGATCTGGTCTTCATTATAGATGCCGGGCGTGCGGGCATAGCCCAGTCCCATGGCGGAGGGGGCCACGCCTTCGGTGATGATGAGTCCGGCATCCGCGCGCTGGCCGTAGTATTCGGCGGTGAGCGCGGGGACGACACCTTGGTAGTCGGCGCGGGATCGGGTCATCGGTGCCATCACAATTCGGTTGCGGAGCGTGTAATCGCCCAGGGTCAGGGTTGAGAAGAGGTTCATAGGTTCCTTTTGATCAGATGCTTTCAGGGTAGCAGGGGGAACAGGGAAGTTTTGTGAATGTTGGGTTAGCAGTCACTTTTTTACAGGATTAGGGTACCTGCTTGCGAACTCCGCCAACTAGTCTGTTTGAGCTGAACAAGCCTGACAGGGAATCAATTCAAGTTTTGTGAAGGGACTTGACTCAGAGGAAAGAGTGCGACGGGTCCACGGGGACCATTGCATGCAGGCTGCGGCGGTGGACTTTGCCCGTGAGGCCTTTGGGGAGCTGGGCGATGAAGAAGATCTGTTCGGGGGCTTTGTAGTCGGCCAGGTGTTGGCGGGTGAATTCGATTAGTTCGCCCGTAGTAACTTGATGTTCAGGGCGGAGGGCGATGAAGGCAGCCACCTGTTGGCCAAGCACGGGGTCCGGGAGGCCGATGACGCCGGCTTCGAGCACAGCGGGGTGCCGGTAGAGGGCTTCTTCGACTTCTTGCGGGGAGATGTTGGAGCCGGCGCGCACGATGATTTCTTTGAGACGGCCGCGGAACACGTAGTAGCCGTCGGGGTCGAGCGAGGCGAGGTCGCCGGTGTGGAGCCAGCCGTCTTGAATGAGGGCGGCGGTGGCCTGGGGATCGTCCCAATAGCCGATGCAAATGCCTTGGCTGCGCACGATGACTTCGCCGGTTTCGCCTGGGGCGACGTTGTTTCCGCTGGGGTCGATGAGGCGGATCTCCATCCCGCGGACGGCGCGGCCGAAGGAGCCGGCGCGGACGGCGGAGGGAGGGTTGCAGGCAATGGGGAAGGCTTCGGTCATGCCATAGAATTCTACGATGGGGACTCCGAAGAGGCTTTGTACGCGTTGCTGGAGGGCAACGGGTACGGTGTCTCCGGCGGCAAGCATCACGCGGATGGAGCTCATGTCGCGCGGGTTTCGGGCCTGTTCCTCGGCGAGGGCGTGGACCATTGCGGGGAGACCTCCGCTGAAAGTGCAGCGGTAACGTTCAATGGTGTCGAGGACTGCGGCCGGTTGAAAGGCGGGGAGGATATAGGCGGTTGAGCCGATGTGAATGGCGCGGAGGAGTGCGCAAATGCCGGACATGTGCATCATGGGCGGGGTGAGCATGGCTATTTCGGCACCTTGCATGGTTACCGATTCGACGAGCATCTGGGTGCAGGCGAGAAGGGTGGTTTGAGAGTGCGTCGCGCCTTTAGGGCGGGAGGTGGTGCCGGAGGTGTAGACGATGACGGCGGGCTGGTTTGGGTCTGTTTCGGGTAGGGTGGCTGGGGCGGCGTCCAGAGTTGGGAGGGCTTGCAAGACGTTGGGTCCTGCGGCGGCGCCAAAGCTGGGTTCGCTGAAGCAGAGGCGGGCGGCGGAATGCTGTAGGACGAAGGCGATTTCGGGGGCTTTGAGGCGGGTGTTAACGGGGACGGCGATGAGGCCGGCCTTGATGGTGGCGATGAGAAGCTGGATGGTTTCGATGGAATTGGGCCAGTGGATGGCTACGCGGTCTTGAGGCTGGAGGCCTTGTTGCAGCAGCCAGGCGGCTAGGGCGTTGCTGGTGGTTTCCAGTTGCTGCCAGGTTATGGCTTGGGTGGGGGAGTGGAAGGCGGTGGCGGTGGGGTTCGCGGCGGAGGTATTGCGGAGGATTTGCGCGAGGGTCATGGGGATTATTTTACCGCTCCCTTGCGAATCTGCAACGGTGCTCCACTTGCAGGTGGTAAAGGAATGCAAGTCGAAATTGCGAGTGGCACGATTTAGTATCCATCCAAATGGCTCGTGCTGCATCGAATCGACCAGGAGCAATCTATGTCAACTGAAGCAAAGTGCCCTTTTTCAAGCGGCATTCGCACAAATGCGAAGGCCGCCGCGCCATCGAATGCCGATTGGTGGCCCAATCAACTGAATCTGAAGATTTTGCACCAGCGCTCTCCACTGCCGGATCCGATGGGTGAGGCGTACGACTACGCAGCCGAGTTTAAGATCCTTGACCTGAATGCCGTGGTCAAAGATCTGCATGCGCTGATGACCTCATCGCAGAACTGGTGGCCGGCGGACTACGGCCATTATGGACCGCTGTTCATCCGCATGGCTTGGCATAGCGCGGGCACGTACCGCATCGCAGATGGGCGTGGAGGCGCGGGTTCGGGAGCGCAGCGGTTTGCGCCGCTCAACAGCTGGCCGGACAATGTGAGCCTGGACAAAGCCCGGCGGCTGCTCTGGCCGATCAAGCAGAAATACGGACGGAAGATCTCGTGGGCCGATCTGATTGTTCTGACGGGGAATGTGGCGCTGGAATCGATGGGCTTGAAGCCGGTCGGGTTCGGAGGCGGGCGCGAAGACATCTGGGAGCCGGAAGAGGACATTTACTGGGGACCGGAGAGCACTTGGCTGGGCGACGAGCGCTACAAGGGCGACCGGCAGCTGGACAACCCGCTGGGCGCGGTCCAGATGGGCCTGATTTATGTAAATCCGCAGGGTCCTAACGCCAATCCAGATCCAGTCGCGGCGGCGAAGGACATCCGCGAGACGTTTTTGCGGATGGCGATGAATGACGAAGAGACGGTCGCACTGATCGCGGGCGGTCACACGTTCGGAAAAGCGCATGGTGCGGCCGATCCGGACAAGTATGTTGGCCGTGAGCCAGAGGCGGCCCCGATTGAGGAGCAGGGCTTCGGCTGGAAAAACAGTTTCGGCACCGGCATGGGCGCGGATGCGATCACCAGCGGCCTGGAAGGCGCATGGACCACGAACCCGATAAAGTGGGACAACAACTACTTCGATAACCTGTTCGGCTATGAATGGGAGCTGATCAAAGGGCCCGGTGGTGCGCATCAATGGGCTCCGAAGGACGGGGCGGCGGCGGACGCGGTGCCGGATGCGCACGATGCCGGGAAGAAGCATGCACCGATGATGTTCACGACCGACCTTTCACTGAAGGTGGACCCGGAGTACGCGAAGATTTCGAAGTATTTCCACGAGCACCCAGAAGCTTTCGCCGATGCATTTGCCAAGGCCTGGTTTAAGCTGACGCATCGCGACATGGGGCCGCATTCGCGGTATCTGGGCGCGCTGGTTCCGGCGGAGCCGATGATCTGGCAGGACCCGGTCCCGGCCGTGGATCATGAGCTGATCGGCGAGGCGGACATTGCGCAGCTAAAGGCGAAGATCCTGGGCTCCGGCCTGACGATTTCCCAGCTGGTGACGACTGCCTGGGCCTCGGCTTCGACGTTCCGCGACAGCGATAAGCGCGGCGGGGCTAATGGGGCGCGGATTCGTCTTGAGCCCCAGAAGAACTGGGAAGCGAACGAGCCTGCTGAATTGGCGAAGGTGATTGCTGCGCTGGAGGAGATCCAGAAGGCAGCCGCAAAGAAGGTTTCGCTGGCGGACCTTATCGTGCTGGGCGGGTGCGCGGCGGTGGAGGCGGCGGCGAAGAAGGGCGGCCATGTTGTAGTGGTGCCGTTTAGGCCGGGACGCACGGATGCGTCGCAGGAACAGACGGATGCGCATTCGTTTGCCGTGCTGGAGCCTGTGGCGGATGGATTCCGGAACTATCTGAAGAAGGGCCTGGAGGGCAAGGAAGCTGAGCTGCTGATTGACCGGGCGTGCCTGCTGACACTGACGGCGCCGGAGATGACCGTGCTGATTGGCGGGCTGCGCGCACTGGGTGCGAACTTCGGGCAGTCAAAGCATGGTGTTTTTACGGCACAGACAGAGACGTTGACGAATGATTTCTTTGTGAATCTGTTGGATATGAAGACCAAGTGGGCGAAGTCGGCCACAGCGGACGGAGTGTTAGAAGGCCGCGACCGGGCCACGGGCGAACTGCGCTGGACGGGGACTGTGGTTGATCTTGTCTTCGGATCCAACGCTCAGCTGCGGGCCGTGGCGGAGGTCTATGGCTGTGCGGATTCGCAGCAGAAGTTTGTGCAGGACTTTGTGGCGGCCTGGGATAAGGTGATGAACCTCGACCGTTACGATTTAGGATGAGCTAACCGAACTACGGGAATACACGACTCTGCAAACCAGGGACTGCCACCGTTTTCCGGCGATTTCTGCGGGAAAAGGGCTGGCTGTCCCTGTTTGCCCCACGAGATACCGCCCGCAATGCGAGTCACCCGGCAGGTGACGAGCACGTTGTATGCAACCGATGCTAAACGTTAGAGATACCTCTTCCAGCTGCGTTCAACTGCTCTTTCTCGGTTTATCAGGGATAATGGGTAGACCGCCAAGGAAATCCGCTTGCACGATACAAACAAAAATTGCGCTGAGGCGCCGCTGCTGGAACGCGTTCGTTCCGTTACTGAGTTTCTGGAATCGATCGCCGGCAATCGCGAAGCGCTGAGGGACGTGCCAGCCGATCAACGCGAGCGGCTGCATCGGGCCATCGCCGAGGCTTTCCTTCCGGATCCGGTGGCGCGGCGGAAGCGGTTGCAGGCCGAGGCGCGCGAACGGACGGCGGCGCGGATCGCGCGGGAGCAGGCAGTTCTGGGCGATACGGGTATTCGGGCGCTGCGGCGGAAGGTGGAGTTCACCACGCCCAATGTGTTTGCGCCGGCGGACTTCGAGGAGAAGGAAAGCCCGGCGGAGGTCGACCCGCAACATTGCTACATCTGCAAAGAGAAGTTCACCCAGGTCCACCACTTTTATGACCAGATGTGTCCGGCATGCGCGGAGTTCAATTTCAATAAGCGCACGGAGTTGGCCGATTTGCGTGGGCGCGTGGCGCTGCTCACCGGTGGGCGGGTAAAGATCGGTTATCAGGCCGGGTTGAAGCTGCTGCGGGCGGGCGCCAGTTTGATTGTGACGACGCGGTTTCCACGCGATTCGGCGCAACGTTATGCGCGCGAACCAGACTTCGGCGAATGGGGACACCGGCTTGAGATTTTTGGCTTGGATCTGCGCAGCCCGTTAAGCGTTGAGGCGCTGTGCAGGCATCTAATGGAGACTCGCGAGCGGCTGGATTTCATTATCAACAATGCCTGTCAGACGGTGCGGCGGCCGCCAGAGTTTTACGCGCACATGATGGAGGGCGAGCGGGCTGCGCTGGTGCTGATGCCGGCCGAGGCGGGCCGGTTGCTGGGAGTTTGCGGCGAGGCGGCGGGTTGGACCAGCAAGTCGGCGGAGTTGTCGCAGGTGCCGTTGCTGGTGGAGGATCTGACGAAGCAGGAGCATCTGTTTCCCGCAGGTGTCCTGGACCAGGATTTGCAACAGGTCGATCTGCGTGGGCGGAATTCGTGGCGGCTATTAATGGCTGAGGTATCTTCGGTGGAGTTGCTGGAGGTGCAGTTGATCAATGCGGTAGCGCCGTTCATCATCAACGCGCGGTTGAAGCCGTTGATGCTGCGGACTGCTGAGCGCGATAAACACATTGTAAACGTGTCGGCGATGGAAGGGCAGTTCTACGGCCACCGCAAAACAACGCGGCACCCGCATACCAACATGGCCAAGGCGGCACTCAATATGATGACGCGGACATCGGCGATGGATTACTTCAACGATGGCATCCATATGAACAGCGTGGATACGGGATGGGTGACGGACGAAGATCCCATGCCCATTGCGGCGCGCAAGGTTGTGGAGCAGCGCTTTCATCCGCCGCTGGATATTGTGGACGGGGCGGCGCGGATTGTGGACCCGATTATTCACGGGTTCAATACGGGCGAACACGTCTGGGGTAAGTTTCTGAAAGATTATAAGCAGACGGACTGGTAGCCGGAGGACCGCACCCTATCGGGCATTGCGCAGCTTGCGGAAAGCGAAGCAGGTTGCCAGGGCGCTGGCAAGCAGCCAGGCGGTGCAGGGCTCAGGCACGCTGCCGACCGTTCCATTGACCGTGAGTGCCCACTGTTGCAGCGTCCCAGTGGAGCCCACCGTGGGACCAGGCGCATTGTCTGTCAGCAGCAGGACCCAATAACCGGCCACCGGCTGTCCGGAAAAGGCGGTTGAAAAGCCGTTGTTCGCGGATGAGAACGCTGAGGTTGTGAAGTAGCCTGTGGAGCCGGCGGAGTTGCCGGGGATGTAATCGATGGCCCCCAAGGCGGCGGCGGTAGCCCACAGGTCGCCAGTAAAGGTGGAGTTGAAGTCGTAGTTATCGCCACCGCTCGGCGCGCCAAAGGGGGCGGAGTAGCCAAAATCATTCGGATCGCTGGAGAGTTTTCCGGGGCGGGAGAAGAGGGTTACGACCGTACCATACATGGTGGTTTGGGTGGCATCGGTAAAGTGCATCAACGTGGCAATCAGATCGCCGGAGGCCTCGTGCTGGAATCCGATAAGGCTTACCGTGAGCAGGTTGGAATTCGATAACAGCCCCACATCCGTGATGTTCAAAAAACAGGCTAACTGCCCGGGTGTGGCGTTATCAATCGCATCGGGAATGTTATTGAAGCCAGTTCCGCAGGTACCGGAATTGTAGGTCTGCGTGGCGAACATCGCCGTGGAGAACACAAGCAACAAGGTGGAGCCAGTGAAAAACGAATGAATGGATTTCATGTTGTAGGCTCCTTAATTAATGGTCACGGTCACGGAAGTAGTTTGCCCCAAACAGGTGACAGTGACAGACGCCGTGGCTGGGCCCGGGCCGGTTGTAAAAGCGGCAAAACCTACTTGAGATTGGGCGGGAATGGTTACGGTAGGTGGCAGCCCGCTGGTAGCGGCGGGATTGTTGGAACTGAATGACACCACCGCGCCACCCGCAGGTGCGGGGACACTGAGGATGACCTCCACATAATTTGCGATTCCGGAGTTGGCGACCGGTGTATTCACGAATACGTTGCTAAACACAGGCAGGATATTCAACGTGGTTTCCGCGGATACGCCGCCGTAGGTAGCAGTGATGACTGCCGGCTTGGCAACCGAAGTTGCGAGAGTGGAGATTGTAAGGCTGACTTTGGACTGCCCGGCGGGAATGAAGATGGAGGCAGGCACCGAGGCCGAAGGGTCAGAGCTTTGCAGATTCACGGTGATTCCACCGGCGGGGGCACTTCCATTCAGATACAGGGTGGCGCCCACACTGTTGCCGCCGGAAGTGCCGGGCTGGTTGAGTTGAATGAAGCCCAGGAGCGGATAGGCAGAGATGGAGTTCTGCAGCACGATTGCGCCTGAGGTGGCGGTGATCATGGAGTATGGGTAGTTCGTCTGGGGCAACGTGGCGATGGAGAACGAGGCAGAGGTGGAACCCGCCGGAACAGTGACGGAGGCGGGCGTTGTGGCCACGGTGGGGTCACCGCTGGTGAGTGCAAAGGTTGTCCCTCCGGCGGGAGCCGGAGATGGGATGGTGACTGTTCCGGTGGAGGGGAAGCCGCCGACCAGTTCGCGGGTGGAGATAGAGAGCGAAGGTATCGCGGCTGGTGGATTGAAGGGGGCGCGTCCGGTGGATGGAAATGGACGGTAGAGAGGATCGCCAATGTTGACAATCATCCACTTCACCCAGCGTGTGTTGCGAAGGAATGCGTCACCGATATTAGCGCCTTCCAGCAGATTACGGAACATGCCGGCAGGACGTACCATGCCTTCCAGATAGGGCTCATTCACTGCTCCGGAGGTAGCCGCGATGCCGGCGTTTAGGGCGTTGGCCGACCAGTTGAGGCCGCTGCGCGGATCGAGGGCGGAGGCGCTGTCCAGGTGCGTCCCAATGGCGCCGGGGGCCCAATTGAACACGCTTGCGCCGTTATAGTGATTCAAGGCGTACCAACCTGAGTAGAGAGCCACAGGGCTGCCATCCGCGGGGCATTTGGCTGGAGCGCCGCCGGTGCCAAACTCGTCGGAGGTCGGCTCTTCGGTAACGGCAAAGCCTGCCGCTCGAAGAAAGTCCGCCCCGCGATGCAAATCCCAGTCGCCGGAGCGATAACCAACGTCGGGCGCGAACGTCGGATCGACAGTCTCATCAATGCAGGCCGCGCCTGCAAGTGTTCCCGTGTTGGCAATGGCTTTATCTACTAAGCCATTGGCGATGGCGGAGGTTGAGCCATCCAGACGCCAGACGGAGTAGATGAGCAGGCTTCTAGCGGAGGCGCGATAGGCGGCAAAGGATTGAAAGGGCGGATAGACCTGACCGAGGTTTTGAAAGTCTGCGTAATAGCGATGGGCGGCGGGGGGGCCGGGGAAGAAATAGGGTGAGACGGTATATTGGTCGAAAACATCAGCCAGGTAAGAATCCAGGGAGTAGATCGCATTGCCATCCGTGCGAAAGATCTGCACGGTATAGGGCCGCACGTAGGCGAGCACGATGTAGAGAATTTTGGTTTTGCCGATGGAGTTCAGGCAGCTCTGGACAGGCGTCTTCACATAGGTAACATAGTCGGCATAAAGGAGAATGGTGGCCGCAGGATCGGGCAAGGTGATGGGACAAAGATTTGCCGTGGAGGGCACGTCAAACCGCGCCTGGACGTAGTGGTTCTTGACGGCAACCGAATCGGCGGAGTTGGTGGCGTAGACGATTAAGGTTCTTGACGCCAGTGGATCCTGTGTAGCGAGAGCAGGCAGAGTGGCAAGCCCGCTGAAGACGACGAACAAAAGCGCGTTTAGTTTCAAGTTTTCCTCCGGATAACCGAGTAGCAGGTACGGTCGTGGCCTTAGCTTAGTACCAATTGGCTATAACCATCTGCTCTCGATTGTTCCACCTTTCGCCCGGAAGAGCAAGTTAAATTGTTGTTAAGAGGCGTGCTGTTAATACTTTAGATGGGGAATTTACTGGGCAATGGCTTTATTCTGCCGGTGGCGAGTAATAGCAGAACCGCAAGGGCGGTTGCACCACGATGCCTTGGCGTATAATGATCTCAACTTGAATTCGGAGTTATAGAAGCCATATGCCCAAGCCGATGCCCGCCGATACCTGGGATAACTTGTACTATCCGCCGCCTGACTATCAATACTTCGAGGACTCCGCGGAGGTGGACTTTGAACCTGACGCGGCTGGCTTTTCGTGGCGGAATGCGTGGTGGCTGGCCGAGGCTTCGTTGCTTGCCTACGTCAAGAAGATGACATGGGATCAAGTGAAGGCGATACTGGCGGCGGCGCGGTTTGATGAGTCGCGTCAGTTGGGTGCGGACCCGAAGAAGAGCACGAAGGGATTCATTGCCTGGCGGTCGGGGCCTTCGCCATTTGCCGTGGTAGCGTTCCGGGGCACCGATAACGATGACAAGCGAAACTTAAATACCGATATGGACCTGGTGCCGGATGAGCGGGATGCCTACATCGTGCACCGCGGTTTCGGGCAGGCGCTGGACCAGGTGTGGGACTCCGAGGTTGTTCCGGCGCTCGGAGAATTCCTCAAGTTACATACGGGCGCGCCGGTTTACTTTACAGGACACAGCCTGGGGGCGGCGCTGGCAACGATCGCAGTGACCCGGTTTCACGGCGCGGAGTGTGGTCTATATACCTATGGCTCGCCGCGCTGCGGGGATGAGCGTTTTGTGCAGGCCGTGGAGGGCAAAACTCAGCGGGTTTTCCGGTTCGTGAATTGCCAGGATATCGTTACGCAGATTCCTCCAGAGATTGTGATGATGCCCTACTACCGGCATGTAGGTGTGGAGAAGTATATCAATAGGGACGGGAATATTATCGAGAATCCGAACCCAGCAGAGAAGTTGATTGACGCCACCGTAGGTGCTGCGACTCACGACGGAAGGGTGGCGATCGACGCGATCGTGCACCCTTCGACGTTTGTCTCCGTAGCGGCGGAACGGCATGCGCTGCCGGATCCGCCGGCGTTTTTGCTTGGCAACCACACGCCGGCGAGATATTCCGTCCGGATCTGGAATCATTACTCCGGACGGTGATGCGGCCGAAGGCTATTTGGCGGCAGGTGCGGGAGCGCGGCCGGCGGTGGACGGAGGCACAATGCCCTTCAGGCGCAGATAAACGGCGGTGTAGCCGTATTCTTCGCTGGAATGGACCGTGTTGTATTCCAGCGTGGCCAGGCGCGAGCGCTGCATGCGGCCGTTGCCGACCACTTCAGACGCGTTGGCTTCGGTGATGGATTCGAAGGCGGCGTCGCAGAGCGCGATGGAGGCTTTCATGGCCGCGGTGAGGTCAGCCTTGGCGGTCTTTTTCGCGGCGCTTTCGGGGCGCGTTTTGCCGCCTGCCATGGCGCAGAAGTTGCCCTGTGCATCGGCAATGTGGGCGATCAATTCACCGAACGTGCGGATGTCGGGGGTCGGCTTGAAGCCGTAGCTGTCTTCAGGCATGGCATCGGCCAGTTTCTGGAGGTTGCCTTTGGCATTGTTCCAGATGGTTTTGGCTTCGGCGATGTGTGCGGATGGGGTTTGCGCCTGCAGCGATAGTGCTGCGAAAAGCGCGGTCATGGCGAAAAGAGTTGGTTTGTACATAGTGACCTGTCTATTTTAGCCGGTTGTGCGCGTCGTTCGGGCGGGATGTCGAATCAGGGCCGCGCAATTCCCCGCTCACTCCCCCGCACAAACCGCACCAGATGCTCCGCGTGCGGCCCCTTCAACTCCGCCTCAATCCTGGCTAGCGCATCCTCTAACTTCAACTTCGACTTATACAGCAACTTATATGCCGCCTTAACCTCGTTCAATTCAGCCAAAGTAAACCCCGCCCGCCGCATCCCAATCGTATTCAACCCCACCGGTACAGCATCGAACCCGTGATAAGTAAAAAATGGCGGCAAATCCAGATTCACCCGCGAATTCCCCGCTACCATCGCCAACCGGCCAATCTTCGAATACTGGTGCACCACCACGCCGCCCGAAATAAACGCCTGGTCCTCCACAGTGCAATAACCGGCCACCAACGAACAACTGGCAATCACGGCATTGTTCCCCAAGATCGAGTTATGCGCAAAGTGCCCCGATGTCATGAAGAAGTTCCCGTCCCCGATCACCGTTTCCGTCTCCGGCTTCGTCCCGCGCGAAATCGAATAATGCTCGCGAATCTTGTTGTCATTGCCGATCCGCAAGTAGCTACGGTCCCCATGGAAAGCCTTGTCCAAAGGGTCCGTCCCTAAAGCCGTACAAGCCGAAATCTCGTTCCGGTCGCCCAACGTAGTCCACCGCTTCACAAACACGTACGGCTCCAGCAGACAGTCTGCGCCGATCACAACGTCACTCTCAACAACACAGAACTCTCCCACGCGAGTCTGCGCTCCAATCACGGCATCGGGGTGCACAACGGCCGTGCGGGCAATGTAGGCGGATGGATCGATAGGCATTCCCTTGTATGATACAAACATGCGTGTTCGTGAACTAGCCGCGTTTCTCGACGCAACCTTTGAGGGCGATGGCGAAAAGGAAATCGCCGGCGTCGCCATGCTCGAATCCGCTGGTGCCGGCGACCTGAGCTTCGTCTCCAATAAGAAGGCCGCGCTCCAATCCCACCGCTCAGCTGCGGGTTGCCTGCTCGTCGCCATGGATTTCCCCAACGACAGTTGCCGCACCATCATCCGCTCAGCGGACCCGCGCACCGCCTTCGCCCGCTGCCTGCTCCAGATGCATCCCAAGCCCACGCCCGCGCCCTTTATCCATCCCACCGCCGTCATCCCGCCCACGGCGGTTATCGGCGATCAGGTCTCCATCGGGCCGTACTCCGTCATCGGCGACGAAAGCCGCATCGGCTCCGGCACCCGCATCGGCTCCGGCTGCGCCATCGGCGCCAGAGTCCACATCGGCGAGAATGCTACGCTCCACTCCAACGTAACCGTCTACGACGACATCGACATCGGCGACCGAACCATCCTCAACTCCGGCTGCGTCATCGGCGCCGACGGCTTCGGCTTCAACATGACCGGCGGCCGCTGGGAGAAGTTCCCGCAAGTCGGCCGCGTCTCCATCGGCAACGATGTCGAAATCGGCGCCAACTCCACCGTCGACCGCGCCGCACTCGGCGTCACCTGGATCGGCGACGGCACCAAGCTCGACAACATGGTCCACATCGGTCACAACTGCCGCGTCGGCAAGCATGTGGTGATCGCCGCACAAACAGGCTTCGCCGGTGGCGTAGTGATTGAGGACTATGCCATCATCGGAGGCCAGGTCGGCATCGGCGACAAGGCCCGCGTCGAATCCCGCGCCGTGCTCGGCTCTGGCGCCGGCGTGCTCACTTCAAAGGTTGTTCATGCGGGCTCTGTGATGTGGGGCACGCCCGCGCGCCCGCTGCGCGAACATCTCGAAAACCTCGCCAACGTTTCCCGCCTGCCCGCGCTGCGCAAGGAAGTGGAGACGCTCCGCGCCAGAATCATCGCGCTCGAAGAGAAAGAATAATGCTCGTCATCGTGGGCGGTCATAGCCGCAACATCGGCAAGACTTCGGTAGTCGAAGGCGTCATCCGCGCCCTGCCTGAGGCCGCCTGGGCCGCCGTCAAAATCACGCAGTATGGTCACGACGCCTGTGCCGCGGACGGCAAAGATTGCGAATGTGCGGCCCGTGACGATCATTTATTTGCCCTCACCGAAGAGCACGAACCCGGCACATCCGATAGCGGCCGCTACCTCGGCGCCGGAGCACGCCGCGCATTTTGGTTGCGCACAGCCGCAGGCGAACTCGGCCACGCCATCCCCGCATTGCGCGCCATCGTCGAAGACAATAAAAACGTGATCCTCGAATCCAACTCAGCGATGCAGTTCTTCACTCCCGATTTATACATTGTAGTACTCGATCCAACCATCGCCGACATGAAGGAATCCACCCGCCGCTACTTCGACCGCGCCAACGCCTTCGTCGTGATTGACCGTCCGCAAACACCGCTGCCGTGGCCTGGAATTCCGCAGCGCTGGTTCACCGGCAAGCCGCGATTCCTCGCCCGCCCCCCCGCTTACGTCGACGCGGAGATGTCAGCATGGCTGCGCGTCACCATCGGCAATTGCACCGAACAAACTATCGTACCCACTGGCTGCGATTCAATCTGAATCACTCCGCCATTGCTTTGTACAATCTGGCGCGCGCTGGCCAACGCCAGGCCGCATCCGGCCGGCACGTGCGTATTAAACGGCCGGAACCAATCTTCACTTACCGCCGCCGACCCTTCGGGAACACGCACGGAAAACTCCAGCATAATGGAGTTCTCCAATCGCTTCGACATCGCCTGAACCGGCGCCACTCGGTGCGACAACCGCCGCAGAAACAGATACAGCCCCAACGCCAGATGGTTCGCCTGATCCAGGTCAAACAGCACCGGAGGTATCGACTCATCCATCGAATAAACAATGTCATCCCCAGTGGTGGAATCGCCTCCGGACACAATGCCTGTCAGAATCTCATTCCAATCGAGCAGCACGGGATGAAGTGTCGAAGCAGACAGAAAATGGATCGCATCCGACAGGATCCAATCCGTCTGCTGCAGCAACTCCTGCATCTTGTCGATCTGTTCCCGCGCCTTCGTATCGGTCACCGGCACAATGAGATCGAGATAACACGAGATCGATTCCAGAGTGCTGAGCGGCTGCCGCACCTCATGCGCCAGCTGCGGCACCAGATCCCGCGCTGTGTATCCATCACCGTGTTGCGCGTTCAAGTTGATTTGATCGAAATCCACCGTTGACATATACTTCCTAAGTGTCCCTCAGTATAGCGCTTGCCGGGCCATGCAGTGGCAGCCCGAATGAGGTAATCTGATAGCAGCATAGTTTACAAGGTTTTAATAACATATGTCGGCAATCTCCAATCCGGCTCCATCGGCGCCTCAGCCAAACTCTCCAGTAGCCGCGCCGCAACTGCCCCCCGTAAAGAAACCGGGCTTCCCCTGGCAATGGGTGACGCTCGTGGCCTTGATCGTCGGCGCCTGGTTCGCCTACGAATTCTGGTATTCGCCGCGCAAAGCGCAGCAAAACGCTGTCATCGCCGTGGCCCAAACCGCACCCGTCACCACGGGAACGCTCGCCCGTACCGTGCGCATCACAGGCCAAACCGGCGCCAAGAATTACGCCAACGTCATCGCGCCCATGCTGCGCGGTCCCGAGGGCCGTGCGGCGCTGCTCTTATTGAAACTGGCCAAAGGTGGATCGCAAATTCACAAGGGCGACCTGCTCGCTCAGATCGACGCACAGGCCTCGCAAGATCACATCGACGATGTAACCGCCACCGTTCTGCAGGCCGATGGCGACGTGAAAAAGCGGCGTGCTGAATTACTACTGAATACAGAGAGCCTGCTGCAAACCCTCCGCGCCAACAAGGCCGACATGGAAAAAGCCTCGCTCGATCTGAAGGCCGCCGAGGTGCGCACCGATGTGGAACGCGAGCTGCTGAAACTCTCCCTTCAGGAAGCAACCGCCCGATATGAGCAAGTTCAGCGCGACGTCGAAACGAGCAAAATCTCCCAGAAATCCGAACTGCGCATGCTTGAGATCACCAAGATCCGCCAGGAACGCCACCTCGGCCGCCATCAATCCGACATCCTTAAATTCACCATCAAATCCCCCATCGATGGTCTTGTGGTAATGCAGTCCATCTGGGGCGGCTCCGAACTACGCCAGATTCAAGAAGGCGATAACGTCTACGCCGGCCAGCCCTTCATGAAGGTTGTGAACCCGGCCAGCATGCAGATCGAAGCCAACGTGAACCAGGCCGAAATCGGCGACTTCCGCGTGAACCAGCCCGCGGTGATTCGCCTCGACGCATTCCCGGGCATGGAGTTCCCCGGCAAGATCTATAGCATCGGCGCCCTGGCCGTCGGCGGCTGGCGGCAGAACTTCTTCATCCGCAACGTGCCTATCCGCGTGGCCATTCAATCGAATGATCCGCACGTCATCCCCGACCTGAACGGCAGCGCCGAAGTGCTCATCGGCAAGACCGATAACGCAACTCTCGTTCCCCTCGGCGCTGTGAAAGAAGAAGACAGCAAATTCTACGTTTCGGTAAAGCAGGCCACCGGCTTCGAAAAACGCGAAGTGAAACTCGGCCTGAAGAACGACACCCACGCCGCCGTCACCAGCGGCCTCAAGCCCGGCGAAGAAGTTCGCATGAACTAGGGAAAGCAACGCAATGGCTACTGAGCATATCGAACAACGCGAGGAGGTCTACTATGTCACGGGAACTCGCATATCGCTTGCTTCGATCGTCTACTCGTTTCGGGAAGGCTGCTCACCAGAGACCATTCGCGAGGACTTCGAGGGGCTGACCCTGGCAAATGTTTACGGTGCGATTGCATACTATCTCGATAACCAGGCTGCAATTGACGCGTACTTATTGCAGCGCAAATTTCACTGGGCCGAATTGGAGAGAAGTGGTGCTCCCCTGAGTCCGGATTTGTTGGCTCGGCTTGAAACTGTGCGCCGAGGCGTAGCGCTTCCTAACTAGCGGCTTCCACGTGGGGCAGGTTGGTAACCTGCGGCCGATTGGCAATCGGCCCATTGTGCTAAATCCGCCCACCGATGGATCAATGTTTGCCCAATGCGCCGATCTTTGCGTGGAATGCTAGGTGCCCGATTCCCCGGATGGGGCGAGTGTCACTCGGCGCGCAGAATGCCGTCCTATCCCTCAACGGCTGATCTTGGAGTTCTTTGCGTCTTAGCGCCTTGGCGTGAGAAAAAGCAACCGGACCGAACCAGGGTCACACGGGTGCACGACGAACAAAGGCAGTCTCACGCCAAGACGCCAAGACGCGAAGGTACTAGTGGAAAATGCGAGCATCGCTGCAACTTCGTCGTTGGCCGATCCGCCTGCCCAAATCCTTGCTTTTCAGTCCTTCGTCCAAGCCAGCGCCTTGATGTACAATGTTTTCGACCAAGCGATCGAAGCCAGGATACTCTATGAAACGATTGCCCAAGCTCTTGCTTCACTTTTCCGCCGGCCTCCTCGTCCCTAACCTCCACGCTGGCGATTGCATGACCGAGTGCATGAATCGCCTCGGCTGCTTCAGCGGTGGCATGGGCACTCAAAACTGCGGTTACAACAACAGCCACGGCTTTGAAATGTGCGGCATTCAATGCAAAGGCGTCAACACACAAGCCTTCGGCGCCATCGCCTACAGCCTGAAGGAAAAGGTCTTCGGCTGGTCGAACGACAAACCCGACCAGGCCACCGCCGAGCGTGCCGCTATCCAATTTTGCGCCAAATCCGGGGGATCCAAGTGCGTCATCGAAGCCAGCTTCCACAACACCTGCGGCGCCATCTCGACCGATGGCAAAGATGTTTTCTGGGGAACCCACGGCTCTAAATACAGCGCCGAACAACGAGCGCTCGCCGAATGTTCCAAGCCAGGCAAGAAGTGCACGGTGGAATCTTCGGTCTGCTCTTCGCCCGGTGCCAACGCAGGCTCCTCGCTCCCCAGCACGCCGCCCCAACCCAGGGCCACATCCTGGGGCGCCATCGCCTATAGCTCCGCCGAAATGAGCGCCGGCTATTCCCAGGGCAAGCCCGACCGAGCCGCAGCGGAAAAGGAAGCGATGTAAAAATGCGCCCAGCGCGGCAAGGCGTGCGTGCTCCACACTGCATTCAACAAGCAATGCGGAGCCCTCGCCGCCGACCGCAGCTTCACCGGCTGGGCCGTCTCCACAGACCAGCGCCAGGCCCTGCAAAAAGCCCTCGACGATTGCCGCAAAGCCGGCGGCACAAGGTGCGCGCCGCACATCGCCTTCTGCTCATTTTGAGTGCTGTCACATGCAGGACCATCCAGTCGCTGACCGAATGGTCGCAACATGCGGATTTCGTAGACGGCACGCCTGCCGCCTTCACCGGCCGGTCGAGGGAGTGCATCTCATGCAAGCAGCAGCGCGCCGTTTTGTGACACTCTATGGTGATGCTTCGGAGTAACTCTTGCCTGCTGCGATTTACGTTAGGGTTGATCGGCCTTAGTGCGCTTGCATCGGCGCAGACGCAGCCGGAGCGAGTACAGGCGTGGGTTCTGAATCAGCCGTGGCGCTTTCACCCCGGGGACAATGCGGCGTGGAAAGAGCCCGCCTTCGATGACTCCGGCTGGTCTACGCTGCTGACCTCCAAGCGCTGGACCGAACAGGGCGTTGCCACCGATCCATCAAGATTCGCCTGGTAACGCCTCACCCTCATCGTCGAAACGGACGAACCGCTCTACCTGTGGTTTCCCGAAATCGCAACCTCCGCCGATCTGTTTGTGAACGGAGCCAAAATCATGCAATATGGGACTCCGGGAGACGTGTACCGGAGCCAGGTTTTCCCAGCGCGTTTGGCGCCTCTTCCTTTGCTTAAACGTGGCGACCGTGCTGTGATCGCCGTTCGTGTCTGGCTGTGCCGTGATGACTACGTTAGCCATCTCGGCGGCGGAATCTCCATGCCTCCTGAACTGGGCACGCGAATACCAATGCAGCGGGCGTTCGATCTGCAATCGAAAGAACGCCAGCGGAGCAACCTTGCATTCCTTTTAACGGCCATGCCGTGCACGTTTCTTGCCCTGGTCTTCATTGTTTGCTATCGCCGGCAACCGCAGCATGCCGAATACGCCTGGTATGCCGGCATGCTGCTTGGTCGAGCGCTGTTTGATTTCATGTGGTACGGAATCTTTGCCCTTGGGGCTTACCACGGAGTGGGACTTCTGGCGGGCATCGCCTACCCCGTCAATCTCGGCTGCTCTTACTTTTTCTTTCGCGGCTATTTCCGCGTGCCCGGGCCACGTTGGTTTCTTTGGGTGTTGGCCGCCTGTCTGCTGTTGCAGGTGCCTGATGGCGGTGGTTGGGTGGACTGGGTAACGAGTGCGGAGTCCAATACCTTGCTTGGTGCTGGGCAGTTGCCTGTAATCGCAGCCAATGTGTGGCTTCTTATCCAGCAAGGACGAAAAAAGAACAGCGAAGCCTGGGTTCTTGGCGTGCCTTATCTCATCTATATCAGCGGATTCGTCGGTCGAATCACCATGTTTCTTTTCAGATTTAACGGGATCTTCGGCTACGATGATTTTCTCGCGAATGGCCTGTTGTTATTGGAGGAGCCGATCGCCATTCCTATGGAACTCGCCGGACTCATGCTGGGCTCGCTGGCCATGGCGGGCATTTTACTGAACCGGTTCACACGGATTGCGTTGCGTGGCGAGCGTCTCAATAAGGAATTGGAGGCTGCCAGGCAGGTTCAGGAACTGCTGCTGCCGGCGGCATCGATTGAGGTTCCGGGCTTCGCGGTGGAAAGCGCGTACTGGCCGGCCAGTGAAGTGGGCGGTGACTTTTATCAGGTGCTGCCTTGCAAAGAGGGCGGCATGATCGTCGTTGCAGGCGATGTGAGCGGCAAAGGACTAAAAGCGGCGATGCTGGTGTCGGTGGTTATCGGGATTCTGCGCACAGAAAAATCCTCCTCGCCGGCGCGCATTCTTCTGGTACTCAATGAAGGTCTGTCGGGTCATACCGGGGGCGGTTTTGTCACATGCTGTTGCGCGCGATTTGATGCCGACGGCACGGTAACGCTTGCGAATGCAGGACATCCGGCGCCATATTGCGATGGGCTCGAAGTCGAGCTTGAGGCTGGGCTGCCGCTGGGGATTGATCCCGAAGCAGAATACGCGGAATTCACGAAAACGGGGCGGAGCTTCACGTTTGTGTCCGATGGAGTGGTGGAAGCGGAGAACGCGAAGCGGGAACTGTTCGGCTTTGAGCGCACGCGTGAAGTAAGCGGCCACCCGGCCACGGAGATCGCGGAGGCGGCGCGGGCCTGGGGGCAGAACGACGACATCACGGTTGTCACAGTCCAGAGAAGATCGAACGAACTCTTGTAGGGCGGAGGCCCTCGTCCTCGTCCGCAGCCAGTCCCAAAACCGGCCTTGGTTATTGCCCCAAATCCCAGCTGTTCCTATGCTCTTTCAACCCTTGTGCCAAGGCATGACACACAAGCTACCACCCCCGGTTGCCCCGGAAATCCGCCCGGTATATACTTGACCCACCCAAAGGAGAACCACCAGAAATGAACCTGCCACGTAGCCGTTCATTAACAGCCATCCTCATCTCGGCCCTCATCATGCCCGCATCTCATCTGCTGGCGCAATCCGATAACGCCTCCATCTCTGGCGTAGTCAAAGATCCCACCGCAGCCCTCGTCGCCAACGCCGCAGTCGTCCTGACCGACGAACGCACCACCCTCGAAAGACGCACCACCACCAGTGCCTCCGGCTACTACGTCTTCACCTCCATCCCCCCAGGCCTCTACGCCATCCAGGTGCAGGCGCCCGGCTTCAAGGCAACCCGCCAGCAACACAATGAGATCGTCCCCGCCATGGCCGCCAACATCAATCTCAACCTCGAAATAGGCGGCACATCCGAAAGCGTCTCGGTCACTGCATCGCCCAGCGCGGTCCTGCCCGACTCCGGCGTGCTCAGCAAAGTAATCGATCACGATGTAATCGACACCATGGCCCTCAGCGGCCGCAACGCCCTCTACTCCGCGCTATTGGTACCCGGAGTTACCGGCGACATCCTCAATACCAATAACTTCGCCACCGGCGGATTTACGAACACCTCGATCAACTCAGCCACTCCCCGTACCTCCGATGTTACTTACGACGGCGCGTCCGCCTGGCGCACCCGCAGCGGCACTTATAGTACCGGCTCAGTAGACGCCGATGCGGTGCAGGAAGTGCAAGTCCTCACCTCCGCATACAGCGCTGAATACGGCCGCGCTTCGGGAGGCTCAATCCGCGTCATCACCAAAGGCGGCAGCCAGGCCTTCCATGGCAACTTATACGAATACGTCGAAAACAACGCCTTCAACGCCAACGACTGGGGCCGCAACAACAGCTCCACCACCGCCTGCCCGTATTACGCACCCGCCAATCCCAACTGCACCAACAGCGTGCCGGCCACCCTGCGCTTCAACCAGTTCGGTTGGAACTTAGGCGGTCCCGTCTTCATCCCGCACCTGTGGAACACCGGCCGCAGCAAAGCCTTCTTCTACGTCGGCCAGGAGTACGCCCGCTATCGGACGCCGGCCACCTCGTCCATGACCGTCCCCTCCGACGCCATGCGCACCGGCGATTTCAGTCAGCTGTTGGTCGCCAACAATCCCTTCGCCAAGGCTGGACTTGCGATCAAAGATCCCAAGACAGGTCTCCCAATTCCGGGCAATATCATCCCAGCCAGCCAACTAAGTCAGAGCGGCCTCGGCCTGCTCAAGGAATATCCTACAATCCAGGGCAACTACCAAGCCGGTTTCAACTGGATCGGTTACGCCACTAACTCGCAGAAACAGGTCAAGAATACCTTCTCGGGCGATATCAATCCCAAAGAAAACCACATGATCCGCTTCCGCAGTAACTACACGAAAAACGATCAGCTCATCCCGTTCTACGCCGCCGGCGACCGCACCCCGCTTGACCGCTTCTGGCGCGCCGAAACGGCATCCATCAACTACATCTGGACACTCAGCCCCACCATGGTGAACGAAGCTCTGATCGCCGTCTCGCATGACACAAACACCAACCTGGTCGACTACGCCGTCTCCGCGAATCGCAACCTGTATGGCATCAACTACCCATATTTCTTCCCTGGCACCAAGGCTTACAACGACAAGATCCCCAGCGTGACCATCGAACTTCTCACCGCCATGAACGGCCTGGTGTATCCCTCGAAGTCCGCCGGCCCCATCTACAAAGCATCAGACAATCTCACCAAGATCCACGGCAACCACACATTCAAGGTGGGCTTCTCCTTTGAGCATTCCGGCGAGAATAACTACGACCAGGCCCCCGGCAATCAGAACGGAAACTTCACCTTCACCGCGGCCCGCGGCGGCGCACCCAGCAGCGGCTCGGCCATTGCCAACGCCGCGCTCGGCATCTTCGATACCTACACCGAATACGGTGCCAAAGCCTACACCCCATACCGCGGCTCCATGTGCGAGTGGTTCGCCCAGGACGGCTGGAAAGTCAACTCCAAACTCCGCGTGGAAATTGGCCTTCGTCATACCATCACCCAGCCCTACTACAGCCTGTGGAACAACTACGCTGTATTTGACCCCTCTGCCTACAATCCCGCCAAGCGCGCCGTGCAGGATCCCAAAACCGGCTTCATCCTTGGCGCGCAAACCTACAATGGCCTGGTGATCCCCGGCGACGGTTGGCCCGATGCCGCCAAGGGACGCTTCCCGCTCTCTACTTCCGGCCAATACGACTATCTCTTCAGCAAAGGCGCTAGAGGGTACTCCGATAACCATTCGAACTTCCAGCCCCGCGCCGGCATCGCCTACCAACTCGGCAACGGCAAGGTAATCCGCGCCGGCGGCGGCCGCTTTGTACTGCACCCCTATGTCAGCGACAGTGTCCAGTTAGGCGGACAACCGCCCTTCCAGCCAGCCGCCCAACTTACAAACGGTAATGTCGACAACCCCGGCGGCAGCGGCACGCACTTACTCTACCCTGCGCCAGCCCTTTCCGTAAACAAGCAATATCCCATGCCGGAAACGTACAACTGGAATGTGACTTTCTCTACGCGCCTGCCATTTAAAACCATCCTGGAGCTTAGTTATGTGGGCTCGCGCAGCCTTCATAACATCGGATACAGAAACATCAATCAGCTGCCTGTCGGAACCACCTATAAGAACCCTGGCATCAATCCCGATTATCTGCGGCCATACGGCGGCTACACCCAGATCCTCAGCGAAGAGCCCAGTGGATCGTCCAAAGTGAACTCCTTCCAGCTGAGTTATAACCGCCGTGCGTCCCACGGCCTTACTTATGGAGTGGCCTACACGCGCATGTCCGCCCATGACGACGGCTCTTACCGCGGCAGCGGTGACAATCTCCCCAGTGCTTTCGACCGCACCGCATTGTGGGGAACCTCCGACTTCAGCCGTCCGAACGTCCTGGTAATTCACTACATGTATGAGCTTCCGTTCCTAAAGAGCAGTGCTTCCTTACTTGGTAAAGTGGCCGGCGGTTGGAGTTTCTCCGGCGTCAGCCAGTTCCAATCCGGAGGTTGGGCCAGCATCACCACTACTGACGATTTCGCCGGCGTAGGCCCCGGCAGCGGCCCACAGTATTGGGCTGTGAACGGCAACCCGGCGATCGCCAGGGATCAGCAGGCCTTCTCGCGTTCCAACGCCGATAGCAACTACTGGTTCGCCGTCACCACGCCCACCGGAGCGCCCATGTTCACAGCCCCGGCAAACGGCACATATGCGCCCGCCCCCTACGGACGCAACATCATCGAACAGCCCGGCTTCCAGAACTGGAACCTTGCCGGCTTCAAGACCTTCCGCTTCAACGAACGCCATCGCGTGACTTTCCGTGGTGAGGCCTTCAGCTTCATCAACCATCCGAACCTGGGCGGCGCCAGCACCAACCCGCGCTCAGCCAACTTCGGCAAAGTCCAGGGCAAGAACGCCGGCGCCCGAGTGCTGCAATTGTCTCTAAGATACGCCTTCTGACGTAGGGCAGGCTTTTAGCCTGCGGAGGACTTCAGTCCGACTGCCGGATAGTCCGCAGGCGCGGAACCCGTGATCGAGCCAGCCGGCGTTTGCGCGGCCAGACCGCAGGAGGCGATCGAAAAAGGTATTAACTTAATTGAGCAGTGTACTAGCGGCCCTGAGCAACGCTTCGCAAATTCTATACCCGCAAAGAAAGACCATCCGCGAGCGCCGGACGTTCAGACACCGCACAAAGTCCGGCGCTAATCGATGGGCTTACCGCATCCCGCGCAAAACCGTGTTCCGGTGGCAATCGGCTTGCCGCAACCGGGGCAGAATCCTCCGCCCGGAACAGGCGGTGTGTAATTGCCCGGCGATGGATTCGGCTTCTGGCGATTTACAAGGAAATAGATAATTGCGCCGATCACGAGGAACGGCAACAGAAGCGTAATCAGCCCGCCGAAAGGTAAGCAGCCTAGGCACCCAAAGCCTCTCATCCGTCGCAAACGCATTATCGCTGTGCCTCCTCTTAAACCGCATTCTAGCAGACGAGAAGCCCCAGCCTCATTCGGCTCTGCGTAGTTGGTAGGACCAAACAAAATTAGACCATCCCTTTACGGCTTGGAAGAGAAGGTACAATGTGATGCGGCTTCGGCAACTCCACAAATGACCATGTTCGGGCGTCCGATACTTCATCCTGGAAAAAGCTAGTACCCGTAAATCCTGCGGAAATGCACGACTCTGCAAACCAGGGACTGCCTCCGTTTTCCAGCGATTTTGCCGGAAAATGGCTGGCTGTCCCTGATTTGCTCCACGCGACACTGCCCGCAATGCGAGTCACCCGGCGGGTGACGAGCACGTTGCATACAACCCATGCCAAATGCTGGAGATACCTTTTCCAGTAGCGTTCCACTGCTCTTTCTCGGTTCATGTCAAAACCGTACAACCCCGACCCATCCCAACCTTAAAACCGCCACCGCCCCTGCAGCGCGGGATTTGCCCGATTCACATACTGAAACATCCCCACCAACAACGAGTCCCCATCCTTCCGCGCAATCAGCGGCATCACTCCGTGCTCAATCATGCTCTCCGCCGCGCGTTGCGTCAGTAGCACCTCCGCCCCCGGCACCAGTTCGTCCCCGCGTGCCTGGCATGGCGATTGGCTTGTAATCCCTGAACAAAAAGCAAAGCTGACGGTGGAATGAAGAGCTTCCGGGTGGCTGTCTCCAGTCACTCATGTTCATAAGGCGCTTGTCATGACACTGTCTGGCATCTATGTTATAGTGGTCCTTGAAGCCAACTCCAGGGGAGAACTTGCCATGCCACTTATCAAAACACGAAGCGAAAAACTCGACTTGCGGCTCACGCCCTCGGCTAAGCTTACCCTGCAAATTGCGGCCAGCGCCGCCAGGCGCTCCGTCAGCGAGTTTGTGCTTGAAAGCGCATTGGCGCGCGCCGAGGAGTCGCTACCGGACCGCCAGTGGTTCGGCTTGAATGCCGCGCAATGGAAAGCCTTCCAAAAAGCCCTGGACGCTGAGCCGACACCCGCGCCGCGACTTGCCAAACTCCTCCGCGAGCCGAGCGTATTCGAGCGCGGCGGCCTGAAATGACACCGCTTCGCATTGAGAAGCTCGCACGAATCCACGCCGTGGAATCCTTCGATTGCGGACGCGAGGCCTTAAACCGGTTTCTGATTCGCTATGCGATGCAAAACCAGCAGGCAGGCGCCTCCCAAACGTATTTGGCGTTGAGCCAGTCCGCAGTAGTTGGCTATTACACTCTTGTTGTTGGACAGGTGGAACATGCCGACGCGCCGGAGCGATTGACAAAGGAACTTGCCCGGCACCCGGTTCCGTTCATGCTGCTAGCAAGACTGGCCATTGCAGCGGCGTGGCAAGGCAAAGGTCTCGGAGCTGGTTTATTGAAGGATGCGATGATGCGCACTCTGCAAGCCGCTGACATCGCCGGCATCCGCGCCTTCGCTGTTCACGCCAAAGACGATGAAGCGAAGGCCTATTACGGGAGGTTCGATTTTGTGGCTTCCCCAAGCGATGCTTATCACCTTTTCCGCCTCCTTAAGGACATTCGTGCCGAACTGACGAAATAATGGACAAGTATCCTTCCCACTCGACGACCATCGTTTCGAAGGCAGATTGTGAGCGCGATTCATAAAGGCTCCTTTGCTCCAAATGGTAGGACGACACCCTAGTGTCCGGCCAGGTATTTGTTGGGCACGTTCCGAGTGGGTGGTTCGCTACCGAAACGCTTGCGATGCAAAAACGCGATGTTGTTGTAGACATCCTGTTCGCGACGGTGAAACTGACGGTGGAGACCGCTCTGCGCATAGGAAATCGGAGTGACATCGTACACGACTGTTTCCCAGCTCATCGATTCTCCCCACAAAAGCGCCCGCACTCGCGCGTCTAAGTCGGCCCCGGCGTTCACGAGAATTTCCATGACGGGCCGGCAGTAATTGAAGATGCTGTTCACCGCATGAAAGATGGGGGTTTGTCCCCCAAGGCCGCTCTCATCCTGATCGGCGCGGGCGTTTACGTCAGCGCCATCGTCCAGCAGCACTCAGGCGCAGCGAGTGGAGTTGAACTCCGCGCAAATGTGTAAAGCCGTCACGCCGCGGCAGGATGTGAACGCGCACAAGGGATTTAGTCTTCGCCGCGGATATTCGTCCGAACTGGAAAGGAGCCCGCGCAGTGCCGCTTCGTCGTCAAGAAGGAGCGCGGTTAGCAGAGGATCGCCGAGGTTGGCCCCCGCATCCAGCATGACCTGTAGGCACGCAGCGAACCGCGAGGATCGAAGATACATCTCGATCAACACATCGATTGGCCGCTTACCGTCAATCGGCTCAGTCGGGCTGACTCCCGCCGCCAGCAACGATCGAAGGCCTGCGGGTGAGTGCTCCTCAAATTCCCCCAAGAGATCGGCTCCGGTGGGCATAGGCCTCCTTCACTTGGATGATAGAGATCAGGTTGATAATCGACTATATTATAGCCGTCTCGCAACTGGTAAGTTTTGATACATCGCTGCCATGCCTGCAAACAGCGGGGTTGACGTGTGTCAAATATCAGGTTCAAAATGGGCGCATGAAATACGGCTATGCCCGCGTGTCTACAGACGACCAGAACCCCGCCTTGCAGCTTGCGGCACTGAAGAAGGCCGGATGCGAAAGCGTGTTCAAGGATGAGGGATTATCGGGCGCGACAACGAAGCGCCCTGCCCTGCTCCGATGCTTGAAGAAACTTGAACATGGTGACACGCTGATCGTGTGGAAGCTCGACCGGCTTGGCCGCAGTCTGCGCGACTTGATAGCGATGCTCGATGACCTGCGCGCCCGTGGCGTGAAATTCCATTCGCTCACCGAAGCAATCGACACGACGACGCCCACGGGCCGCGCCATGTGGCAAATGATCGGGGTGCTAGCGGAGTTAGAACGGTCGCTTATCTCAGAGCGAACACGGGCCGGAGTGACGGCTGCGCAACGTCGAGGCGTGAAGTTTGGTCGGAAGGTGAAATTGACCGCCGAACAGATCAACCACGCGCGGAAGCTGATCGACAACGGAGAAGGCCGCCAGTACGTGGCCGACCTGTTGAACGTGGGCCGCTCCACGCTCTATCGGGCGTTGAATTCGTAGTTTCCGATAACGTTAAGGATTCTATCCGCAGTGCTCCGGGCCGATAATGCCTCATGGAACGCGGAAACGGTCGGCCGGAGCATTGCGGATAGAATCCTTAACGTTATGTCAACTCGCGCTCTTCTTATCCATCCCAACCTTAAAACCGCCACCGACCCTGCAGCGCCGGATTCGCCCGATTCACAGACTGAAACATCCCCACCAACAACGAATCCCCATCCTTCCGCGCAATCAGCGGCATCACTCCGTGCTCAATCATGCTCTCCACCGCACTCTGCGTCAGCAGCACCTCCGCCCCAGGCACCAGTTCGTCCCCACGCACATGCATCGGCATATGATCCAACGTGCGGTAGTCGCCCAGCCGCATCTTCCATGCCGACTCACTGAAGCTCCGCGCAATCAGCGCACCCGCCGCGAACGCCGCATTGCACCACAGGTAATCCGAATGCCGCGACTCGCTGCCGATCTCTTCAAACGCGAAGCATTCCGTCGACGCGGTATTGCGCCCATACGGCAACCGTCCCATGAACGAAGGCATCGCCAGACCCAGCCAGCTGGATTCCGGGAAATCCCGCAGCTCCTCCCACATCGGCTGCTCCAGATTCCAGTCTTCGGTATAGGGAGTATCCGCAATCGACCGGCAACCCAACACATGATCGCTAGCCTGCGCCAGCAGCGGTGCCTCCGCGCGCGCGGCCATCAACGAAAGCCGTGCCAGCAGCTCAATATCCGGCACCGTCGGCGCGAACACAAAATCGGCCAACAGCAACGCCCATTTCATCTCCGGCGACAACAGCTTCTGCAGGCCTTGCGGGAACTCTCGCAACTCGTCCAGGCTCACGTCCAACATATACACTTTCAACTGCGGACTGGTCTCCACCGTGCGCACCAAAAAGTCCAGCCCGCGCCAAGCCGCCTCTACTCGCTGAAAGTTGGGGTGATGCATCAGCGCATTCAACGCGTCGGAAGCCATCCCCTGCACGCGCTGCTTCCATTGCTTATCGGCCACACTCTCCTTGGCGACGGTATACGGCGCAATCGTCTTGTCAATGAACGATTGCAGCGGGTCCGTCCCGGCAACAATCTGATCGAGCAGACTCCCGGAAACGAAATCCTCCGCAGGCATAGCCGCGCGCTTACCTGGCGAGGGCCGTGGCGCTGGGGACTGCAAGGCGTCGCGCAGGTCATCGAAGATCGGAACTGTTTCGAACAACTGGTCGGGATGAAAGGCCTCCAGACTACCAAACTCAATCTCCAGGTGGCGCTCATCGACGGGAATCCGCACCCGCGCCCGCAGCTTCTTCATCGCCTCGTCCACGCTGTCGCAATCCACCAGGATGGGCACGCGGCCCTCCGGCGACGACTTCTCGCCGCGGCTTGCCCGGCCGCTGAAGTCGCCCAGCACAAGTATCAGGAATGGATCGTCAAGTTCTGGCTTCTGCATCTTTGCGGCCTCCGAGGGTATTATAGCCCTATGCCATTGCAGTTCCCAGACCCCACGGAAATCAAGCGCCTGGCCGATGCGCTGCGCGCCGCCTCCTATAACTCACAAACCTTGAAGGAGTTTATGGACTTGGGCCAAGGCGCCAATGCGCACTTCCGCGATGCGCCATCGCTACTCTATTCCATGCACACGCAGCCAAGGCTGCGCGATGTCTGCGCGCTCTTCCAGTTTCAGTTGCCATTGAGCGAAGAGGCTGCGGCGGACGCGCTCGCCCCGGCGAATCTCAGTGCGCTTGTCTCTGCCGGACTGCTTGCCATCCACAACAGCTCCGTCACCGCTCGATTCCGCATCGTCCCCTGCCTCGATACTCTCGTCGTCTGCGATCTGAAGCCCATAGGACAGGCCCTAAGCGACGATTTCGTGATGGGCGCTAGCGCATCATCTTCCGTCGTACTCAATTCCACCATCCGCAAACACAGCGGCCGTACACTCGATCTATGCTCTGGCAGCGGCATCCAAGCCATGGTGGCCGCCACCCACAGTGACGCCATTGTGGCCGTGGAGCAGAACTGGCGCGCCATTCAACTGGGCGAGTTCTCTGCCCTCCTCAACGGCCGGACCAATGTAGAATTCCGGGAAAGTGACTTCTACTCGGCAGTGGAAGGCGAGCACTTCGATCTGATCGTTGCCAACCCTCCCTTCGTAATCTCGCCTGGGCGCGAATTCCAGTTCCGTGATGGTGGATTGGGAGCAGACCGGGTCACCGCGCACGTGGTCCGCAATGCGCCGCGCTTCCTCGCTGAAGGAGGCATGTTCCTCACGCTATGCGACGTTGCGAACTTTACGGGCACCTCCTTCGAACAGCACGTGAGCGAGTGGGCCGCAGGGTCGGGCTGCGATATGGCGGTGGTCCGCGGCGTTAGCGCACCAATGCGCGAATATCCCATCGGCTGGCTCTACGACGAGTCTCAACACGACCCCGCTGCCTACCTTGCAAAGTTTAGAACTTGGGTCGAATACTACCAGCGCGAAGGCATTGAGTCCATGACCGCGTGCGTGATCGTTCTGCGCCGCAGGACGTCGCCTTCGAACTGGTTTCACGCAACGCCGGAAGTGGTGGACCTGATCCGCCTGACCGGCGATGAAGTAGCCCGCATCTTCGCCGCTGTGGACTTTCTTCACGCCAATCCCAGCAATGCCGATCTGCTTTCGCAGTGCCTGATACTGAACGAAAAGGTCCGCTTCGATCAACGACTGGTGCGCGACGGCGAGGCGTGGGGCCTGCGCGAATGCGCCCTCGCCCTGTCCGATGAACACGCCAAACCCGTGCCGACCGATCCTTACATGGGCAGCATCTGTTCCCGCTTGAACGGCCTCACTCCGCTCGGCGAGATCATCAACCAGATGGCCGCTGCGCTGCGCACTTCAGCCGATGGACTGGCCGCGCAGATCGTGCCGGTGATTCGCGGCCTGATCGAGCGCGGCTATGTGGATTGGAAGTAGCGCCATGCATCTTCGTATACTTCTATGTATGCGCTCACTAGTCACACTGGCCATCCTGGCTTTCCAATTGCCGGCATTCGCGGCGGATGCTCCCGCTGCTGACAAACTCATTGCACAAGCCCTGCAGGCGCATCAAGCGCAGGAAAAACTGGGCCTGAAGTACACCTACAAGGAAGAGGAAGACAGCTACGCGTTTGGCAAGAAGGGCGACCGGCTGGAGCCTGGCCGCAAGACCTACGACGTCATTCTGCTTGAGGGCGAGAACTTCCGCAAGCTCGTCGCCATCAACGGCCGCCCGCTAACTGACAAGGAACAGAAGCAGGTGGATAAAGAGATGGCGACCGCCCGCGAGGAACGCAAGAAGAGCAGTTTCTTCAAATTCACGCGTACTGTCAACCTGGGCGGGCTCGACGAACTACAGCGACTCTACGACAACACTGTGTCTGGCGAAGAGGTTGTCAATGGCCATAAGACCTGGCTCGTCCAGTCAAAGCCCAAAGCCGGCATGAAGCCCGCCACGAAAGAGGATGAAGAGGCCATGTGCTCGCTGCGCGCAACCTGGTTCGATCAGGAAGAGGGCGTGGTGCTCAAGGAACGCTTCACCGTCATGAAGGCCACCAACAGTTTCCAACCGGGCACGCAGCTTGATCGAGAATTCGTCAAGGTGGGCGACGCGTGGCTGCTCGACAACTACACCTGGAAGGGCCAGTCGAAGCTGTTGCCCGTCAACGCATTGCGCTCGCGCTTTGAAAGCCGCAGTCTCTTCTCCGGTTACAAACGGGCCGAGTCCGGCAAATAATGGGCTATACCGGTTGGAGAACGCCCTCCAGCTCATAAGCCCCCACCGCGCCGATGGCGGCCATGTTCACAATGTCGGTCACTTCTGCACCGCGCTGCAACACGTGCACGGGCTTTGAAAGGCCCATCAATATCGGTCCAATCGCCGTTGCCCCGCCGATGCGGGCAAGCAGCTTGTAGCAGATATTGCACGCTTCCAGATTGGGGAACACCAGCACATTCGCCGCGCCCTTCAACGTGCTGAACGGATAGGTCTGCTCCAGAATCTCAGGCGTGACGGCAGTATCGGCCTGCATCTCGCCATCGACAATCAACTCTGGTGCGCGCTTGCGGATCAATTCCACCGCACGCCGCACTTTGTCGGACAGCGGGTGGCGCGTGCTGCCGAAATTGGAAAACGAAAGCATGGCCACACGCGGCTCTACGCCGAAGCGCGATGCTGCTAGCGCGGCGGAAATGGCGATGTCGGCCAGATCTTCGGCATCGGGTTCGATGTTGACGGTAGCATCAGCCAGGAAGTAGGAGTGACCCTCCGGGGTGATCATTGCGTAGACTCCAGCGACACGGCGCTGGCCCGGGCGCAGAGGAATAATCTGCAGCGCCGGCCGGATCATCTCCGGATAGTGCTGCGTCAACCCGCCGATTAGGGCATCGGCATCGCCCTGCTTCACCATCATGCAACCGTAGTAGTTGCGGTTCAGGATCTGCTCGGCTGCTTCGTGCAGTGTAAGTCCCTTGCGTTGGCGAGAAAGATAGAGCGCCTGTTCGTACTCTTTCAACTTTGGCGAATTGGACGGATCGATGATGACGGCCTTATCCAGGCGCAGGTGGAGCGCTTCGGCGAGGTCCCGAATATCCTTTTCGTTACCCAGTAGAATAGGTTCGGCGATCTCTTCTTCGATCAGAATGTGGCTGGCGCGCAGTATCTTTTCTTCGCTGCCTTCGGGGAACACGATGCGCTTGGAGTGGCGCTGCGCCTTGTGGATCACGATGCGCATGAACTCATGCGCCTTGCCCAGGCGGCGTTCCAACTGCTCGCGGTATTCATCAATATTGATGGGCATCTGAGCCACGCCGGTATCCATCGCGGCCTTGGCCACGGCGGCGGCTTCGCAGATGAGCACACGCGGATCGAACGGCTTGGGGATGATGTAGTCCGGTCCGAATTCCAGCTTGTCGACACCATAGGCGCGGCGCACGGAATCGGGCACGTCTTCCTTGGCCAGCGCAGCCAGGGCGCGCGTGGCGGCGAGTTTCATTTCGTCGTTGATGGTGGTGGCGCGCACATCGAGCGCACCGCGGAAGATGAACGGGAAGCCCAACACGTTGTTCACCTGGTTGGGATAGTCGCTGCGGCCGGTGGCGACGATGGCGTCGGGGCGCGCTTCCTTGGCGACTTCGAAGGATACTTCGGGATCGGGGTTGGCAAGGGCGAAAATGATGGGCCCGGGAGCCATGGTAAGCAGCATCTCGCGCGTGACGCAGTTGGCGGCGGAGAGGCCAAAGAACACGTCGGCGCCAACAAAGGCTTCGGTTAACGTGCGGCGATCGGTCTTGGCGGCGAAGCGCGCCTTGTATTCGTTCATGCCCTTGACGCGGCCTTCGTAGATGACGCCTTCGCGGTCGCACATGAGGATGTTTTCACGGCGTATGCCGAGCCGGACATAGTGTTCGGCGCAGGAGATACCGCTGGCGCCGGCGCCGTTGAAGACGACTTTGATTTCGCCGATCTTCTTGCCCTGAATCTCCAGGGCGTTCAACAGAGCCGCGCCGGAGATGATGGCCGTGCCGTGCTGATCGTCATGGAAGACCGGGATCTTCATGGTGCGCTTCAGCTCTTCTTCAATGACAAAGCATTCCGGCGCCTTGATGTCTTCGAGGTTGATGCCGCCGAAGGTGGGCTCCATCAACTGGCAGGCGCGGATGATCTCTTTGGGATCTTCGGTGGCCAGTTCGATATCGAACACGTCGATTCCGGCGAAGCGTTTGAACAGCACGCCCTTGCCTTCCATTACGGGCTTGCCGGCCGCGGCGCCGATGTTGCCCAGACCGAGTACGGCAGTTCCGTTTGACACGACTGCGACCAGATTGCCCTTTGAGGTGTACTTATAGACCAGCGATGGATCGCGTTCAATCTCCAAACACGGCGCGGCAACGCCGGGCGTGTAGGCCAAGCTCAAATCGCGCTGCGTAGCGCAGGGCTTGGTGGCTTGGACGGAGATCTTTCCGGCAGGCAACTGGGCGTGATAGGCCAGCGATTCGCGGTCAAAGTTACTCATGTCCTATTTTCCTCTAATGCCGCCGCACGCGGAAACAGGATGTTGTTTTCCAGGTGGAAGTGGCGGCGCATGTTGATTTCGAATTCGCGCAGGTCGTGATACAGGCTGCGGTCCTGTCCGCGCGCGTCGGAGGGCGGCGTAAAGGAGTTGGTCATGCGGCGGATTTCGTTCAGAAGTTTGTGGATGGATTCGTGCTCGCCTTCCATGGAATGGACGGTTTGCGAGGCGAAACCGAACGAACGCTTCGGGCCGGTGTAGCTCTTCGCGGTGGACTGTTCCAGGGCGATGATAGCTGGAAACAGGACCATCTCTTCGCGTTTGTTGTGGTGCTCAATCTCGTCGCGGAACCGGCTGAAGACTTTACGCAGCTGCTGATAATGCTCATTGTTGTCGTTGGCGTGAATGCCGACGGAGCGCATGATTTCGTGTTCCAGGAGCGGCAATTGAACATCGAGAAACGCGTGGTGGGCGTTGAGGATGTGGGCGATCAGGTCGCGCATGGGGGCGCGCCGCCAGTCATGCAGATCAGTGGGGATTTCGGTGCGGGCGGCGAGTTGGATTTCGTCGAGGATGCGATCGATACTTACCCCGGCTTTGCGGCAGGCAACGTCGAGTGGGTCTTTTCCCTCAGAGCAGTAATCGATCTGATAATCGTCAAATACCCTTGCTGCTGCTGGTGTTTCCGCGACGATTTGGCCAATATTGAGACTCATTGTGTTGCGCATAATCGGATCTCCGGGGGAAGTGTAAGCAATCGGCGTGCCATGTCCCGCCCTCATGGGTGCTCCAGGTCGGCGGCTTGGGGGACATAGCGCATGTAGACTGCTTCCGGCAGGTTGGTGTGCCAGTATCCGCTCCATTGCGCGCAGGCGCAAGTGCCGATGAAGATTGCGGCCACCGCGGAGGCCATGGCCCAGGCCGGAACGGGGCGGCGGGCGACGGACAGTTCGAGTGCATCGGCCACCGGGCATTCCGCAATGCAGATGAGGCAGGCCGTGCATTCGGCTGACTTGATGGTGATCAACTTGTCGACCGGCAACAGCGAAGGGCATTCGCGGGCGCATTTGCCACAATCGATGCAGCTGGAAGGCTGGCGTTTGATGCGCATCGGACTGAGCATGGAAAATAGCCCGAGGAACGCCCCATAAGGGCAGAGATAGCGGCACCAGAAGTTCTGGACGAAGATGGACGCGATGGCAAAAAGGCCTAGCGAAATGGCCGCTGTGGTGCTCATAAAGCGGAACAAGTTCAGCAATTTCACGTCTGCCACGATGCCGTAGGGGCCTTGCAGAAAAGCCTGGATCGCTTCCGCGGGCATGGTGGCTACGGCATATAGAAAGAAGGATGCGAGCAAGTATTTCAGTGGGCGCAGCGTCAGGTCGAGCCAGCGTGGCAGCACCCAATTGCGGCGGAAGATCTCGCGGCCGGCGCGCCACAGCCATTCCGACAAGGTGCCGATGGGGCAGAGCCAGGAGCAGAACGACTTGCGCAGCAGCCAGCTGATGGCGATGAAGGCTACGAGCAGAAACATGCCGGCGGGATGGACGCGCGGTAGCGCGCCTGTTTCGAGGAAGGCCTTCAGATTCATGAGCGAGGCGATGGGGAGCCAGCCTTCGATGCCGGGCGGGCGGTCCAGGCGCAGGCTGCGGCCACCGGTTTCGTAATAGCGGACAAAAAGGTAGAACTGGACGCCGATCCAGATATTCAACAGTAGGAAGGCCAGTTGCACGGCGCGGCGGATGGCCTGCGAGTTGTCGTTACGGCGTTTAGTGAAGCTCTTCATCTGCGTGATATGCCCCAGTGGTAGGATCCTAAGTAATGCATCCACTCGATGGCGTTCTCATTCTGGACCTTACTCGTGCAGTTTCCGGGCCGTTTTGCACCATGGCGCTGGCCGATCTCGGGGCGCGAGTGATCAAGGTCGAAGAGCCAGAGCATGGCGATGAGACGCGGGCGTGGGGTCCGCCGTTCGAAGCGGACGACGCGACCTACTTCCTGGGGATCAACCGCAACAAGGAGTCCGTCGCGCTGGATTTGAAGTCGCAGCGTGGGCGGGCAGCGGTGCTGGCGATCGCGGCGAAGGCCGATGTGGTGATGGAGAACTTCCGGCCCGGTGTCACCGATCGGCTGGGGTTGGGCTTCGAGGCGTTGAAGGCAGTGAATCCGCGGTTGATCTACGCTTCGGTGTCGGGCTTCGGGAGCGAGGGTGCGAATCGGGACCGGCCGGGGTACGATCTGATTCTGCAGGCGATCAGCGGGCTGATGAAGGTGAGCGCGGTGCCTGGGGGCCCACCGGTGAAGTGTGCGTTCCCAGTGGCTGACATCATGGCCGCGTCGTTCGCATCGCAGGCGATACTGGCTGCACTGTACCGCAGGACGCAGACCGGCGAGGGAGCTCGGATTGAGATCTCGCTGGTGGAGAGCCTGTTGGCTGCGATGTCGGCCATCACTGCCAGCTTTCTGATCGCGGGCAAAGAGCCGGCGCCAATGGGCATCGGGCAGGCGAACATCACGCCGTACCAGATGTTCCAGTGCGCGGACGGCGAGATTGTGATTGCGGTGACCAACGAGCGGATCTGGCAGCGGTTTTGCGAGGCGCTGGGGCAGCCGGGGTGGCTGGCCGATTCGCGGTACCAGGGCAATGCCGAGCGGACGCGGAATCGGGCGGCATTGGTGGCCGAGATTCATTCGGTGCTGGCGGGCGCTTCGGCGGCGGAATGGATCGCGCGGCTGGAGGCCGCTGCGGTGCCATGCGGGGCGGTGCAGACAGTTCCGCAGATGCTGGGGCAGCGACCGGATGTGGTCATCAGTGCCGGGGATTTGCGCCTGGTGGGCAGCCCGATGCACTTTGCGGGAGTGGAGACGGAGTACCGGCGTCCACCGCGGCTGGGGGAGCAGACGGAGGCCGTGCTGCGCGAGTTCGGGGTGGGGTAGCGGGCGGTTTTTGAGGCCGGAAACCTGAAAATGTGTGGTGCTCAGGTTTCGCAGTGAACTTTGCGGTGGTTTCGGGCATCGGACACGGGCCTCCTGCTATGGTTCTAGCAGGCGTGGCTTGCGAGTTGATTTAGCGAATTCAAGAAGTGGTTTATTTTGTGCGATATAAAAATTTCGAACCTCTGTGACCGGCGGAGGTGCGCCCGGGGTAAACCGGGCGCATTGAATTAAAACATCAGACGCAGGGCCATTTGCATTACTCGTGGGTCGCGCGTCGAGGTAATCTGCCCGGCTGCGGCGTTCGTATTCACGCCTGCCGCATTGAATGTGATGGACGTGTTCATGCCCGAATACTGCGTGTGGTTGAAGGTGTTGTATGACTCGGCGCGGAACTGGAAGCGGAGGCGCTCCTTCACGACGAAGTTCTTAAACATCGAGGTGTTGAAGTTGGCGACGCCGGGGCCGCGCACCGGCATTACGGGGGCATTGCCATAGTTCAGCCAAGTCATCGGCGGGCAGCCACTGTTGGTGCATGTCTTCGGATCTACCGCCACAGGCTCCGCAAACGCCGCTACGTTAAACCACTGGTTGAACGTCTTCGGACCCCGCGTATCGCCCACCAGCAGTGCACGCACCGGATCGCCGCCGCCCGTGAAATTCACACCTGGCGAAGTGCCCATGCTGATGGTTGCCGGGGCTCCGCTGATAAACGAAGTGATGTTCGAAATCTGCCATCCATCCAGTACCGCCCCGAGCATCTTACCAGGCACGTGGCGGCTGAACTTAGGCAGATCATAGACGAAGTGGAAGGTGAAGATATCGGGCCGGTCATAGCCCGCAACGCCATAGCTATAAGTCCGGCGGCTTACATACGATGCCACCGCCGCGCTGGTAGTACTGTCGCCTTCGGCATAATCCATCGCCTTGGAATGCGTGTACACGATGCCGAAATTCAGCCCGCGCGTGAAGCGGCGGTGCGCCTGCACCTGCAGCGAGTGATAACTGGAATTGCCCTCGAAGATCTGCTGTGGAATGTTGCCGTAGCCCGGATACGGCCGGAAGTAATTGTCGTTCAGCGGCGAGTTCGTCTGCGGATTCTGGTTCTTGGGCAGGAACTGCGCGCCAGGCGGCACCACGTTCAGCTGCGTATTCTCGCCAAGGTGACGGCCGAAGCTGCCGACATAGGCGACATCGAGCACGGTGCCCCAGCCCAGATCGCGCTGAATTCCGAAGTTCGCCTGATAGGAAGTGTTGGTCTTGCCATACGGATCGATGTCGCGCGAAAACGAGCTCGGCGAAAGCAATCCGGTGGTATTTGCCGCCGTCGCAACCGTGCCGTAGTACGCCGTGGGCGTGTAGATGGCCGGCGGATTGAAGAACAGATTTCCCAGCGTGCCGGACGAGATCAGGTTGGTATAGAAGATGCCGCCGCCTCCGCGAATTGCCATCTTGCCATCGCCGAACACATCGTAGGCGAAACCGAATCGCGGCGCAGGCAGAATGCCCTTGCCGTAGACCATCGCGCGCGGCCAGCCTGGAGTCGTCGGCGTGACAATGCCATTCGTCAGATTGCCCGAACCCGGAACAATCAAGCCGGAATAGATGGGCAGCACTGTGGCTCCAGTAAGCGGATTGATGGTCACCTTTGCGCCGTTGACAACCGCGGGCCGGAACAGCACCGGCGCCTGAGCCGGATTGTAAGTGGAAGGCACGAAGTTACCGGCATGATCATTATTCGGAGTAAGTGGAAGCGGATCGGTGAACCGCACACCGATGTCGATGGTCAGCCGCTTCCTCACCTTCCACTTGTCCTGAATGAACCACTCCACCACCTGCGTGATGGGCGCGTAGTCCACGCGATTGGTTGTCTCGTTGTAAGTGCTGTAATTGCCCAACACTGTATTGGCGTAGGCGTAGCCACTATCGAGCGGATTGTTCGCATCTGTGCCAAACGCAAAGGAGCCCGGGAAGCCGTTGCCGCCGGCGTGATGATACTGATTATAGAGCGAGTGCTGATACTGGAAGCCGGCCTTGAACAGATGCGACCGCCACACCTTGCTGATATTCTGCTTGAAGGTGTACAGCGTGGTGTCGTCAACCATGGGGAAGCGGCCGTCGTAGCTGACCTGCGCTGGCGCACTCACGCCGCCGAACGTCATGGATGGGATCACGGCCAGCGGGTTCTGCGAAGGATACGACTGCGCGATGTTGATGCCGTAGGTCGCCTTCTGATACGCGGCCAGCCCCTCCTTCGACAGTATCTGCGACTCGGTCCAGAGATTCATGCCGAAGGTGGTCTCCATCACCACAGAGGGAGACACGATGTAAGTGACATTCAATCCCAGGTTCGGCATGGTCTGTTGATAATTAATCGGGGCCGGACCCCACTTATTGTTGATCGCCGGGCTGTTCAATCCATTGCTGTCGCTGTTGAAGCCGGAGGCGCGGAACCACATCTTCAACTTGTCGGTGGCGTTGTAGTCGACCTTCAAAATCTCCTGTTTGGCAGGCGTATCTTCGGTTCCGGCGATCTGGAAGTTATAGGCATATTTTGTCACCGCCACATCGGTCGCATTCGGCACCGGGAAGATTGTAAGCAGCTTCGCGGCGTTCTGGTCGATGCGGCTTGCCGGAACAATGTTGCCCGGAAACGCCAGCCCATTTGCCGGATCCTTCACGATGTACAGCGAGGTGGCATTCTTCAGGCTCTTGGAGAAATTCCCCTGTCGCTCGTCGGCCGTGGGAACGGTGAAGTTACTGAGGGAAATGGGAGTCTGGTTCGGATCGATCTCCTGCGAGAAGAAGAAGAACAGTTTCTGCTTGTTCTTATTGAAGTGGCCTGGAATATAGATAGGGCCGCCGATGTTCTCGCCGAACGTGTTGTAGCGGTAGCGCTGCACGGGCACGCCCTGACGGTTGTTGAAGAAGTTATTCGCGTTGAACGCTTCGTTGCGATTGTAGTAATAGACGCTGCCGTGAAAACTCTGCGTTCCGCTCTTGGTTGCGATGAGGATTGCGCCGGATACGGACGGCCCGATTTCGGCGGGATACGAATTCCCGAAGACCTTTACTTCGGAGATGGCGTCGAGATTGATCGGCGAATTTGCCGTTGCCCCTGTGGAGCCATTGCCGGAGATACCATCGATAGTGAGCGAGTTGTAGTTGTTGCGCATGCCGTTCATGGTGGGCGTGGTGAAAGTGCCCAGCACGTCGCCGCCGGTATTGTCGTTGACGACGCCGGGCAGAATCTGCAGCATGGCCATGACGTCGCGGCCGCGCGCCATCAGGTCTGAAATCTCTTTGGAATCGATGAGCGCGGAGCGGTCGCCGCTGGCGATCTCCACCACTGCACCTTGCGCCTTCACCTCCACGGTTTCAGAGATGGAGCCGAGTTCGAGCTTCAGGGCGCCGGTATCGAGCGAGTCAGATGCGGAAAGGTGGAGGCCGGTCTTCTCGTACTTTTTGAAGCCCGTCATTTGCACGGCGAGTATGTAGTCGCCGGGTGCGAGCTGAGCGAAGGTGAAGTCCCCGCCGCCCTGCGTCTGATAGACGCGCGACTGCTTGTCGGCCTGATTGGTGACGCGCACTTGGGCTCCTCCGATGGCGGCGCCGGTGGTGTCGACCACGCGGCCGGCGATTGTGCCGGTGGCACTTTGGGCGGAAGCGGAAGCAGTGGCGAATAACATTACAAATAACAGCGCGAGACTAGAGCTGAGAAGTTTCATGGGTTTGTGATTTATATCATGCCTAAGTGAGGTGGTCAATGGGGATGTGACATGGGGATGCAAACTAGCGAAGATTTTATTGGCTGGTGCGGGGTGCGGCTTCGGTCTGCGGGGCGTGGGGCGGGAGCCCTTTACGGCCGCTTTCGGGGCGAAAAGCGAAGACAAGGCGAAGAAACAAATTTTCGTTTTTTCCAATTTCCACAATTTATTCGATTGTATTGTTTGGTAGTTACGCGTGCGTGGGTTAGGCTTGGGTTCTTCGGTTGCGGCGTAGTTTGTGCTGGTTTTCGGGGTTGCCGGGAGGCGCGCCGCGGCGGGTGAGGATTGAGCGTTGATGGCGAGAGCGGGTAGCATTTTTCTCTGTTTCCGGTGAGGACGTTTCAAATAATCATTTCGGGCTGTGTGCGCGCGTGGATGCCGGGCACTCAGGCTACCTGTTTTTAGCATGCGTAGTTGGGGAAGGGATGGCTGGAGCGTAGAAGATGTTGGGAATATGGAAGAAATAAAGATCGTTTTGTTGTGATGGCCATTCCCTCAGGGCTTCATGGCCGCGCCCATACGGTGCTTCACTTCCTCGCAGAGATGTGTTGCAACTTTCAAAGCCTCGGCTGCCTCTGCGCTATCGGGCTCGTAAGGCGCATCCGGGTAGGTTGCATTCATCTGAATCTGGAGTTGCAAGCGGAGGACTAGCTCGGAGTCACGATGGTTATGTCGTGAAACCGTTTGAAGTCGTCGATGTTGAAGGTAAGGATATGCATAACCCTGTTTAACTGCATACAAGCAACCAGACGGGTATCATGCGCATTCTTGCCAGAGACCTGGTAGGCGCGCACAAGATCGCGCCATGTGCGGTACGTGTCGTCAAGGTCCGGCAGCCGGAATACAAATCCTTCGACTTTGCTTATCAAGAGATCCGCAGCTGCGGGAGTTAGGCCCAAGCCATTGTTCTTCACAGGACGGGTGGCCACGGCCCACTTCTCAACCAGGTTTTACGACGTGACACAAAGCCTATTTCCCGCCTGAACTTGTCCGGCGATTGCATCCTGAACCCGAATGTTCGTAGATACCCTGGCGGCTCAATGCATGGTCAGACAGCGGGGGTACATCAGTAGGAATCAGATCCGCTGCTTCGTTCAGTAGCTTGAGAACGTCAGCGGCAGTTTGGCGCCCTGATAGGGGCTCTGGCGTTGGCATAGAGACGTACCCTTTTATTATTTCCGAGACAGGTAGACCTTTCGCGCTGGATTCGGCTAAGAGCCGGGCTTCGACTTCGGGGGAGAGATCGAGCGTGACCGTCACGATTGTTTCCTCTGCTCAGATTGTAGCAACCTGAATGAAATCCTGTGCGGTCTCCTGGTTGACCCAGCGCACAGAAAGTTAATACCGGAACATCTCCTGCCTGGTTTCCTGAGCGGGGAGCAGAATTGTTGATCGTGTATGGGAAGTGCAGGTTTTTGGAGTTAGGAGTGGGGTATTCTGACAAAGACATGGCGACGAATTTCTATTCATTGGGAAGCAGCGACCGCGAGCATCAGAGGCTGATGCGGCAGGCGGAGTGGCTGGTAGAGCGGACCGGTGGGTGGCTTGAGCAGATCGGGATCTGTGCGGGCCAGCGCGTAATGGATGTGGGTTCGGGCGTGGGGGATGTGAGCGTGTTGGCGGCCAGATTGGTGGGGGCGTCAGGGGAAGTTGTCGGAGTGGAAAGGGACGCACGGTCGATTGCGCGTGCTGAGGCGCGGATGGCGGCCGAGGGGCTGCGGCATGTCCGGTTTGTGGAGGCAGACCTGGAAAGAGTGGAGTTCGAGAGGCCGTTCGATGCGGCGGTAGGAAGGTACATCCTGATGTTTCTGCGGGAACCGGCACAGGTGGTTCGGTCTGTGGCGAGGCATGTGAAACCAGGGGGCATGGTGGGGTTCCAGGAGCCGGACTTCGGCGGTTTTATGGAAATGTGCCGTGAAATGCCGTTGTGGGAGCGTGCGGGCGCGCTGCTGGTAGAGACGTTTGAGAGATCGGGCACTAATACGAGAATGGGAAAGAGCTTCGGCGGGGTGTTTGCTGAGGCCGGCTTGGGTAAGCCTGAGATGCGGCGCGTGCGGCTGACGGGGGCTGAGCGCTGGATGCCGGATTGCCTGATCAGCCTGAAGCCGACAATCGAGGAGTTGGGACTCAGCACGAGCGGAGTGGGCGATTTTGAGACGCTGTTTGAGCGGTTGATGGAAGAGGCTCGGGCGTGCGGGCGGCCGGCGCCAATGAAAGATCTGGTGAGTGCGTGGGCGCGGAAAGGGTGACGGCCAGGCGGTGCTACGTGAGGAGAGGCGGCGGGAAATCTGAGAAAATAAAATGCAAAAACACGCTTGAAACGCGTATTGTTCAATAGGCTATCCCATTGATTTGTTGAGGCTTGCCTAGTGCTCGGGGTTTGCTCTGGTTTTGCGGCGAATTTGGCGGTGGTTTCGGACATTGGGCACAGGCCTCCTGTTATCGTTTTAGCAAAGGGGGTTTGAGAGTGGATTTTGCGGAACAAAGAAGTGGCTTGTTTTGTGCGATCTGAAATTTTAAATGGCTGTGACTGGCGGTTGGGGGAACGGGAATTAACCACGGATCCAAACCGATGGACCCTCCTTCGCTCTTCGAGCTTCGGCGGGCAGGCCGGATAAGACCAAGGATGTTGCTGGGCGGGGGTAGACCAAGCTTAGGCCTCGATTCGCACCTAGCTACTGACCGATTTTGAAGTGTCATCGAGCGCGGGGGATGCCATTTGTGAATTTAATGCTCCCGAGGGTTGCGATAAGCCGGTGGGGGATTGACTTTGGCGGCGGAGTTGATCTGAGCGGGAAGTGGTTTGTTTTGTTGCAACTGGTGCGAATGGGAAAGAGCCTGTTGGAGGAGGGGGGATGCGGGAATTCCTTGGATCTTATTAAAGGGGAATGGGTTAAGTGTAGTTTTGAGGGTGAGGCTGGAAGAAATGAACAGTGTTCATTGAGGGCAAAACGGGACATGCGCGAAAACGCTTGAATATGTGGTTTAGATTCTGTAGGATGGAAATGGCAGGGTTGGAAAGAGTGCCCCGATTCGAAGGGGATTGAGACCGATGCCACCGGTCATACCGGCGCCGATGTTGTGCGGTTGGAAAGAGTGCCCCGATTCGAAGGGGATTGAGACATACTTCTGTGCGAGGTCACAGACTTTGCGCTGTTTGGGTTGGAAAGAGTGCCCCGATTCGAAGGGGATTGAGACTGATCGGTTGACCACGTTACAGAATTGTCCAACTTGGTGTTGGAAAGAGTGCCCCGATTCGAAGGGGATTGAGACACCGTCTAATTCCCCGGCAGCGACCATTTCGGCCAGTTGGAAAGAGTGCCAGATC
>CAIRSA010000315.1 GCA_903881085.1 uncultured Acidobacteriia bacterium
CGGACATGAATTTCCGGCGATTTTGGCCGGAATTTCGCTGTCCGTCCCCTGTTTGCCCCGGCGGTACAACCCGCAATACGAACTCACCCATTGGTTGACCATTCGGATTCCCGCAACATCTTACAAATGAAGCGGATTGCCGCAATACAAAGACTCAACTGCTTTTTTAAGGTTAATAGGTTAAATCGGGAGACGCGGTTGCATTCAATCCGTCAGCCGCAGCGCTGCGGATTGTTTGGTCAGAAATCGTACCGCAACGCCAATTGGAAAATACGTGGACCCCCGGCAAGCGATGAGATCCTTCCGAATGTGGCGGGCGTAAGCAGGCTGACGCTCGGATTGGCGAAATTCACGTTATTGAACAGGTTGTAGCCTTCGGCGCGGAATGTCACCGCGTGTGTTTCCCAAATCTTGAAGCGCTTGACCAGCGACAAATCCGTATCGAAGTAGCGCGGCCCGCGGAAAGCGTTTCGCCCCGAATTTCCGGACTCTCCGGCGCCGGGAAATGTGAATTGGGCTGCCGTCGTATCCTGCGCGTAAAACCATACGCCATTGCCCTGGCGGACGACTTCGCCGATATTGCGATCCCCGCTGTAATTGGCATAGGAGTTCTGCGCAAAGGTCGTGAGGCGGCCGGATAAAATCGAGAAAGGCCCGCCACTTTGCCAGACGATCAGGGAACCTACGTCCCAACCGCCGGCCAGCCTGTCCGCCCACCCAGGCATTGTTCCACCAAATTTCTTGTTCTTACCGATCGGAAGCGAATAGCTGAACGATCCGTTAAAAGAATGGGGCCGGTCAAAATCGCTGCGGCCGCGGCCGAGCGCCAGATTATAGCTGTCGGGAGGATTTGCAAATCCACCTGCTCCCTCGAGTGAGCCATTGTCAATACTCTTGGCCCAGGTGTAGTTGGCGAATACCTTTAAGGCGCCTTTGGTCTTGCGCACGCTCACCTGTAGCGAGTCGTAGTAAGATCGGCCAGAATTTGTACCCATCAACATGCCGATGTACTGCGGGTAATTACGAAGATAATAATCCGAAACACCGGCAGCCGGGAATCTCGCAAATGAGGTGGTCTCAAGATTCAAGGCTGCACGGCCAGCCTGCCCCTGGCTGAGCAGGCTGGCGCCCACGTTGTTCACCGCTGCCGTTGGCGATCCGTAGATTCTCACCAGAGTGTTGCCGGCCGGGACGGGAGCATTCGGATTCAACTGAAACGCCTGAAGCTCTTTGAACGCGTTCAGAAAATCCCCATAGATTCTCGGCTGATTCAGGTTTTGCGCCAAAAACAATTTGACCCCGCGATTGCCAACGTACCCCACCTCCAATACGAACGAGCGGAAGAGTTCGCGCTGGATGTTGACGTTCATCTGGGTGACGTACGGCGTACGGAGATTCTTGTTGAATACCGCGACGGTTGTCGAGCGCGTATTGGGCAAGGTCAGGACGGGCGCTGCCGGCGATGGTGTGGTTGGAATTCCATCGCTGACACGCACATCGGAATTCGCCGACTGGTTCGGATAAACCGCAATATCTTGCCCAAATCCAGGGGTCGCCTCATCCACGTAAGCGATGGTGCCTCCAATCATGCGGTCGTAATGCACGCCGATTCCGCCGCGAATGACGGTTTTGCCGGTCCCCCTTACGTTCCAGGCGAATCCGGCGCGCGGAGCGAAATTGTTCCAATCGCGGTTGTACCATTGACCGCCCTTCACTACTGTCAAATTGCTGGATTGGTATGCGGTGCTCAGGCTCGCTGCCTGATCGATGGCGCCGACCAGCCCATTGGCTTCACTGGGAATTCCGGAAAACTCCCACCTCACGCCGAGGTTCAATGTCAGATTGCGCCGCACCTTCCAATCGTCCTGGAAGAACAGCCCCATCTCCTTTGCATGAAAATCTCGCACGCGCGGGGTGCCGGGCGCCTGCCACTTGGTCAGGTCGCTGAAATAGGATTGCACCACCTGGTTCATCCGTCCCAGCACGTCGTTGTACATCGACTCGAACCTCTGCCGGTCGGCCGAGGCGATGGTGGCGCCGTTCGGTCCAATCGCTGCCGGCACGGAAGCCCCAAGAGTTGTCCCCAGAGTAACGTTGGGGTAAATGCCGCCTAGAGTGCCCGCGGAACTGTAGCCCCATTGTTCGGCAAATCGCAGGTTCGCGCCGCCCTTTAGCGTGTGGTTGCCGTGGATTTTGGTCAGGTAGTCGGTAATTTCAGTTACCGGTGCATTGCGCCCGGAATCGAACGAGGCATTATAAGGATTCGTCACCAGATTGGGGATGACTGCCGGCCCCTGCGGACGACCCGGCCGCAGGAACGACACGTTGCCGGATTGGTGACCCACGCGCAATTCGTTAAACAGGGTCGGGGTGATCGCCCAATCTGAACCGGCCGAAAAGCTAAAACTGGTCGAGCCCTGCGCGCCTGGAGGGAGGCCGGGGAAAGTAGCGTCGGCGCTATTTAAGGCATCAATAGCGTAGAAGCGGGCCCAACTGTAGCGGAAGAACAGATGGTGATTGCCGGTGAGGTTATGATCCGCCTTGCCGGTGTATTGGTTGACATGGCTGCCCGCGGGATTGTTGAACCGGAATCCCGCGACATTGAGATTGTCTCCAACGTCGGTGTTGTTGGGAAGCGGAGTTAGTTTGAAGATGGCGGCCATGGCTGGATCCACGCCTTTTTTGCGCGGATCGTTAGCCGCGATATCGAAGCTCTGAATGGGCCCATTGTTCAACTTCCACTGGAAGATCCCCCGTCTGGCGAGATCGGTGTACACAGTGCGGTTGCGGACTATGTCCTGCGCTACCTGGCTTCCCTGATAGTTAAAGAAGAAGAAGGTCTTGTTCCGCTTGATGGGGCCGCCGCCTGAAGCGCCAAACTGATTCTGGATATACTTCGGCACCGCAACGCCGGAGGCATTGTTGAAAAAATTATTGGCGTTCAATTGGGTGTTACGGAGATAATCGAACGCGTTTCCGTGGAACTGGTTTCCTCCGGAACGTGTGATCATCTCCACTTGTCCGCCTGAGTTGCGGCCATACTCGGCTTTCCCTCCATTGGTGACAATATGGACCTCTGCCACGGAATCGTTATTGATGAAGGTCGTGGAGAGCCCCAGCCGAGGGTAGACTGAGTCATTCGAGTCAATGCCATCCAACGTGGCGTTGTTTGCGCCCTGCCGCTGGCCGTTCACATTAGAGAAAGACGGGCTGCCGGGATTCAGTTGAATCCCCGCCATGAAGACCACCAGATTCATCGGACTGCGTCCCAGCGAAGGGAGCGTGTCGATGTCGGAAATCGAAATGGTTCGGCCGATCTGTGCTTCGGTGGTTTGCAGAGGGGCTGCTTCACTTTGGACTTCCACGCGATCGGTCACCTGACCAAGTTCAAGCTTAATCTTCTGCGTAAGCGTTACCGCCACGTTCAACTCCAAATTGGAAACTAAAGTTGTCCTGAAACCGTTGGCCTCGACGCTGACGTCGTAGGCGCCGGGTTGGAGTGAGGGGAAAGCGTAGCCTCCGTCGGCGTTCGTCACCGTGCTTAACCCAAAGCCAGTCTTCTGCCCGGCGGCTTTCACAAGGGCGCCGCGAATAACGGCGCCCGATTCGTCAACTACTGTGCCCTCCAGGCGCGCAGTTCCTACCTGAGCTGGAACAATTGATGCGAACAATAGAACCAAAGAAAAGATCTTGCAGACTTTCATCGGAGTGCCCCCATTTTGAATCGAATAATGTTGCGTGATCGGCCAAGCCGTTGGCCCGGTAAACCTGGAAAAAGCAATTGGATGGGCTTCAGCCAATTCGCACGACGCCGCGCATTTGGGGTCTGACACCTTTTTTCGGCCGTTTTGGCCGAAAATGGGATGTCTGACCCCAATTGCCCTCCACCGCAATGCTCCAATGAACCACTCACCCAATGGGTTACACCGCATTCATCCGCAATCGAATGCAAATGCAGAAGATCGCTGTATCAAACCCAGTCCAACAGCTTTTTCCAGGGTAAAGGTACTCCCCGGCCGATCAAGTGTATCAAGTTCGTCGTCCCATTCTTACGGCAACTTCTGGAAATCGTTGAAGTCGGCCGGCAATTCCAGGCTGAGCCGGGTACCTTTGACAGTGCCCCCCGGTGTTGTGGCGAGTACCTTCCCGGCCCGGTCCAGCACGACTATCTCCGCAATCATGATCATCGTCATGCCGTCCGCGCTGACTTGCACGTTCGCCCGGACCTTTGTCACGTTTGCGACGACACGATTCTGGTCGTAAATGAACAGGAAATTCGTGACGAGAAATTTCCGGTCGCCGACGCGCGTCCAAAGTCCGAAAGCCGGACTGCGGTTGCCATCCGAGCCGATCGAGATCGTTGTGCCGTCCGGTTGAAATGTAACGAAATTTAGCGTGCCAGTGCCAGGGGCTTGCCCAGGAAGGAGCAATTCCTGCACCCATGTGCCTGCCAAATCCTGATTGACGACTGGTACAGCCAGGGCTGGCGATCGAATCGTATCGAGCAGACTCTGGGCCTGCACAAGCGCCGTGCTCGTCATCAGCGCGGCAATCAGGGCGAAAGTCACACGCGGCAGACCATTCACCCTCCGACTTAAGTCTTTCAGTTTCATTTGTCCTCTCCTCATTCCCTTGCTAAGCTATGTTGTTTTGTGTTCAGTCGCTCGGACGCGCACTTGATACCGCGGGCCGGCCACTATTTCCTGGCGATCTGAGCCTTAAATCCCTACGGCAACTTCTGGAAGTCGTAGAAGTCGCCCGGTATCTCGGGGGTGAGCCGGGTGCCGGAAAATGTTCCCCCTGGAATGGTGGCCGTCACTTTCCCGGCCGAATCCATCAGGACTACTTCCTGCGTTCCCTTAAGCGTCTGGCCGTCGGGACTCAGTTGTATATTGACTCGAACCTTTGACATGGCAGTAAAGACCCGGGTCTCGTTGAAGCTGAATACGAAGCCCGTCTGGAGAAACTTGCGGTCGCCAACACGTATCCAAATTCCGTGACCGGTAGTCTGCGCGCCGTTGGCGTTAACGCCGATTACCGTGCCATTAGGGAGATACGTCTCCAGGTGTAATAAGACGGTAGTCTGGCCTGCTGGGCGCAGTTCAAACAACCAGGTGCCATCAAGAGACTGGTTAACCGTTGGTACAGCCTTCTCAGGCGTGCGAATCGTGTCGACCAGGCTCTGCCCCTGTATGCATTGCGTGCCTCCCAAAAGTGCTACAAATATGGCCCCCATTGCTAGTACGTTATTCAGTTTCATTGTTCTCCGTTGTCCTTAAGGCGCGGTTGCGCTGTAGTATCCGGACGGAATGCTCCCGCCGGGTTTTGTTTGTGTGTTCAGTTGGTCAGGCGCACGCCCGAAAGCGAGAGACCTCCACTATTATTTGGTTCATCTGTCTTGATCGGCGCCGCATAAGCCAAACGGCCCTTGTTGTCCGCATTAGCGAGATCGGCGGGAGAAGTCCGCAAAGAAAATGCGGAATTGTGCGGGAGGGCGGGAATTCCAAGAGTGAATCGCCCGGGACCGCGAGCGGTCCTGGCTTAGTTGAGAGCACTGATTGGAGAGATTCGATTTACTCTTTTTATTTGCTGAACGCGATGTTCAAGGTGAAGGAGCAGTCTTCTATTTTGGGGACGATTCCCGACGAATCAATCTTACGAATCGTGGATCGCGGCGCAGTTCCGGCGACAAATCAGAGCTGTGCTCAAGTTCCATCATCAGATCGTGCGGCGCATCATTTAACAAGCGTAGCGCTGAGCCCATATCGTGAAGAATGTCATAGACAAGTGCCAGCCGCTTACGGGTGCTTTTATTGTGCGTGATCAGAGGAGCCATGGTGTCCGCTCGTGCCGCCATGGCGCGTGCCTCTCCCAGATCGCCCAGGCTTGCGTAATAGAAAGCAATCCACGCGACGCGTTCAACGTCCCCTGGATTAGCGGGGAGACCGTATTCTGCCTCCGTTAAGCCACGTTGGAAGGCGCGGACTGCATCGGGGCCGCGGTTCATCCGACGGTACGTACAGCCAACGCCGGCCCATATTTTGTAGGACGGCGGGCCCACACGTACCGCCTCATCATAGAAGGAGATTGCTTGCTCATACCGTCCAGCCAGATCCTGTAATTCCCCCAGTATCTCGAGCGCAGAGCTCGTCCTGCGTATCTTCAGGCTCTTAGCTGCGTATGCGCCAGCTTTGGCCAGCCGACCGGTGTTTCGACAGAGCGCTGCGAGATCCAAAAGAGCTTGCGTCTGCCCTGGGCCCAAACGCGCCGCCTCCTGCAAATATTGTTCCGCCAAAGAGAAGTTTTGCAGGCGAAAGTAAATCCTTCCGATGTCAAGATACGGCTTATAGTAGCCAGGTTGAGCCGCGAGCGCCCGCCGAAAAGCCACCTGCGATTCTTGAGGCCGGTTCATTAGGTATAACGTATAGCCCATCGAAATGAATGACTGGGAGTCGTTCGGGGCCAGATCGGCAGCGCGTTGGAAATCCTCCAGGGCTTGCTGGTACCGTTTGGCGCCGACGCTCAATCCGCCAGACGTCAAATGGACCCAGGCCAAATCCGGTTGGCGTTTTGCGGCAGAGGCTAAAGCGTTCACAACCTTGACAGACCAACCCCGGGAAGTGTCACCGGCACCCAACAGGGCCTCCGCCAGACCAGCATACCCAAACGACGAACCAGGCGACACTTCGATTACTCTCAGAAAATAGGGTATTCCCTGGGCTGCCTCCTTCGGATTGACGCGAGCGAAGTAGAGTCCACGCAGGTAATCCGCATAGGACTCGCGATTCAAGGTTTGTATTTGAGGCTCTACTCCTAGCGCCAACTTACTTGTCGCAATGTTCATGACGTCTGATTGAAGCGAGAATAAAAGACCGTCCAGATACATCTGCGTTGAAAACCGGTTGATTTGCGCCAATGATCGATTGTCCGCCGCATCCAGCAATTCAATTGAAATCGACCAGCGCCCGCGGTTGTTTCGGAATGCCGAGGAAATCACATGTGTCGCGCCAAAACCGGATTTCGCTTCGGCGGCGGACTTCGCGCGATCCGAGGATTCCGGCCCAAAAGAAATAACGCAAAAAGGGCGCCGTACCGGCCCCAGCATTCTCAACCGATACGACATGTCGTTGACGAGTCCCAGGATCAATGGCTCGTGGCCGCCCGCCCTTTCGATCAATGGTGGCAATACCCCCAAACGAACCGCCGAAGTCGGCCACCATTTCTCCTTCGCGAAGGGGGTAGCTAGGCCGGCAAGTACAACCCCGGCACCCCCCAATATCCAGCGTCGAGAGCGGCCCCTACCAAGTTCGGCCCCCACTTCCGCAACGCTTTGAAATCGGCGCGCAGGGTCGGGATCGAGGCAACGCAAAATGGTGGAGCGAATAGGCTCTCTTAAGTCGTGAACATCGGGCAGCGACTCCAACCGTTCCTTCCAACTGACTTTATAGGAAAATGGCTGATACCCCAGCGCCATCTCGTACAGCAGCACACCCAATGCATAGATATCGGATTGCCTGCTTGCCTGCTGTCCTTTCCAAAGCTCTGGGGCAATATACGCCGGCGTGCCTCGGGTCTGGCTGCTAAATATATCCCTGCTTTGTGCAATACCGAAGTCCATGATTACGGCCCTAGGAAGCCCGGCGGTGTCGGTCGACAACATAACGTTTCCCGATTTGAGATCGCAATGAACCACACCTTGCGCATGGATTGCCTGGAGCCCGGCGCAAAGTTGACGTGCCAGTTGCATGCCTTCGGCCGTTTCCAGCCAGCGCGCCGGTGCTCCTGGCAAATAGGATGCCAGTGTCTCGCCCTCCAAAAACTCCATTGTGAGAAAGTCAACGTCGCCGGTATTAGTTTCAGCGGTGTGAATCTCAAATACCCGGCACACGTTGGGATGTGTGACGCGGAGCGAACTCAAGGCCTCAGGCGAAAGCCGGCGCCTGAATTCAAAGCGAGGGCATTTTAGGGCGATACGGTGGCCTAGTTTCTCATCAA
>CAIRSA010000316.1 GCA_903881085.1 uncultured Acidobacteriia bacterium
CACCCAGCCAACCTTTTTCCCGACGCTTACCAGTTGCTCCGCCGCTAGCGTCGTATAGCGGTCCATGGTTCGCAAGTGCTCCGACAACGACTGACAGGTGAAGTGCAACAAATTCGCTTCCAGTTCGCCCACCGAGCCTTGTACCGACACGCTCTCATGTACATAATCGCCGACCCACTTCGATTTCCGCCGGTCAAACAAGCGCACCTTGCGGTCCGGATACCAGCCCGAATGCAGAATCCACTTGCCCAGATACTGCGCCATGCGTGGCATATTGTAGCCATCGTGCTTCGGACCGTTCTTCTTCAACTGCCAGATCTCGGCCTCCAGCATTTCGCTTAAAGCTTCATCGGCGTCGAGCGAAAGAATCCAATCATGAGTAGCCTGTTCCGCCGCGAAGTTCTTTTGCGCCGCATAGCCGGGCCAGGTATGTTCAATCACGCGCGCGCCATGTTTTTCCGCGATCTCCACCGTGCGGTCGCTCGACGCGCTATCCACCACGACAATCTCATCGCAACAACGCAGGCTCTCAATCGCTCGCGCTATGTTGCGCTCTTCGTTGTAGGTAATGATCGTCGCCGAGATTTTCATCTACAGCCCCAGCCCCGTCTGTATCGGATTTGGAGAAAACGAAACCATCAAAATCACTGCTGCCACAAGCCCCAGTTGCCAACGTCGCGGACCTATCGGGCTGTGATCGTAGATCGCCGGCCTGCGCATCCCCGTCAGAAAGAAGAACGCCGACCACATCAACCACCCATGCCAATAAAAAATCCCAAGAGGAATCAGCGCCGCGGCAAACAATCGCGATAGCCACTTATGCCAGTCGCCGGCTATGGAATAGAGAATGTGCCCACCGTCCAATTGTCCAATCGGCAGAAGATTCAGAGCTGTGGCAAAGATGCCCACCCAAGCCGCCCGCGCCACCGGATGCAGGTAAATGTCCTTCGCCGCGATCCCGGGAAAGACAAGGCTTTCGCAGAACTGCAACAACATCGGCGTCCCCAGCACAATGTCGCCCTGGTCGGCAATTCCAGGAATCACCTTTGAAAGCGCAAGCCCCACGCCCAGCGCCGGAATCAGGAATAAAAAACCTGCCAGAGGGCCTGCAATCCCTACGTCGAAAAGAATTTTTCTTGTATAGATAGGTGAGCGTATTTTGATGAAGGCGCCGAACGTTCCGATGAGCGTCGGAGCCGGCAGGAAGAACGGCAAAGTTGCGTCTATCTCGTAAAACACGCAAGTCAGAAAGTGGCCAAGCTCGTGCGCCATCAGTATCGTTACCAGTGTTAAGGCAAACGGCAAACCGCGCAGAAGCAGCGCCGGTTGCGCCAAAACTTCCTTCCAAAACAAGAAGTCCTGTTCGATATCGAATGCCGGTTGATTGGTGTCGAAATTAATAGCCAGCCGCGCCCCCACATAAGCGGTGGTGAGCAGCGTCAGCAGGAGCAACAGGCCATGCAGCCAATATCGATGCCGGCCATACAATATGCCGGACATTCTTACTGCAACGACTGCAACTCTTTACCGGGTTTGAAGCGCACCGCTTTGCCTGGCGGAATCGCTACTTCAGCGCCTGTGCGCGGGTTGCGGCCAATGCCGGTCTTGCGCGGACGAACGTTGAAGATACCAAACCCGCGAAGCTCAATCCGCTCGCCTTGACCGAGCGCCCGCTTCATGCTCTCGAAAACGGTCTCCACGGCCATTTCCGCCTTTGTCTTGGTGATTCCGGTCTTATTGACGACCTCATTGATGATGTCGAGTTTGATCAATTTCGCCTCCAGGGTAAACTTCATGATAGGATTAGGGTTACCTCATTGTCAAGAGACTGCCCGGAAGAGACTCCCAAGATGATAGGATCACAATCATTCCGCCGCGCTTGCTCGAAGTTCGCAACCGGCATCACAATCGCCACCGTGCTGGCGCCAGACGGCACTCCGCACGGCCTCACCATCAACTCATTTACAAGTGTGTCCATGGACCCGCCGCTTGTGCTTGTCTGCATTGATCGCAACGCCAACGTGCTGCCCTATTTCCAGGACGCGAAGAGCTTTGCCATCAGCGTACTGGAGGAAAGCCAGCAGGCCGAGAGCAACCGCTTCGCCGCCCGCGGAGAAGACCGCTTCAAGGGCGTGGCGTGGCACGCCGCCCCATCCGGCGCGCCCCTGATAGATGGCGCTCTGGCGCATTTCGATTGCGTTGTGTACCAGGCGGTAGAAGCCGGCGATCACACGATTTTTATTGGCGAAGTGACTGACCTGCATGTACAGGACGGCCGCCCGCTGCTTTACTTCGCCAGCGCCTATCAACAACTGGCGTAGGCACCGCACAAAAATAACTTTGCAGCCATCAACGTGGCGCAGCGTCTCACGCTGCCGCGTCCCGACTCATCGGGACGCGTTTTGGAGCACGCCAGGCAGGCGTCCCGATGAGTCGGGACGCGGCAGGCAGGAGTGCCCGCGCTACGTGGGCCTGCGCAGTCAATGTGAAGTTATTTTTATGTGGTCCCTTAGCCCGATATACTCAAGAAATGCCCAATCGTCGCGAGTTCCTCACCGCCACGGCCTTCTTCCCATCCATTTTCTACCGCCGCCGTCCGCGCTACGCCGGCATCGAATTTCAAGTCCTACGTCACGGCAAATCCAGACGTCGATATCTCCTCATCCATGGCAATGAACGCACCGCCCACGCTGTCCTCACTGCGCACATGAAGACCCACAAAGGCATCGCTCATTTGGTGACGGGACAGGCACGGAATATCCCTGTAGGCAACCTGGTGTTTGATCCTAATCGCATTTGGTCGCGCGCCGGCGCAGAGAAAAACATACGTGCCTTAAACCGCAATGCGACTGATGACCAGCGCGAAACACTTTTGCAGATTCTCGATAAATGGCGGGCAATAATGGTAGCAGCCGTAATACCGCCAAAGGGTGGGTTGTTAGTCGCACTGCACAACAACAGCCAGGGCTATTCCGTGGAAGACGAAGTCTCAATCAGCGATCAGACTTCGCTCAAGAATCGCGCAAATCCTCACGAATTCATGCTCGCCACTGATCCGGCAGACTTTGCAATCCTCGCCCAGTCAGATTTCAATGTAGTTCTTCAACAGAAGGCGCCGCCAACAGATGACGGCTCGTTATCGCGCCTAGCAGCCCTACAGGGCGTACGCTACGTAAACATCGAAGCTGGTCTGGGAAACACAGCTAAGCAGCAAGCCATGCTCGACTGGTTGGAACAGCGACTGCCTCAATAGATTTTGCCGCAATAAGCAAATAATCCCGGCGTTCTGGAAGCAGGCGCCGGGCGACCGCTTTGGGCTTTTCGGATTCGAGCAAACAAGCTCGTGACCCTGCCCGCCCCTCGACCTTAACTGTCGACTCCTGTTGTTGCACCCGGTATACCATCCCAGCGCCGTAGTGCGCTTGAAGGGATTCAAGTGGCCAGTCGTTACCGGCGATCATTCGAATCCCCTCCTCCGGAACATACAAAATAGTCCAGTCGGGCTCAACCGGGCCGCCTTCCCGCACAGATTCCGCTGCTTGCATTAGTTTCTCAGCGTTATCCAGGAATCGTCCCACAGAACTCTCATCGCTCAAGATCGCCGAACATTGAAGAAAAGTGCAATAATCTTTGCATGCGGTCTCTGTGGCTACTTCTGCTCGCCTCTTTTGCACTCTCCGGCGCCGATAAAAAAGCACTTCTGGGGCGCTACTCCAATGAGATGATCGAACTGGAGGCAACGGCCGTGCCCGATCTGAACGGCGTCCACGATCTGCTCGGCCGCGACGTGCCTGACCTCGTCATCGTGCAGATGAAGATCCGCGTCAAAACAGAAAAGCCGTTGAACATCGATCTTGACGACTTCACCCTGCGCTCCGACCGGGACGGCCAGCGTTCGCAGCCCTTTGAGCCGGCCCAACTGGCAGGCCAGGGCGGACTTGTCGTCAAACGCGAATCCATCCGAGGCGGAGACTCCGTCGGCCGCACGCGGGGCCCCGGCCTCGGCGGCGGAATCCCTGGCACCATGGGCCGCCAGTCGCCAATTCCAAACGATGGCGGCGGCATTGGCAACACTGCCAACAACGTGGAAACCGACAGCAAAGTCACCGAGATCGAAGCCGAAAAAGAAAAGAAAAAGAACCCGCTGCTGGCTGTGCTGAAAGAAAAGATCATGCCCACCGGCCCCATCGCTGACTCCACCCAGGGCCTGCTCTATTTCCAGATGGAAGGCAAGCACAAAATCAAAGATCTGGAACTGATGTACAAAGGCCCTGCCGGCCGATTTCAAATCCGCTTCAAACCCTGACCATATGACCATTCACGACCTGGATACCCCGGCGCTTGTCGTCGATCTCGACATCATGGAGCGCAACCTGCGCCGCATGGCCGAATACGCCGCGCAACACAATTTGCGGCTGCGGCCCCACACCAAGACGCATAAGATTCCGGCCCTCGGAGCCATGCAGGTCGCTCTCGGGGCAGTTGGCCTCACCGTCGCCAAATCCACCGAAGCGGAAGTGATGGTGAACTCCGGCACGCCCGATCTGCTGATCGCCTATCCGGTGCTTGGCGTGAAAAAGTTGGAGCGCATCAAAGCCCTCACAAAGCGCGTCAAAATTACCGTCTCGGTTGACTCCGTCGAAGTCGCCCAGCACCTTGCCGATGCAGGCCTGGAAGTTGGCGTACTGGCCGAAACTGACGCCGGCCTGGGACGCGTTGGCGTAGAACCAGGCCAGCCTCTGGTCGATCTCGCAAAAGCGATTTCCGCCATGCCCGGCCTCACCTTTGAAGGCATCGCATTTTATCCCGGCCACATCAAAAGTACCGACGCAGCAGGCATGACTGCGCTTTCCAATCTCGGCGATTTGCTTACGTCGATCCGCGCCCAACTCACCCAAGCCGACATTGAGGCCCGCATCTTTAGCGGTGGCTCCACACCCACCATGTGGCACTCGCACGAGGTAGCCGGCCTCAACGAAATCCGCCCCGGAACCTACATTTTCAACGACCGCAACACCGTCTTCAGCGGCGCCTGCCAGGTGGAAGATTGCGCCGCTTCCATCCTCTGCACCGTCGTCTCCACTAGCGTGAAAGATCAGTTTATTATCGACGGAGGTTCGAAGACATTCTCTTCCGATTTGGCAAAACAGCCCGGTCATGGTTGGGTGGTTAAATATCCTGAGGCACTATTTGCGAAAATGAACGAAGAACACGGCTACGTCAGCATGGCTGGTGCAAAATCATCAGTGAAAATCGGCGAACGCGTGCGCGTAATCCCAAATCATATTTGCGTTGCCGTAAATCTGCACGAAAAGGTTTATGGCGTTCGTGGCGAAACTGTTGAAGTCGTCTGGTCCGTCGATGGCCGCGGCAAATTACAGTAATCGTTGTAGTGGCCTGTCTCTTGTGATAATATTTTTACATTCACTCCATGCCTCTCGATGCCGACATCACGCTGTTCTTGAATCTCGCGCAAGATGGCGACCGCGGCGCGGAGAATCATGTAATCCGCTTGGTTTACGACCGTCTGCGCACAATTGCCGGCGCGTTGATTAGCAAAGAGAGGGCCGGCCACACCCTGCAGGCCACCGCGCTTGTCAGCGAAACATTCGTCAGAAAATTACGCGGAATCTCTGCTCCATTTCAGAGCCGGGAACATTTTTATTCGCTGGCATCCTATGCCATGCGCCAGGTATTGGTAGAGCATAGTAGATGTGCCAACGCCCAACGCCGCCGTTTAACTCCACAGGCCATCGCCGAAGTGCTGGCGATGCACGGAGACTCCGTGAAGATTGTGGAAGAACGCATGGCCGTTCAACAGGCGTTTCGCGCCCTTGCCGCGATCGACCGCAACGCCGCCCGCTGCATCCAATGCCGCTTTGTCTCCGGGCTCACTATTCGTCAGACCGCGCTACAACTCCGCCAGCCGGAATGGAAGGTCCGCGATGATTGCGAATTCGCTCTCAATTGGATGGCGGAACGTCTCGGCCGTTCGCGATAAACCCCTTCACCTCTCGCGCCAAGTCTGAAGCCCATCGCAGGGCCTCCTGCGGCCGCTTCGAAGGTTGATGGCTCAGTGCCGCTGCGATTGTCTCCGCCGCCTGAGTGCCCACATACGCCTCCACAAACACCACGAACTCAGGCGAGGATGGAACTGCGGCCATTTCCGATGGCCGCATACCAGTGAAAAGCTCCAGCGCCATCACTCCCAATGAGAACAGATCACTTGCTGGCGAATACTGGCCGGCCAGTCGCTCAGGCGCAAGGTAGTGCAACGATCCGGTCAGGGTTGTCGTTTCCTCCAGTTGGTGCTCTGGCCCCTTTGCCGCGGAGGATCCCAGATCGATCACCACCGGCTGCTCCGCGGCCGAATTCTGGTTCAGCATGATCACGTTTTCCGGCTTCAAATCCCTATGTACAACCCCTCGTTCATGCATCGCTGTTAACGCGCGGCCCAGCTTCTCAATGATTGCGGCCGCCCGCGCCGGAGCAAGCGGACTCCCGCCCTGCAGGACACCGCGCAATGTCGGTCCTTCCAGGTAAGGCATGGCCAGGCATGCCTCGCCCTCTTCCGTGATCCACGAATCCAGTAGCTTCACCACGCCAGGATCGTCCAGCGTATGCAATGCCGCAACTTCGTGCGCAAAGCGGATCCTCATGCTTCGCTCTCGCCCCGGATTGCGATGTAAAACCTTGATCACTACTCGCTGCCCTGTCTGTGTGTCAGTGCCAAGGTAAGTGGCAGCCATTTCGCTATTCGCAATCCGCTGAAGCAGCTTGTAGCGTTTCGCCAACGTAAAGCCCGCGTAGTTGGTCCAGGTAATATCGTCTTCGCCCCGATTGCTTTCTACGCGCCTACGCATGAGAAACGCCCGCTTTTGAAGCCAGTATTGCAGGTATTCCCTCCGCCGCCAAACGCATATCGCCGCAACTGCGCCTCCACCCAGCAACAACCATACCAAGGCTTTCCACCAAAGCGAGTGGCCAATTTCAAACTGCCATCGCACTACCGGCGGCTCGCCTTCTCCCGTATACGCGGCTTCCAGTTGGTAGCTGCCGGCGGGTAGGGAATCGAAGTGCAGCCTTCCATCGCTGCTCTCTTTCCACTCACCGCCTAACCGGTAGCGGATTGGCGCTGGCCGGAACGGATTGGCATCTATGGTGCTCAAGTCAATCTCAATCGGCCCTTCGGATGCGGAAAACATGGCCGGAAACTGCGCCGCCTCAAGATATTCCTTGCCGCCAACGCGCACTCTGGTTATCCGCGGGCTTTTCGCAGCCGGAGCATGAAACCACTTTTCAGACGGACGAATCCTGGTGATGCCCAGGTCGCCGCCAAGCCAGATGTTTCCCTCATGGTCTTCCCCCCATCCGCGCAATGTAACGCTGGGTGACGCCATGCCGTTACCATTGGTCAGCAAAAGCCATTGCCCCGGTTCGATGCGGCCTCGCCTGGCAACATAAACACCACGGCCTGTGCCACGCCAGATCCACCCACGGGAATCTACCCGCAGGAATTGCGTGTCCGCTGAACCGTATTGCTCTGGAGTGAAGGTGCGCACCTGCCAAATATCTCCCTTCCGCTCCAGCCGGCTGAATGGTCCGTTTCGCCGGTGTGACACCCACATGATGTCCTTACCTTCAAACGCCAGGGTACGAATCGCCTCGACCGGCGAACTGGTGCTGATGCGCTGCCATTTTCCGTTGTCGTCCAGGTAGGCAATACCAAGGTGATACCCAACCCACGGCCGCCCATCCGGATCCATTTGTAATTCGACCGTTTGAAGGGTCGCTTCGGGCAGTTGCTGTGGAACAAATGTCCACTTTCCGGGACCCCCTTTCACTTCGAAAAAACAGTCTGCATCCTTGCCTCCGACCCACGTTCGCCCCTTTCCATCGTGAAGCAGGCCACGCAAGGTATCGAGAGAGGGGCAGAGTTTCGGGAGCCGTTCGAGCACACGGAAGTCCATCCCCAACCGAACCAGGCCTTCATCGAGTGTGGCCGCCCAATAACCGCCAAGCCCATCCTCCGCCATGTTACGTAGGGAGAGCTTCCCGTCTCCAGCAACCCGCTCCCAGGTCACGCCGTCTTTGGTCTGCTCGACGATTCCTCGCGTTGTGTAAGCAACGGGCGGCCCCGACCGCCGTTGCAAAAATCCCTGCGGAGTGGCGGACGCAAACAGGTTGCCCACCCACGATTCCCAATCATTGTTCAGCACGGACTTGGAAAGCATTGTGTCATTGGCAAACCATCGAGTCTCTGCATCGGGCAGGTAGGAGATCCATCCTCCGGCGGGTTTGGTCTCCCACACGGGGAGGGTGCTTTTTTCAGCCAGTAGATTTCGAACTAGCCATACCCTTCCGTCTGGTGCCAGAATGGGCTCAGCGGAAAACCTGTAATCCAAATTTAGGATCTCGCTGTGCCGTTCGCGTTCGATTCCGTCGTCAACCAATGCAAAGGCACTGTGCGAACCCAGCCAGTACCGCCGCCCGCCCTTCTCTGGAATTACCCTGTCCCAGGTGCCTTTCGCGCCCGCAGGACGCGTTTCCACACGCCACTCGGGCTGACGCATTGTGCAAACATTTTCCCCGCAAGTAAACCACAGGGTGCCTTCCGTGTCCATCTGCAGTTTTCCCGTTGGATGCACGCCGGGAAACTCCTTCATGTGTTCATCCGATGAAATCAGGCGTAAGCCGCGCGAACTAACCCACAATCCAGAGCTGCTCATTTCCATGGACTCAACCGGGTCCTTCAGCACCACTTTCCACTCAGAGTTCCGGTAGAGGGCCAGCCCCTCTGTTGCGCCTACCCATATGGAATTCTGAGGCCCGCCAGCAATATGTTCAGCGGATCCAAATGGGTAGCCCGGGATTTTGAGATAATGCGCACCATCAAAACGGTATACTCCTGACATGGTTGCCAGCCAGATCAAACCCTGGCTAGCGCCCGTGATTCCGGTTATTTTGAGTGGCGTAGGCGGCGGGAACTTCTGTGTGCGCGTTGATGCTGCCCGCACCATCCCCAGGCACAAAATGAACGATGCAATTCCACGAAAAGCCATCCTAAATTAGTATGCGCTATTCGCGAAAACTTTTGCGAACATGGAAAGGCAGGCGACCTGTCCGCCGAAGCCTTGGCGAAGGCGGATCCGCCTGTCCAAATTCTAGCTTCCTGCCTTCGTTTTAAAACAGAAACGGCGCCGAACCTGAAGGTCCGGCGCCGCTTTTCAAAACCAAACTTACATCTTTACGGATTCGACATGCACACTGTCGCCATCCACCTTGCCGGTGATGGTAACTTTGTGGCCGAGGTGTTCGGTCACGGCATCCGCGTTGTGGATCTTCAGGACCTTGCCATCTTCGGTAACGAACACAGCAGCCGAGCCACCCTTTACGCAACCTTTTACACAGTTCATCGACTTCTCCGAAGCATCGGCGTGTTTAGCGCCGCACTTCGCATCAGAGATGGTACCTTTCCATTCGCCGGCCATGGCAGTCACGGCAGCGAGAGCAAACATCAGTAGAGTTTTTTTCACACGAGCCTCCCTTGTAGGATTTGATTATCTTCGGAAACGTCTCTTGCGTTTCGCCTCCGACTTTACATTACGCGTTGCGTCCTATGCAACTGGTACTACGGATGCTCGGGCGCTTTGGATTGCTTTATTTAATTTTGTAGGCGCCGTCTTCGCCCTTTTCACGGTGAGCTTTGTGGCATCCGCCGCAGCTACCTGTCAGGGCTTTGAAACTCGCCGCAGCTTTGTCGAAATCTTTGGCCGCCGCAGCTGCCTGGATATCGGCGATGGCACCCGATGCCGACTTGCACATCTCTACCGCATCATCCGCGTGGCGGTCCGCATAAAAGGCCGAGATCGTCTTGTAGCAGCCGGCAAGCGTCTTTGCTTCCTTCGCCACGGCATCGGCATCTTTGGCCTCAATGCCTTTCTTGGTGTTGTCACAAGCCGTCTTAACGGCTTTCATCCACTTCGGATGATCCTGTTCGCCGGCGGCGACCAACGTCAACGCCGCGCCCAGAGTGAATGCAATTGCAAAAGTCAGTGTCTTGTTCATGTTGTCTCCTATCCCACTGGCGGGGGAAGATAGAATATATCACCAACGGCCCATCCGACTCAAGGAATCTATCCAGATTCCGATAAGCAGGCAAGGGGGGGGACGCGAACCTGTTGCCGAGAATCGTATCCGTTTTGGGCAGTCTTCCAGCCGGTAATCCTGCTTGCAAAGCGGCAATGGCATTGCAACAGGTGGCCGATGCCGTTTGGCAATGGGACTTCGATTGCGACACGTTGGAGATCACTCCTGTTCGCAAGGACTTTCCGGGCAGCGGCTTGTGCTTTCACCATTCGCAATGGGCTGATTTGCAAACGGCTGACGGAGCTCATGGGCGGCGCCATCGGCGTTCGCAGCAAACCGGGCGTTGGAAGCACTTTCTGGTTCACCTGTAATCTGAAAAAGGTGTTGCCGGTGCCGGAATTGCCCGTTGCCAACGATCTGGTTGGAACAAAAGTGCTGGTCATTGAACGTCATCGCACCAGCCGCGAGATGCTCGCCCAAATGCTGCTTTCCTGGGGAATCGATGCCGATCAGGCCGCCGACACTTCAGAGGCATTGTGCATGATGGAACTACGTGGCAGGCACGATGTTGTGATGCTCGACATGCATCTGTCTGAGGTGCCTACTGCCGATACGATTCGCCAGCTCCGTTCTCATCCTGCTGCTGTCGTCTTCGTCGCGCAGTGGACAGGCTGCCGAAAGCAAGCTGGCCGGAGCCAATGCATACTTGACCCTGGAAAAAGCAGTTGGATGGGCTTAAGCTAATTCGCACGACGCCGCGCATTTGGGGTCTGACACCTTTTTTCGGCCGTCTGCGGCCGAAAATGGGATGTCTGACCCCAATTGCCCTCCACCGCAATGCTCCAATGAAACACTCACCCAATGGGTTACGCCGCCTTCATCCGCAATCGAATGCAAATGCAGAAGATCGCTGTATCAAACCCAGTCCAACAGCCTTTTTTAGGTTGACCAAGCCACTTCGCCACAGTCACTTGAGGCGAAGCTTGTGTGCCGTCCTCGGCATCGCCGCTAGTCATTCGCCGGTGCATACGGTCACGCTCATCGCTGGCCATGTGCTTTTCGAGCAGGACGGCCTGAAAAAGCCGCTCATTCTGGTAGCCGAGGATAACGCTGTGAATCAAAAAGTCGCCGTGCGTCTGCTCGACAAATTGAACTGCCGTACAGACGTCGTTTCAAACGGCCTGGAGGCTGTCGCCGCGGTCTCCCGCATCAACTACGATCTGGTTCTGATGGATTGCCAGATGCCGGAAATGGATGGCTTTGAAGCCACCATGGAACTGCGCCGCCGTGAACCAGCCGGCCAACGCATTCCCATCGTTGCCATGACCGCCAATGCCATGCGGGGCGACCGCGAGCGTTGTTTGGAAGTGGGCATGGACGATTACATCGCCAAGCCGGTGCGCCGCGATGCCCTCGAACAGATCATTCAAAGGTACGCGCGTGTCAGCGCTTGTTCGCCGGAGTCAGCCCCTCTTCACTCCCCAAGCCCTTCTCAAGCCAACCCGGATACCATCGAAATACATTCCCTGTAAGGCTGCCGATGAAGATCTCGCCCGCCTTGCTCATGTGAATCCAGTGGCCAGGACTCTCCATCGCGCCTAATACCTTGCCCGTCTCCAGCTCGATGTGCATGATGCGCCCGGCCAGCGTATCGTAGGTGATGTTTTCGATGTTATCCCGGTGCGTAATGATCCACATCTGATCCTGCGGCGTGATCCAGATGTTCTGCGTGGCGCCCAGATGTTTCCACTGCTTGAGAAACTTCCCATTGGCATCGAAGATCTGGATGCGGTTGTTCTCGCGGTCGCTCACATAGACACGGCCTTTCGAATCGGTCGCGACCGAATGTGGCGTGTTGAACTCGCCCGGCTGCGTGCCGCGTTTGCCCCAGGTCATCAGGAACTTGCCTTCCGCCGAGAACTTCACTACGCGTGAATTGCCGTATCCGTCAGAGACGTAAAAATCCCCGCTGGTGGGTGAGAATGCGATGTCGGTCGGGCGATAGAAAGTCTTTTCGTCCGTGCCCAGTTTCCCTTTGATCCCCAGGGTCATCAGCAGCCTCCCGTCGCGCGTGAACTTCATCACCTGATGGTCGCCGTTATCGGTCACCCAGACGTTGTCGTTGCGGTCGATGCGCAAGCCGTGCGGATTGCCGAACATCCCCTTGCCCCAACTGCGCAAATAGTTCCCCTTGGCGTCGAAAACAACAATGGGGTCGGCCTTCGGTCCACGCTGGAAGACATAAACCTGTCCGGCCGAATCCGTCGCCACCGCCGAAACGCGGCCAAACTTCCATCCCGCCGGCATTGTGTCCGGCTCTTCGCCGAAGCGGATATTCACCTTGTACTTCAGCAATCCGCCTTCATGCGGATACCAGCCCTGTTGGGCAAACAGGCACAAGGCGGAGAAGCAGATCGTGGTCGCGAGTAGTATTGGTCTCATCGGCCAATCATCATACTACAAAGCGGATCTAGCCGTACTCAAACCCAGCGATGGCCCACATGCGCCTGTAATCGGCCTCAACCGCAGCTCCTCTGCGCATCCGCAGCAACCGCCGTAGAGGGCGAAACCCGCAGTCGTGCGCCAGGTCCACCGCCTCGGCATGATCTGGAAACAGGTCCCAATACACTCCCCCGTCGCCGCTCTGCGAAAGGAACGCATCCAGCCCACGCCTGGCCGACATAGCGTCGATTGCAAGCATCGGCCCAAAATAAGAAGCATCGGAGCCGGGCCGCCCCATCGCATATTGTCCGCTGCCCAGGTCTTCGCGCCAATGCTCCCGCAATGAGTGCAACAATGGCATCCTGTCGGCGCCGAATACCTCTCTGTCGAGCGAGAAATCAGGCTCGCTGCATTGCGGTCTCGTCTGTGTCCCCGGCTCACGCTGCAAGCCCCACCGCTCAATGGGAGCGACTGCTTCAAATCCCAATTCCCGGTACAGCGGCTCGCCCATCGGCGCCGCATCGAGCATCGCGCAAGCAATCCTGCGGCTATCGATGTATTCCACTGCATGGTGCATGAGCCGCCGCGCAAATCCATGCCCGCGAAATTCCGGCCACGTCATCACCATGCCGATCCACGCCAGCCGCTGGCCATACCCGATCACCGTCGCGGTCGAAGCCAGGCGGCCATCGCAATCGATCGCAAAGCATCCGCCTGGTTCCAGTTGCAGGTTGCGCCGCAGGTCAGTCTCGGTCTGATTCCAACCCACGGCCTCCTTCAACCGCAGCATCGACGGGATGTCGCTTGCTGTCAGTTGCCGTATCACGCCAGTGCTGTTTTGCAGAACTGCACGCACTTCTTCACTTCGGTCACAACATCCGATCCCTTAGGCGTGTCGTATTCGTATTCAATGCTCGCCGGGAATTTGTACTTGTTCTTCTTCATCGTCTGAAGAATATCTTTCAGCGGCGTGGTGCCTTCGCCCCACGGCATGTTCGGGCCTGCGCCGGCGCTGGTCGGCGCTTTGCGATCTTTCAGGTGCAGGCTTGCGATGCGGTCGTGATACTTCTCCAAAATCGGTACAGCCGACTTGCCCGCCACGCCCCAATAATGGCCCACGTCCAGATTCAACGCGGTGTACTTCGATGCCGCCAGAACCTTATCGAACGCCGAATCTCCGCCCTGTCCATGCGTATGGAACGCAATCGCCAGTTTGCGTTTAGCCGCAAAATCGGCGACGCGCTGCAGCAGTTTGTCGTCGGTCGGCAACTCCATCGTGATGTGGTTCGCGCCCAGCGCAGCCGCAACGTTCCAGATGTATTCGTACTCCGCATCGGACATTCCAAGAGTTGGCGGTAGTTTGAAGGCATAAATTTTCACGCCTGCACTTTCGTACATTTTGCGGAATGCCTTGTATTTATCCATGGAAACGGAGGTCCGCCAAGCCACCAGCTCCTGCGCGGCCTTCTTTTGCGCTTCCATCTGCTCAGGCGTCCGCTTGCCGCCACGCGGTCCGCCACCGCCACCCGCCGGACCTTTCGGCGCGCCCGCGTAGCCTTCCGGTACATTGCTCATCAATTCGATTGCGCTGATCCCGCAATCGGTCAGATACTTCAGCGTATCTTCCGCGCTTCCCGAAAGCGAGCGGAAACTGTATGTGATGGCGCCAATCTGAACGCCGCCAAATTTTGAATTCGGCTTTGCCAACAAATTCGATACCGGCAGGGCTGCCGCTGCGAGTTTGGCGAACCCGCGTCTTGTCAGTTGCATGACTTTCCTCTCTCCTGGATTACTTCTATCTTTAAGCCGCGATTATAGCGCAATCATCCGTAGTGTCTGTGGGCAGAATGGCAATCTGGATATTGAAGGGAAACGGTAGCGCCCCAGGCGTCGACGGCCAAAGCTTCGCGGACATTGCGCTTTCAACTGCGCCAATTGAGTCCCCGGGAAGGGTGGCGTTTCTTGCGTCAGTGCAGGAAGACCTGATCACAGGCAGGTACGAACCCAAGCAGAACCGTCCGGTGGAGATCCCGACGGGCAATGGCAAATTCCGGACGCTTCAATTTCCGTGCATCCGCGACCGTGTGGTGCAAGGTGCGTTGAAACTGAGCCTCGAAGCAATGTTCGAGGCGGACTCTTGCCCGAACTCCTTTGGATTTAGACCGAAGCGGAGCCCACACCAAGCTCTGGCGTATGTCAGGTGCAGTGTGCTGCTGCGAATGCCCACAGTCATTAATGTTGATTTGTCGCGCTACTCCGATACCATATCGCCAAATCTACTGATGCGGGTGGTAAAGAAACACTCCTGGGAACCGTGGATGGCCCTCCATATCGAGCGCGGGCTAAAAGCGCCAGTGCAAGAAGAGGAAGGCCAGTTGTTTCCATTTGAAAATGGCACGCCGCAAGAATGCGCTTTCAACTGCTCTTGCGCCAGCGGAGTCATCAGTCCTTTGTTAGCCAATCTGTTTCTGCACTATGCTTTTGATTGATGGATGAAGACTCAATTCCGGCAGTTGCCGTTTGAGCATTTTGCCGATGATGCCATTGTGCATTGCAGAACAGAAAAGCAAGTTCAGAGTGTTCTGGCGGCGATAGGCGCGCTTGAAGGAATGTGGATTGGAGCTTCATCCGGAGAAGACGAAGATGATCAATTGCAAGGATGATGACAGGCGAAGTACCTACGGGAACGAGAAGTTCGATTTTCCTTACTATACCTTTCGGTCGAGGAGATCGAAGAACCGGTACGGAAAGTTCTTCATCAACTTCACGCCCGCCATTTCGGACAAGGCGGTGAAAGAGATCCGGGCGGAGATTCGACGCTGGCTTCAGTATTACGGGCGCTTGTACCGGTCGGCGCTTTATCCCCCGATAGGCAACTGGACCGAACATTGGCCCGATGGGCTCATCGGAAGTACAAAATGCTGCGCGGACATCTGCGTAGGGCGACTCATTGGGTGGGGCGTATATCGAAACGCGATCCGAAGTTATAGGCGCACTGGCAGGTGGGTGTGCGGCGAGGCTCCATGGCGGGAGGCGTATGAGCTGAGAGGTTCACGCACGGTTCTGTGAGCGGCTCGGGGTGAAATTCCCCGGGCCGACTCGGTTGTGGTAAGTAATGATCTTCCCTACCGCAACCGGGCGAGTGGCACTTGCCCCAACAAACTAACTCTGGTCCTCCTCTTTTCAAATTGGGACTCCCCTCCCATCAAAGTCGACCGCTTTGGCCGCATCACCTTCCTCGTCTCAGCAGGCAACCCCTACAAAGTCAAAGTGGACTCCAGATCGAATGCCCTGCCAAACCAACCGACATTGAGAAAGACGTCGTATTTCAGATACGCTAGTTAAGGACACCTAATTATATGAGAACCCCATTCATGGCCGGCAACTGGAAGATGTACAAAACAGCTGCCGAAACCACCGCATTCTTCGAAAAGTTCCTCCCTCTGGTTGCGAACTCCTCCCACTGTGACGTGGCCATCTGCCCCACCTTCGTCAACATCCCCGCGGCCGTCGCTGCCGTAGCGGGCTCCAAAGTTGGCATTGGCGGCCAGAACCTCTACTGGGCCAAGGAAGGCGCCTTCACGGGCGAAATTTCCGCCCCCATGTTGAAGGCAGTTGGCTGCCAGTACGTCATTATCGGACACAGCGAACGCCGCCAGTTCTTCGGCGAAACCGACGCCACCGTCCTGAAAAAGACCGTCGCCGCCCTCGAAGCCGGCCTCACCCCCATCGTCTGCGTCGGTGAACTCCTTGCCGACCGCGAAGCAGGCAACACAGAAGCCGTGCTTGTCGAACAGTTCAACGGCGGCATCGCCGGCCTCAGTGAAACGCAGTTCGCACAGATCGTGATCGCCTATGAGCCCGTCTGGGCCATTGGCACCGGCAAGGTTGCCACGCCCGATATGGCCGCCGACGCGCACCGCACCATCCGCGCCCAGGTGGAAAAGAAGTTCGGCGCTGACGCAGCCAAAGCTGTCCGCATTCTGTACGGCGGAAGCGTGAAGCCCGACAACGTCAAAGGCCTCATGGCTCAGATCGAAATCGATGGAGCTCTGGTCGGCGGCGCCAGCCTCGACGCCAACTCCTTCGCCGGCGTAGTCAACTTTTAAATCCCTCAGGGCAGGCCCCAAGCCTGCCCTTTTCCTGATTCCGTTTACTGGTGTAAGCTGGGTCATGGGAAACCCAAGCCTCCGCCTCGCTCTCACCCTATCTCTATTCACCGCTCTTCTACCTGCCCAGGACACATCGTCCATCGGCGGCACCGTACGTGATCCCCAAGGCGCGATCATCCCCGGCGCACCCATCGAAGTCATCGCAACTGCCATGAACACGCGGTTCCAAACCACCTCCAACGATCGAGGTGAATGGCTCGTCACCGCCCTCCCCACTGCTGCCTACAAAGTCACCATTGCCATGCAGGGCTTCCAGACCGCAGTGGCCGATAACATCCGCCTCGAGCCAGGCTCCCCCGTAACCATCAACTTCGTGCTCAAAGTCGGCAACGTCTCCGAATCCGTTGACGTCACCGCCGGCGCGGAGCTACTACAAACCGAGACCACCTCCGTCACCACCAACCTGGAAGGCGCGCAGATCAACGGTCTGCCGGTCAGCTCCCGCAACGCCATGGAGTTGATCACGCTCATGCCCGGCACCAACTCTCCCGGCACTCCGCGCACGTCGTCCATCAACGGCCTGCCAAAAGCTTCGCTCAACATGACGCTGGACGGCGCTGCCATGCAGGACTCGTATTTGCGCGGCTCCGACGGCTTCTTCTCTTCGCTGCAAGCCAAGCCCGAAGCCGTTGAGGAGGTCGCTGTGACTACCGCCGCGGCCTCCGCCGATCTGTTGGGCCAGGGCGCGTCGCAGATCCGCTTCGTCACAAAGTCCGGCACCAATCAGTTCCACGGGGCTACGTTCTGGCAAAACCGCAATGACTTCTTCAGCGCCAATTACTACTTCAATAATATCGATGGCCTCCCGCGCGACCGCATTAACCTTAATCAATTTGGCTTCTCTGTTGGCGGTCCCATCAAACGCAACAAGCTCTTCTTCTTCGTCAATCAGGAATGGTTCAAATTGCCGCAGACCACGAACTCCGGGCAGTTACTCGTACCTACGGCCGACGCAACCAACGGCCTGTTCACTTACGTCGATGCCACCGGCGTCAAACGGCAGATCGATCTCTATGGCGTCGCCGCCCGCGGCAATCTCAACCTGCCCGGAAACGTCCGCCAGTTCGCCACCACGCCCGACCCCATGATGGCCGCCACCATGAAGGACATGGTCAGCCTCGCCTCGCCTTCGCACGGTGCCCTTACCAGTCGCATCGCCTCCGTTGCCGACTACAACCGAAACTATTACAACTTCCAGATCCCCGGCCAGAACAATCGCAGCTTCCCCACTACCCACCTGGATTGGATCGCTTCATCGAAGCACCGCCTCGATGTTGTCGGCAACTATCAAACCTACTTCGCCAATCCCGACACCGTGAACGGCGCCATCCCCATTCTGCCCGGCACTGGCTTCGTTCTCGGCAGCCCAGGCACAGGCTCATCGCGCCGCATCACACATTCCATCGCCGGAGCACTGCGTTCAGCCTGGACTCCTCGCCTGACCTCCGAACTGCGCCTCAGCTCCACCGGAGGCCCCGTCGTCTTCTGGCAGGAACAGACACCATCTCTGTTCGCCCGCTGGAAAGGCTACGCACCCTTCATGTCCGGCTCTTACGTCGCCGATCCGTGGACCTCAGGCAACACCAATCCGGGTTCCACGCGCCGCGACACGCCGTCAACAACCGCGCGAGCAAACTTCACTTACGCCATGGGTGTCCACACCTTCACCTTCGGCGGCAGCTACACACATGTCAGCCATTACGGGCAAACCATCGGCAACGATCAGATTCCCACCGTCACATTTGGCGTTGCTACCGGAGACCCCATCAACACCGGCACCACCGCCATCTTCAATACGACGAACTTCCCCAACTCCACCACGCAGCAGCGAACCGACGCTCTCAACCTCTACGCCACACTCACCGGCCGGGTCTCTGCCCTCGGTACATCCCGCAGCCTAGATGAAACCACCCGCAACTTTTCGTTAAATGGCTCCGTTGATCGCGACCGCATGCGCTACATGGACTCCTACTTTGCTGACTCCTGGAAGGTCCGCCGCGACCTCACCATCAACGTGGGCCTGCGTTGGTCCCTCAATCTGCCTTTCGAAGATCTAGCGGGCGTCTATACTTCGGCCGGTTGGGCGGGCGTCTTCGGACCCTCTGGCATTGGCAATCTGTTCAAGCCCGGCTCCACCGGCGGCAGCCCCACCGTGTTTAATCTGGTAACGCAAGGCCAGACCGGCTTCCCTACTAACTACAAATTCGTGCTGCCCAGCATTGGCCTGGCGTGGAAGTTGCCCGGAACCATCTTTCGAGGCACCGTCTTCCGCGCGGGTTACTCCATCTCTGGCACGCAGGACGGCATGTCGATCTTCCGCTATACCTGGGGCGCCAATCCCGGCCGCTCGTTCAATTTCAGCGTCGATCCGAACAACTTTCCGCAGATCTTCGGTCAGGCCGGCAGCGTGCTCTTCCGCGATGCCACGTTACCCTCCCAGAGCATCCCGTCCAAGCCTGATTTTCCAATCGCCTTGGCTTCTAACCAGACCATCAACGAATTCGATCCGGGTCTAAAACAGCCCTACGTACAAAGCTGGTCTACCGGCCTGCAGCGCGAAATCGTGCGCGACACTGTGCTGGAAGTTCGCTATGTCGCCAACCACGCCGTCGGCCTGTGGCGCCGTATCAATCTGAACGAAACCAATATTTTCGAAAGTGGCTTTCTCGATGAATTCAAGGTTGCCCAGAAGAATCTGGCGATTGCCCGGCAGAGCACGCCCGCCACGAATAACTTCGGCAACCAGGGTCAGCCGGGGCAGGGAAATGTCCCGATTCTCAGCACCGCACTTGGCACCACGAATGACCTCACCACCGCAACGTACCTGGTACGCGGCGAAGCAGGCGGCTCGGCCTACTCCATCAGCACCAACAACACGCGCATGGCTAATCTCGTCAAAGCTGGCTATCCGCAGAACCTCTTCCGCCTGAACCCATATACCACCGGCGGCGATTACGTCACCATGAACGGCGGTGCGTCCACCTTCAACTCGCTCCAGCTTGTGCTGCGCCGCCGCATGATCCGTGGCATTCAGATCGACGGCAACTATGTATGGGGCAAGGCCCTGTCGAACATGAACGCCTCCGCCAACGACGATCTGGCCACCCCGCAAACCATTCGCAACATCGGCCTCAGCAAAGGAGCATCTCCGTGGGACATCCGCCACTCCTTCAAGTTTAATTACATTTACGAACTGCCCATCGCCCGCAAAAGCCGCATTTTCGGCGGATGGTCGCTATCGGGCTATGCGACAATTCAAAGCGGTTCACCCGCACTGCTTCGCAGCGGACGACAGACGGTGAATGGGAATATCAGCGTGAATGCGTCCGCGGACTCTGGAGTGGAGCTGCACAACATCACACGTCAGCAGCTGCAGGACATGGTGAGCATCCGCAAGGACCCGGGTGGCATCGTCTACTTCTTACCGCAGGAGCTACTCAATAACTCGCTTGCCGCCTTTGAACAAGGGGGCAAATCGCTTGCCAATCTTGACCCGGCAAAGCCCTATATCGGCCCGCCCACAACGGCAGGCCAGTTCGCAGACCGCATCTACCTATACGGCCCGTGGAGATCGAAGGTCAACTTCAGCATCGTCAAGCGCACGCGCGTGGCGGAGGGCAAGTACATCGAACTTCGCTGCAATATTCTGAACGCGTTCAATGACGTGAACTTCCTGCTTGGCTCCTCCGGCAACGACGTCAACACCATGACCCTGGCCTCGTCCACCTTCGGCCAAACCCGTTATGCCGCCCGCGACTTTTCCGCCTCCGGCACCAACGACCCCGGCTCCAGAGTGATCGACTTCATGCTGCGCTTCTCGTTTTAGGATGTAGGGCCGAATGGCATTCCAATGTCGCTTACATTGACTAAAACGACGCGGCGCATTTGGGGTCTGACACCTTTTTTCGGCCG
>CAIRSA010000317.1 GCA_903881085.1 uncultured Acidobacteriia bacterium
CACTTCATGGTTGCCGCGGCGTGCGCCGTAGCTGTTAAAGTCGCCCGGGGCAACGCCCAGGCTCTGCAGATACTTGCCTGCGGCGGAATCTCTAGCGATGTTGCCGGCCGGTGAGATGTGATCGGTGGTGACCGAATCGCCAAGCACGGCAAGGGCGCGCAGGCCCGTCAGATCCTTCACGCGGGTTGCCGGGTCGGCCATGTTTTCAAAGTACGGCGGGTTCTTGACGTAGGTGGATTTGTCGCTCCACGCGTACTGATCGCCGCCAGTGGCTTTAATGGAAGCCCAGTTGGCATCGCCCTTGAACACTTCCGAATACTGGTGAGCGAACATCTCGCGGCGCACGCTCTTCTTCACGGCTGCGGCCACTTCGGCAGTGGTCGGCCAGATGTCGCGCAGGTAGACGTCGGCTCCGGATGGATCCTGACCGATCGGTTCGCTCTGCAGATCGATATCGACTCGGCCAGCGATGGCGTAGGCGACAACCAGCGGAGGCGAGGCCAGGTAATTGGCTTTGACCAGCGGATTGACGCGGCCTTCGAAGTTGCGGTTGCCGCTCAGCACGGCAGCCACGGTGAGCTTGTCTTTTGTGACAGCTTCGGTGACAGCATCGAGCAGTGGTCCACTGTTGCCGATGCAGGTGGTGCAGCCGTAGCCGACCAGGTTGAACCTCAGAGCGTCGAGCGCAGGCGTCAGGCCGGCGTCGGCCAGATAATCGGTGACAACTTTCGAACCAGGGGCAAGCGAGGCCTTTACCCAGGGCTTGGTCGAAAGGCCGCGGGCGACAGCTTTCTGCGCCAGCAGGCCTGCTGCGATCAGCACGGACGGGTTCGAGGTGTTGGTGCAACTGGTGATGGCGGCAATGACGACCGCGCCATCCTGAACATCGCCGGGGCGCTTCGGCTCCGTGCCCAAGGCGGCCAGGAAGTTGGCTTTCACGCCGGGCAGTTCGATGCGATCCTGCGGACGCTTGGGGCCAGCCATGGACGGAACGATGGTGGAAAGGTCGAGTTCCAACGTGGCGTTATAAACCGGGTCGGGCGCATCGGGCAGCAAGAACAGGCCCTGCGCTCTGGCATAGGCTTCAACCAACGCGACCTGTTCATCGTCGCGATTGGTCATGCGCATGTAGTCGAGCGTGGCATCGTCCACCGGGAAGAAACCAATCGTCGCACCGTATTCAGGGGCCATGTTGGCGATGGTGGCGCGATCGGCGAGGGCGAGGGCGCTAACACCGGGTCCGAAGAATTCCACGAACTTGCCAACCACGCCTTTCTTACGCAGCATCTGGGTGACGGTGAGGACCAGATCCGTGGCGGTGACGCCTTCCGGCAACTGGCCGTGCAGGCGGAAACCGACAACCTGCGGCAACAACATCGAAACCGGCTGGCCCAGCATGCAGGCTTCTGCTTCAATACCGCCGACGCCCCAACCAACAACACCAAGGCCGTTGATCATTGTGGTGTGGGAATCAGTACCAACGACAGTGTCCGGGTATACCGTGCCGTCTTCCGCTTTGAAGACGACGGGGGCGAGATATTCGAGGTTTACCTGGTGGACGATGCCGGTGTCTGGCGGCACAACGCGGAAGTTGCGCAGCGCGCCCTGGCCCCAGCGGAGAAATTCGTAGCGCTCACGGTTGCGTTGGAATTCCAGCAGCGCGTTGGCATCGAAGGCCTGCGGGGTGCCGGCTTCATCTACCTGCACGGAGTGGTCGATGACCAGATCGGCGGGGATCAGCGGGTTGGCCAGCTTGGGATCCGCGCCCATCTTCTGCAGCGCATCGCGCATAGCGGCAAGATCGACCACGCAGGGGACGCCGGTGAAATCCTGCAGCAACACGCGCGCGGGCATGAAGGCGATTTCCTGGGCTTCTTTCGTCGGATCCCATGCGGCGACATATTCAATGTCGGATTTCTTAACGGTGACACCGTCCTCGCAGCGGAGCAGGTTTTCAAGCAATACGCGAATCGAATAAGGCAGGCGGGAAAGCTTCCCTGCCCCGGCCTTTTCCACTGCATCCAGACGATAAATCTTGTATTCGCGCGCACCGGCCCTAAGCGTCGACGCTGCTCCAAAAGAATTGGTGTTCATGGTGTAATTTTATTCTAGCTAAATTTCGTATTCGGGGGCGGGAGCAGGCTTTGTGCCGAACTTGATGAAGCTCCAAACGCGTTCGTGGACAAAGTACAGGCCAATTTTAATCAGCGCGTCGAAGACGCCAGCTTCCGCCGAAAGTTTCCAGTTGCCGTTGCTGAGGAGCATTACGACGATGCCCGTGCCGATCGAGCCGAGAACGCGGTAGCTAATGGCTTTGGCGATACTGCGGGAATGCGAGTCCATAAAGCCATAGTACAATACCCGATAGATTTTGTCGAGTATTATTTTGCGGTATACTGAAGTCTGTGCCCAAAGTAACATTCCTGCCCGCCAACGTGACCTATGAGTACGAGACTGGAAAGCTCCCGTACGGAGAACATGGCAAACCGGAATCGCTGCTGGACGTAGCTGAGCATTTCGGATTTCACCTCGAACACGCCTGTGGCGGCAACAATGCCTGTACCACATGCCATGTGATTGTGAAGAACAATACGGACGGCAATTTGACTGAGTTGGACGACGATGAGGCCGACCGCTTGGATAAAGCCCCTGGGTTGACCATACACTCCAGGCTTGGCTGCCAGTGCGTAGTAACCGGCGACGTGGTGGTTGAGATTCCCAACTGGAATATCAATTACGTGAGCGAAGGCGGGGGCAGCATCAACTTGGGCGGGGCGATCCCGCTGCCTAAGAAATAGGCCTACTTCGCCGTCGCGTCCGCCGCGCAACAGTCTACAATCGAAGAGAGGACATAGACGCCATGGCAGACAATGCGGAACGTACAATAGATGAACGAATTTCCGCGCTCATCCTCATCAACATGGAACTTCAGGCCGGAATGCTCCGCGACCTGGATACCAACAGCCATGAACTCACGGCCGAAGTGAAAGCCCTCACCCAAAACGTCGACCGAGTCGTAAGCTTAGTTTAACTCCTCATCAAGCGCAGCAACGGCCATGAGGAACGCATTACCGGCCTTGAAAACCGGTAAGCCCAGAATCAACCGCGCCATGCGCTCGGCAAACACCGGCAAAAAATCCTTTAACTCAACTTGCCGTCCGAGCTTCGTAGAGTCCACGCGCTACTTCCGCAGCAGCCCCGTCCAGTTCAGAACCACAGTGATGGGCGCAGTTTCGTCATCGCCGATCGATGATGACAGAATCCGCTTGCCATCTGGCGTCACCACATAGCGCGGCGCCGAATCCGCAACGAAATTCAGCGACGTCTGGAACAACGGTTTCACCGCGCCAATTTGGAATTGCGACTGCGTTTGCACCTCCGCCGCATAGAGCAATCCGTTGGCGCCGATGAAGTAGAGCTCTTTGCCGTCCGCCCGCCATGATGGTTGTACTCCGCCGCCTTGAGACACCTGAAACTTCCCAGCGCCAGCCGGGAATGACTGCACAAAGACCTGATTGGTGTTCGACTCATCGCTCACATACGCCACCCAACGCCCATCGGGCGAGAACTTCCCCTGGAACAGGTTGTGCGGCTCTGAAAGATACAGAATCGGCCGCCGGTCCTCGGGTTTGTCTCCGGACACCGGGAGCAACCGAAGCTCCTGCACCGCACTCGAATTGCCGGACCCTTCACGTAGCGTCGAGAACATGATGTGCTTGCCGTCGGGAGACCAGTCGGTCACTGTGAGCCTGTTCCCGGTATTGTGTTTGTAGAGCAGCTCCTCTTTACCCGCTCCGTTGGATGGCTTGCGGAATATGCACCAGTTTGCCGCGCCCACTGCCCCGTCCTCCGCGGAGTAGGCGATGGTATTGCCGTCGGGCGACCATGCCGGGTTCGTTTCCATCCACGGGTTGAAGGTGAAGCGTGTTGGCACTCCCCGCGCCATATCCACGACATAAACATCCGTATTCCCATCTTCTCCATAGCCGCTGATCGCCAGGCGTTTCCCATCTCGGGAGAACGCAAGCGCGTTGAAGGCAAGCAGCGGCCCGAAACGATCGCCTGAACGTCCCTCACGGTCAAACCACGTCAGCAGTCTTACTGAGCCGGTCTTGCCCCCCCGGAATGCCAGAATATTGTTCCTCGATACAGAGAAGAATCCCAGCGCCAAACGCGAGCCGACATGCTCTGCCAGTTGCACCGGCTCGCCAACCGGATCGAACGTCTTGGGGTCCAGCGTCTGTGCAAGCAGGCTTCCCTCCCGCAGGTAGATCAAGTGTCCGTAAGGCGAACCCTCCTGCGGCGCAGAATACATGCCTGCGGTTCTCGCCGGACCCGCCAGTTTCTTGCGCTGGGCTGAATCGAGTGAGGCGAGATAGATCATGCCCTTATCCTGTCCAGCCGCGCGGGTGATATAGATGAAATGATCGCCATCGGGCAGAAACATCGGACGCATGTGTCCCAGCTCACCCTGCGATGAATCGGATCTCGTCGCCTGCGTGCACGCTCCGCCAGCCTGCGAAACCTTCCACAATCCACCGGCATTCGTGCCATAGAGTATGGTGCCGTTCTGGCTCCAAGCGCCGCCGACGATACTGCCTGAGGCAGTGCAAAGTTTCTCTGTCGCGGCACTATTAACATCGACGCGAAACAGGCTGTTGCCGATCATATAACCCAGGTTGCGGCTGTCCGGCGACCAGAAGACATTGAACCTGACCCCTTCGGTGCCGGCAATCATTGCCGGCGCAGTCGAGTCGAGCGGCCGTACATATACAACGGGAGTTTTCTTCGGACCGATGGCCATATAGGCCAGCTTCCGGCCATCCGGCGAAAGGTTGAAGGCGCCGCCACCGAAGCCTGCTTCGCCGGGCGGGGGGATTTCGAAGCGCATCACGGGCCGCTCCGGCGCGGGTTCACGCACATGCAGAACGGTGCCGGCCAGTCCCACCAGCGCCAGACCGCCCAGCACAGCCGCAGCCCATATCGGAACGCCACGCTTGACCACAGGCGCAGGTGCTTCACCCGCATCTTCCAGCGCGAAGCGCGCCTCGCCTATCCACGGCAGCCGCCGCGTAGGGTCTTTCTGCAGGCACCGAGTGAGCAATCGCCTCACTGCGGCCGGGGTGCCAGCGGGCAAGGATTCGAGCGGCGGATCCTTGCTCAGCACCGCCACCAATGTATCGGCCACTGTGTCACCGCTGTAAGTCTGCTTGCCGGTCAACATCTCAAGCAATACCAGCCCGAAGGCCCAGATGTCGGCCCGGCGGTCCACTTGCTTGCCGCGCGCCTGCTCCGGCGCCATGTAAGCCGCCGTGCCCAGGATCATGCCGGCCGAGGTCATGGCCAGACTCATCGTCGGAGAATTCCCCATATCCGCTGGTTCGGTTTCGATGGCCTTGGCCAGCCCGAAATCCAATATCTTCACTACACCGGCGGGCGTGACTTTGATATTGGCGGGTTTCAGATCCCGATGTACGATTCCACGCTCATGCGCCGCTTCCAGGCCATCGATCACCTGGCGCGCGATTTTTAAGGCCTCATCCACCGGCAACGGGCCCTTCAGATCAGCGCCTTCCACCAGTTCCATGACGATGGCGTTGCCTTCAATGCCGTAGATCGCTGCAATGTTGGGGTGATTTAGCGCGGCCAGAGTTTGCGCTTCGCGCTTGAACCGGGCCATACGTTCGGCGTCGTTGGCGAAGGCTGGCGGCAGGACCTTCAGGGCCACCTGGCGGCCGAGGTTGGTGTCGTTGGCGCGATAAACCTCGCCCATGCCACCCACACCTAATGGGGCGACGATTTCGTAGGGTCCAATGCGGTGGCCAGGGGCTAGGGGCATGGCGTTGAGTAATTATAACGCAATGCTAACGGGCCGGTTCGCGGCCGCCGAAGAAGGCGACGAGGAGGGCTTGGGCATCGGATTGGTTGCGGACATCGCGCCAAGCTTCGAAGGCCCTCTCGACAGTTCGGATCTCAGCAAGAGTATCGCCGCGAGTCCAATTCACACTGTTATCGTAATCCGCGGAATGACGCCTCTGCTGAAGTCCGCTGAACGTTTCGGCAACCAAGAGGAGCTTGGTGGCGCGGTGCAGCGTCTCACCAGTAGGGCGATCCTTTTTCAATTGATTGATCAATTCGCTTGCCTTCCTGGAACAGGCGTTTTTCATCCTCCCATGATCAAAAACCCGGGCCAACTGATCCCGCTGTTCAGTTCTCTTCCAGTTCGAAGCCGCATCGGATGTCAACAGGTGAAACAGTGCATAATAAGCGGTTGATACTGCACGCCTAAGGCTGGCTTGACGTGGCCTTGTGCGCTCGCGGGATGCCAAATGGAAAGCTTGCTCCAGCAAGTCATCGGGGAAGGGCATGAATCAAGCCCACACCTTTTCTTGCATTTCGTCCTGCTCGGATTTGGTGCGAAAACTAAAATAGGGGAGAAGTCCCCATTGCTCGGTCGGCTCCAAGCGGTCGCGAATCTGGCGCTTAATTCGTTGCGTAACGTCGAACATATTATGTTTCTTCATGGCTCGATCAACCAGCAGAATGCGGAAGAAAATCGCGGGGTCGCCTGACCAGTCGTCGTCCAGCGTATAGCGAACGCGCAGAACTTCCGGGCCTAGATCTGCGATAACTTCCTGAATGGAAGCATCGAGCGCGTTACGCTGCGTCATGCCGCGGGGAAGAACCATAATGCCTTTATCGTACCGCCAGAAAGATTAAGGCACAAGCTTAGCCACTTGCGCGATCGGAACTTGGAAGGTGACTGCCACATCCGCACCGGAGGTGGAGATTTTCATGGAATCGAGCAGTTCTTTCTGCTTCGGAGCGGTAGCCTGAGCGATGGCGAGAAAGCCGTTCATGGCGCCAGAGGATTCGCGGGCGTGAGCCTCATCCACAAAGCCCGCATGTAGCGAAAGCGCAAGGCCGGCGCTGAAGTCCATTTCGCCGGTTAGAGTGTTGACGCCGCTCAGCAACCTCGGCAGGTTGGTAAGGATATTGCCGAATGCGCCGCCAACAACCGGGGATTTCGCTGGAATCATGGCTGCGGGGGCGGTGGAGGCCCACCAGACCTGGTTCTTTCGGTCCATCTTATCTGCCAGCGCCATGAGCGAGGGCGGCACGGCGAGGCGCTTGCCGGCTCGCGCGTCGACCAGCCATTCCAGCGACTGGCGGGTTCCAATGGCAAGACACGACGAACTGATGAATGTCAGCACCACGCCGCCCGATGCCACCAGGGACTGGCCATGATAGTCCGAGCGCGTGGTACCTTCCTTTTTGAACTCGACATCCATTCCGAGCGCAGCATACTTGCCACGGGCCAGCATGACGCTCTGGGCCCCATTGGAGACGATCAGCAGCTCCCAGATGTCCTTGCGCGGATCGTAGGTTGTCTGCGCGGCGATCAGATCCAGCGCACCCCCGACGGTCCCCGATTTCGCCAGCTCAGTGTAGCCCGCTGTTTTCACCAGCTTTTCCATTTTGATCCAGGCGAGCGAGGTACTGTCAGCAGGGACGAGCATCAACAGGGTGGGGTCGATTGGAGGCCCGCTCCGCTGAACGATCGAGGCACACCCGGCGCAAACAAGCAACAGCCCTACCAGAACGACTCTCATAGTTATCTTCAGAATGACACAGGCGGCGGGTGAGAGAATAGGAGGGATGCGGATTGACGCTCATCACATTTTTTCGGCCACGAGGGGACCGGCGGGACTGTGGCCGATTCTGGAGCGCAACCGGTTTGAGGGTTCGGTGCTGATCCAGCCGGCAGCATCGACGGAAGCGACAGAGGCGGCACTCGCCCAGGCGCTGGAACTCGATTTCATAAAAGGCGTGTCGGCCTGGGTGGATTTAGCGAAACAGGACCTCGACCTGCTTCAGTCGAATCCGAAGTTTTGTGGAGTTTGCGTCGCGTTAGACGGAGTGCTCGATCTGCGTGAAGCGGCAAATCGTGATTTGACGGTGGATATCTGCTTGAAGACGCATCAATTTAAATTCATCGAAGCGACTTTGGAGCAGGCGCACGGTGCGAGGCTGGTCTTGGAGGATTTGGGAAACCCCGAGATCTCCGTCGAAGGGTTTGAGAAATGGGCATTTATGGTAGAAAATGTAGCCCGATTCGAGACCGTTTCGATGAAACTTTCGGGGCTCCCCTCACTTGCCGGGCAAAGACCTTGGAATGCAGCAAACCTCAAGCCGTTTGTTCAACATGCGATCAATTGTTTTGGACCGGAGCGGCTGCTGTTCGGCAGCGGATGGCCGGACATATTGGAACAGGGGACCTGGAAAGAGTCACTGGCCGCCTTCACGCAGTCGATTGGCGCTCATTCTATTGACTTTAGGGAGAAGCTGTTGGGCGCGAACGCAAAGCGGGTCTACCGGTTAGCAATGTAACCTTTTTTCAAGGCAGCGGTAACTTTTGCGGTGCGAATGTCGTTTCTTGTGTAGGACATGAATTCCCCCAAAGCAAATGTTTACTGTTTAACAGCCATCGCTGCGCTACTGACGGCTACCCCGGCCGTGTTTTCGCAGGCACCCGTTGCCCAGCCAGCTGGAACGATTTCGGCGGTGAATGCCGAAGGCAAGACGCTAACGATGAAGACCGACGCTGGTTCGAATCTTACCGTTGAACTTCAGGACTCGACGTCGTACTTGAAGGTACCGCTGGGTGAAAAGAGTCTGGCCAAGGCTGAAAAGATCGAGCTGAAAGCAGTCACCGTGGGCGATCGTGTGATCGCGCAGGGCGCAATGTCGGAAGACAAGACTTCCCTCAAAGCGCGCCGCGTCATCATCATGAGCAAAGACGACGTGGCCAAGAAGCAGGAAGCCGATCTGGCGGCGTGGTCCAAGAACGGCATCAGCGGGACAATCGCGGAAGTCGATGCGGCAAAGAAGACTTTTACCGTCAAGAACGGCGCGGCAGGTACAACCAAGTTGACCACCGTGTCAATGAATGACGCTGCCCGGTTCCGCCGCTATGCCCATGATTCCATCAAATTCAACGATGCGGTGGGAAGTAAATTCGAGGACATGAAAATAGGCGACCAGGTCCGTGCGCTCGGCATCAAATCCGAAGACGGCACCGGTTACAAAGCCGATGAAGTGATTTCGGGCACGTTCCGCAACATCGCGGCACAGGTCGTTTCCGTGGATGTTGCAGGAAACACGATGGTGGTGAAAGACCTGGATGCCAAAAAGAACCTAACGGTTAAGGTTTCCCCTGATTCTTCATTCAAGAAGTTGCCTGAGCGTTTCGCACAGATGATGGCGATGCGTCTTTCGGGCGGCGGTCGAGGCGGGCCTGGTGGTGCGCGTGGCGGTGGACCAGGCGGTCCTCCGGCGGGTGGCGGGGCGCGTGGCGGTCCAGGTGGACCCGGCGGAATGGGCGGCGGTGGAATGGATCCCAACGCAATGTTGGAACGGTTGCCCCAAGTCAAACTTTCCGAAGTAAATAAGGGCGATGCCCTGATGATTTCCAGCATGGCCGGAACCGAAGCAGGTTCCATCGTAGCAATCACGTTGATCGCCGGAGTGGAACCGATTTTCACAGCGGCGCCCCAGGGTAACCGTCAGCAGATGATGGGCGCCTGGAGCCTCGAAACAGGCATGGGTGGACAATAGTCCACATTTTTCAAGAAGTTCGCAGCAGCACAAGTTCAAGGAAAAACAATGAAGAAATTCGTATCAGCGCTTCTGGCGCTAGCAATGTCGTTTTGTATCACCGCGCCTGTGATGCTGGCTCAGCCCGGCGCCGGCGCAGGTGTTCTTCGCGGAACCGTAACAGACCCATCGGGCGCGGCCATTCCCAATGCCAGCGTCATCGCATCCGGCTCGCAAGGCTCGGTGAAGGTGGCCAACACCAACGTTTCCGGCGAATACATCATCAATGGCCTGGCCCCGGACAAGTACACGGTTCGCGCTTCGGCCAAAGGCTTCACGCTGTTTGAAAAGGCCGATTTTCAGGTGAAAACGGGCAGCCCCGTATCGCTCGATATCCGCATGGCGGTGGGTTCAGACAAACAGGAAGTCACCGTGACGGAACAGGCCCGCGTTAATACCGATCCTTCCAACAACGCCGGCGCGCTGGTGCTTCGGCGCGAAGAGATTGACATGTTGTCGGACAATCCGGACGACTTGGCGGCCGATCTTCAGGCTCTGGCCGGTCCTTCGGCTGGCCCGAACGGCGGACAGATCTTCATCGACGGTTTCACCGGCGGCCAGTTGCCGCCGAAAGAGTCGATCCGCGAAATCCGCATCAACTCCAACCCGTTTTCGAGCGAATTTGACCGCATGGGCTTCGGGCGTATCGAAATCTTCACCCGCCCCGGTACCGATAAATATCGTGGTTCGGCCTTCTTCAACTACGGAGATGCGATTTTCAACTCGCGCAATCCTTTTGGTGGCGCAGTAAAGCCCCCTTACAATCAGAAGGAATTCGGCGGCAACTTCAGTGGTCCGCTGGCGAAGAAGTCATCCTTCTTCGTGGATTTCGACAAACGCAGTACGGAAGAGGTTTCGATCATCAATGCGGTGACGCTGGATGGCGCATTAAACCCGACTAGATTCGCGACTTCACTTGTGGAGCCGAGTACGCGCCTCAGCTTTAACCCGCGCTTCGACTATGCGATCAACAAAGACAACACCATGGTTGTTCGCTACAACTGGTATAACAACCAGCGCGAAAACCAGGGATTGAACACCTTCACGCTGCCGACCCGTGGTTACGACTCCGACAGCACAGTGAACACGCTGCAGGTGACGGAGACCGCCGTTTTGAACACACGCATGATTGACGAAACACGGTTCCAGTTCATGCATACCAACACAGGCCAGAGCGCGCGCAGCCTGGACCCGACAGTATCCGTGCTGGATTCGTTCTCTTCCGGCGGCGCCAACATCGGCCAGAGCTATGTGCATGAAAAACGCTACGAAATCTACAATGCGCTGGCGATTACGAAGGGCAAGCACTTCGTCAAATTCGGCGGCCGTGTGCGCAGCGTCGACCAGGAAAACCAGACGCAATCCGGATATAACGGCACCTTCACCTTCACCTCGCTGCAAGCTTATAAATTGACGCTGCAGGGCAACACGGCTGGGTTGACCATGGCTCAGATCCGGGCCAACGGCGGCGGCCCAAGCCAGTTCAGCATCACAGGTGGCAATCCCATCGGAAACGTAAAGCAGACGGATGCCGGGTTATTCATTACCGACGATTGGAAGCTCTCTCCACTGTTTACATTGAGCCTCGGCTTGCGCTGGGAAGGGCAGGGCAACATTCATGACAAGTCCGACTGGGCGCCTCGCGCAGGTTTCGCATGGGCCGTGGATGGTTCCAAGACGCGCCAGGCAAAGACGGTTGTCCGCGGCGGATTCGGGTTGTTTTATGACCGCTTCACGGAAGACACCGTGCTTTCCGCACGCATGCTGGATGGCACCCACCAGCAGCAGTTCGTGATCCCCTTCCCCAACTTCTTCCCGGTGATTCCGTCTCTGTCAACACTCAACTCGAGCTTGCAGCAGACGGCCGTGCGCCAGATCGATCCCAATCTGCACGCGCCATTGATGGAACAGATGGCGATCGGCGTGGAACGCCAGTTGCCCAGGAACATCACCATTGCTACAAACTATACGCGCACCCATGGTGTTCATGTGCTGCGTTCGCGCAACATCAATGCTCCGCTGCCCACGAACGGTCTACGCCCCTATTCGGGCGCCGCCAACATTTATCAATATGAGTCGAGCGGCATCTTCAGTCAGCAGCAGTTGATGACCAACATCAACGCCCGTGTAAACACGAAGTTCAGCCTGTTCGGGTTTTACGTCTTTGGCCATGCAAAGAGCAACGCCGACGGACTGGGCTCTTTCCCGTCGAACCAGTACGACACGTCACAGGACTACGGCCGCGCCGGATTCGACACACATCACCGCGCGTTTATTGGCGGTTCCATCACGGCACCTTACACTGTTCGGTTCAGCCCGTTCATCACCATGGCTACCGGCAACGCTTATAACATAACCACCGGTAAGGATTTGAATGGTGACTCTCAATATAACGACCGCCCGGCATTCGCAACCGATCTTTCGCGGCCCAGCGTGGTAAAAACAGCAATCGGCAATTTCGACACGAACCCGATTGCCGGCCAGACCATCATCCCGCGTAACTACGGAAACGGTCCTGGCAACTTCACCATCAACATGCGAGTTAGCAAAGTCTTTGGCTTCGGCCCTGACAAGAACGCCGCTGCAGCAGCGGCAGCAGCAGCCGATGCAGGCGCAGGCGATTCCGAACGCCGCGGACGCATGATGGGTGGCGGAGGCCCTCCCGGCGGCGGCGGCCCTGGCGGTGGCGGTTCCCGCGGCGGCTCCAGTGGCGGCATGCGCGGCGGTGGTGGCGGCGGTCCTCGCGGAGGTGGCGAAACCACCAGCCGCAAGTACAACCTGACTTTCTCCGCGTCGGCTCGCAACCTGCTCAACCACGTGAACCCGGCTGCTCCTACCGGAAACTTAAGCTCCACGCTGTTCGGCATCTCCAACGCGCTTGGCGGTGGCGGCTTTGGTGGCACGTCCAGCGCCAACCGCCGTCTGGAACTCCAGATGCGCTTCGCGTTCTAAGCGTTCCCTCCGTAAAAAGCAAAAGGCTGGCCACTCTTCGGAGTGTGCCAGCCTTTTGCTTTTTACCCCTACAATAAGCTGTAGATGCATTTCGTAATTATCGGGAATGGCGTTGCAGGAATTACTGCTGCGATGGCCATTCGCGCGCGCGATCAGGCGGCCGCCATTACCGTCATCAGCGGCGAGAGCGATTACTTCTTTTCGCGCACCGCACTGATGTACGTTTTCATGGAGCGAATGCAGATGCGCGACCTGGAGCCGTTTGAACGCGGCGTCTACGAACAGAAACGCATCAGGCGGATGCGTGGTTGGGTGAGCGATATCGACGCTTCCACGCGGCGGATTCTGCTCGCGGACGGCGTTTCCGTCACATATGACAAGCTGCTGATCGCCACCGGCTCCGTGCCCAACGCTCTACCAGGAGTCTCGGGCGAAGGGGTAGTCCACTTTGTATCCGCACAGGATCTGCAAAAGTGCATCCGGCTCACCCCATCCACCCGGCAGGCCGTCGTGATAGGTGGCGGGCTGATTGGCATCGAACTGGTGGAATGCCTGGCCCACCACAGGGTGGATGTGACGTTTCTGGTGCGCGAAAAATGGTATTGGCCAATGGCGCTGGGTGAGCAGGAGGGCCAGATGGTGGCCGCACACATCGAGCGCCATGGAGTAAAGGTGGTGTTCGATGAGGAACTGGCCGAAATCCGTGCGCACGGCCGGGTCGAAGCAGTCAATACGAATCGCGGTCGGCAGCTGCCGTGCCAGATGCTGGGAATTGCCATCGGAGTCCGGCCTGCCATTGACTGGCTGCGCAGTTGTACGACGCCCCCGGCGCTGGGGCAAGGCGTGTTGGTGGGGCCTGATTTTCGCACTTCGCTCGATGATGTATTTTCCGCCGGAGACTGCGCCGAAGTGGCCGGAGTAGGAGTGGAGCAGATCTGGTATTCAGCCAAGCGACAGAGCGAACTGGCGGCGCGCAGTATGCTCGGCGACACGGTGCAATACGTGCCGCCGCTGTTTTTCAACAGCGCAAAGATGTTCGATCTGGAGTACACCACAGTGGGCCGCGTGCCTGTCGGCGGGGAGAACTTTTACTACCGTGAGCCGAAACGGGAAATCAGCATTCGGATTGCCGCCGAAGATCAACAGGTAACCGGCTTCAACATGATCGGCTCGCGCTGGGACCATCGTAAGCTGGCCGAATGGATCGAGCAGCGCCGGTCGCCGGCTGAGGTCATGGCGATGCTGCATCAGGCGCAGTTCGACGAGGAGTTCGGACGTTTCGATTTGGAACCGGCGCGGCGTCAGTTCACACGGGAGCAGCAGAGGTGAAATGGATCGTTCACAGCGCGCGTCATCGTGGCGTGGTGGCCTGGCTGCTCAGCGCAGTCTTCACGGCTTTCTACATCGCGCTGTACTTCACGGAAGCCCTGACGCCGGCGGCGAAAGCGATCGGACTGGCAGGCAAGTGGGATCTCTACGGCATCCTCTATACGCTGGCCGTCGTCGGTGGCGGCATCCACATGCTGCGCAAGTATGGACATAGCCGCTATCAGGTGGTGCGAACCTGGGTTGTGATGTTCGTGCAAGTGGTCTTCGCCTTCGCCGTTCCGCATCTGCTGCGCGCACTCCATCAGCCCGAATATTATTTGAGCTACTTCTGGCCGCTGAAGTTCGAGTATTTCACACCCGGATATCTCTTATCCCAACCCTGGCCGTTTATCGTGTACAGTGCGGCCGGCTCGTTCCTCATTGTGCCGTTGCTTGGTGCGCTGTTGGGCAAGCGCTGGTACTGTTCGTGGGTGTGCGGCTGCGGCGGGCTGGCAAACACGTTTGGCGAACCGTGGCGGCACCTTTCGTCGAAATCGGCAGCGGCGTGGAAGTTCGAAAAGATCGCTATCCACACGGTGCTGGCACTGTGCCTGCTGCTAACGGCACTGCTGTTTTTCACGCACGGACGGGCGGCGCAAATGCCTGCGCTGGCCCAAACGGCGAACCAGTTCCAAACGATTTACGGGTTTATTGTGCTGTCTGTCCTGTCGGGAGTAGTTGGAGTAGGACTTTATCCGCTCGGTGGCACCCGCGTGTGGTGCCGCTTTTTCTGCCCCATGGCCGCATTGCTTGGGCTGGTGCAAAAAGCAGGCAGGTTCCGTATTGAGGTGAAGCAGGACATGTGCATCAGTTGCGGCTTGTGCTCCACCTACTGCGAAATGGGAATCGATGTGCGCAGCTACGCCCAATCCAATCAGTCATTTACGCGCGCGTCATGCGTCGGCTGCGGCATTTGCGCCGAGGTATGTCCGCGCGGCGTGTTGCGCCTGTCCAGCGAAACCAAGCCGAGCGCGAAACTGGTTCAGATCCAAATGCAGTGAGGCCCGTTTTTCACGCCCTGTGACGTATCTTCACGACTAGTGTTTACTTGACCTGAACCCTCATAAGCCATAGAATTGTAACTGTCTAGAGTCCGTCCGGAAACGCTATGAAATTCAAAACCGCTCTTGTGTCAACCAGTATCGCCGGCCTTCTGCTGGTGCCCGCCCAATTCCAGGGTGCGGACAAAAAGAAGAAGGACGACGGGACCGCACGCGAGACTGTCGCCAAACCGCTCTCTGAAAAAGAGAAGCGCAAGCGAGAAGAGAAACTCCGCAAAGAGCTCGAAGGCCCGTACCGCAAGTGGCTGAATGAGGACGTGGTGTACATCATCTCCGATGAAGAGCGCGCAGCCTTCAAGCGCTTCACCACCGATGAAGAAAAAGAGAACTTCATCGAGCAGTTCTGGCTGCGCCGCGATCCAACGCCCGACACCGCTGAAAACGAATTCAAGGAAGAGCACTACCGGCGCATCGCCTATACCAATGAGCGGTACGCCTCCGGTATCCCCGGCTGGAAAACGGACCGCGGCCGTATCTACATCACATTCGGACCGCCGGATGAAAACGAATCGCATCCTTCGGGCGGCAGCTACGAGCGCCCCATTGAAGAAGGCGGCGGAACGACATCGACCTTCCCGTTTGAAAAGTGGCGCTATCGCTACATCGAAGGCATCGGCAGCGACATCATCATCGAATTCGTCGATCCGACCATGACCGGTGAATACCGCATGACGATGGATCCCACCGAAAAAGACGCGCTGTTGTATGTTCCCGGCGCGGGCCTAACGCTGAATGAACAGATGGGCATGAGTTCGAAGACCGATCGTTTCAACCGGACTGACGGCACGCACCTTGGTACCGGCGATTCTCCGCTGCCGCAGAAGATGAACCAGTTCGAACGCCTGGAACAGTTCGCCAAGCTGCAGAAGCCGCCCGTGATCAAGTTCAAGGATTTGGAAGCCTCGATCAATTCGACGATCAAATTCAACCTGCTGCCGATTAAAGTCCGCGCCGACTTTTTGAAGATGACGTCGTCCTCCATCCAGACCAACATCACGTTGCAGATGGAAAAGAAGGATCTGCAGTTCCAGCAAAAAGAAGGCATTTCCAAGGCCGCCGTCAACATCTACGCACGCATCACTTCGATGTCACGCCGCGTGGTCAACGTGTTTGAAGACGTCGTCAGCATCGACGTCCCGGCCGAACTGCTGGAAGCGGCCACCAAGGGCGCTTCCATCTATCAGAAGTCCGTGCCGCTGCCACCGGGCCTCTACCGCTTGAACGTCGTGGTGAAAGACGTGATCGGCGGCAACATGAACAACTACGAAATGGCGTTGAATGTGCCTCGCTTCGACGATGAGAAGCTAGCCAGCAGCTCCATCATTCTGGCCGACATGATTGAAGCCGTGCCTACTAAGAACATCGGCAACGGGCAGTTCGTCATCGGCGCATCGAAGGTTCGGCCGCGCCTGAGCGAGTCGTTCCGCCGCGATGAGAAGCTGGGCATCTTCTTCAAGCTTTACAATTTTGAGCCCGACGAAAACACCAACAAGCCTAATGCGACCATTGACTACGAAGTGACCCGGGTGGGCACCAACGAAAAGATTTTCGAGTTCAGCGAAGAGCTGAACAACGCACCGAGCGCGGCCGACGTCACGATTCAAAAACTGCTCCCCCTGACAACGCTTCAGCCGGGGCAGTATAATTTAAAGATGAAGGTGACTGATCGGAAGCGGAATCAGGTGTTGACGCCCTCGGCCACTTTTACTGTTACTTAACCGTCCGCTTGATAAGACTTGGATGGATTTAACCAGAACGTTCCGTTCCATAGGATTCGTTGCTGCGGGCTTTGCGCTGGCCCTGACGCCAGCCATAGCCGCCGGACCGGCGATCACAGCCGGTTCTATTATTGGATTTGTATCTAATGCCACCGGCACCGTGCAGATGGGTGCCACGGTCCGCTTGTTCAACAGGTTCGACCGTCTGGTGCAACAGGCAATCACAAATGAGCGCGGTGCCTTTGGCTTCGATTCCCTGCCCCCGGACGTCTACTCCCTTCATGTTTCGCTTTCCAGCTTCATGCCTGCGGTGCGCCAGCGGATCACGGTGGCGGCAGGCGCACGCAGTTTTCTCACAATCAATCTCGCCAGCGCATTCAGTTCGATTGAGCTGATCTACACAGGCGCCTCGCCCGGCACTTTGATGAGCGACGATTGGAAGTGGGTGCTGCGAAGCTCCATGGCCACTCGTCCCGTGTTGCGTCTTGTGGCCGAACCGAAATCGTCGGTGCCTCTCTTTACCGACACGCGGGGCATCGTACATCTTTCGGCCGGTGACAGTTCCTCCTCATCAGCACTAGGCAGTGAGCCTGACTTAGGCACGGCGTTCGCGCTGGCAACCTCCCTATACGGCACCAATCATTTTCAATTTGCAGGCAACGTGGGCTTCGCGGCTCGAGCCGGAGCGCCTTCCACGGGCTTCAGCACGCGCTACAGCCGCAATCTTGGCGAGACAATGAATCCAGAAATCCTGGTGACGATGCGGCAGGTTGCATTGCCTGCTCACTTCGCTGGATCGTCGTCGCACGATGGCTTGCCTCCGCTGCGCACCATGACCGCGTCATTGATGGATCATGCCCAGATCACGGAAAACGTTCTGCTGGAGTACGGCTCCACCATGGAGACAGTGACGTTCTTCGACCGTCTAAATTACTTCAGCCCGTTCGCACGCGTTACGGTCAGCGTTGGAGAACAAGGAACGATTCAGGCCGCGTACAGTTCGGGACAGCCGCCGGTGGAGTTGCAGCAGCGCGCCAAGGATGCGGATCTGCAGAAAGACATCACCACGCTGAACATGTTCCCCAGGCTTTCCATGCGCGACGGCCGGTCGCATGTGCAGCGCAGCAACAACACGGAATTCGGGTATCACGGAGTCTTTGGCAGCCGGTCCGTGAGCATTGCGGGGTATCGCGAACAGGTGGTTAATGGCGCGGTGCTGACATCGGGCGACGCCGGCGGCATGGGGGACATGTTGCCTGACCTGTTTTCCAATTCCCAGGTTTTCAATATTGGCAGCCATTCCAGCGTAGGCTACATGGCCGCGTTTACGCAAAACGTGGGAGAGAAATTCGCCGCCACTTTTGCCTACGGCAGTTCAGGTGTGTTGCGTGCCGATGGGGGAATGCTGCAGAGTAACGATCCGGAAGCGTTGCGCGGAGCGATCCACGCCAGCCACCGCAAATGGGCGGCAACAAGAGTAGCAGGCATCATGCCCTTCACTGGCACGCGGTTTGCCGGTAGCTATGAGTGGACCGACTATTCAACACTTGCCACGGGACATCGCTACATCACGCAGACCTTTTCGCCCGAGGTGGGGTTGAACATGCAGTTGCGCCAGCCGGTGCCAACGTTTGGGATCTTCCCCGGCCGGCTGGAAGCCACGGCAGAGGTGCGCAACATGCTGGCCCAGGGTTACCTGCCGGTCGCGGCCGCAGGCGGCCGCCGTCTATTGCTGGTCCAATCGCCGCGCGCGCTGCGTGGCGGGCTAAGCTTCATTTTCTAACCAAACGTGGGGCATAATGGCATTCGGCCTTTTCGACTAAAATGACGGACGCAACAGCCGATTGCCAATCCGCTGCAGAATACCATTCCAATGTCGCTTGCATTGCCGTTTTTTTGTGGCGCAGGCACTTTTGCCTGCCGCCTCGGCACTCGTGCCGAGGCCTGGCTCGGTGCTGCAAACAAGGCGTCCCGACGAGTCGGGACGCGGCAGACACGAGTGTCTGCGCCACGAAGCGATCCCGGCCATTCACCAGATTGACTCCAATGTAAGCGACATTGGAATACCATTCCGCCCCACGTCGGCCAGGAATCTTCACGGCGTCACCGTAACATTTACCGGCGGTGACGAAGCCGAACCGATCGTTACCACCACCGGCTGCGCCCCCAGCGGCGCCGTTGGTGGCATCACGAAGTTCACCTGCGTCACACCCACCAGGCCAGGTGGAATCCCTATAAAAGCGATCGTAGCGCCAACCCCGCCTACGGTAACCGTTCGAGTCGCCGCAGCGGGCTTCGGAAGTCTGGTTAGGGAAGTGCTTGACGAGGGCGTTGTACCGGTCGCAAGTGCCGGGGTCACAGCCCCCTCGCCCGTAATGAAAATAGTGGTTGTATCGCCGCGTTTCACGGATGAGAACGGCACGACGGATCCATTGTAAGCGAAGATCCCGGGCGCGGTAGCAGCAATCTGCAGGTTCACCGGATTGGACGAATCGTACTCATTGCCCACTAACAGCTTCACGGTTCCCGATGAGGTCTCATAGGGAATCTGAACATTCACCTGCCCAGGCGACACGAAATACAGCGGCGCTGGATTCCCGTCGATAAAGGCCTCAAACCCAGCCAGTATGGAGGGCAACGGGATGGCAGTGGCCGCTTGCGCGGACAGCCCGAACTCAGATCCGAATACCGATAGCAGCATCCCCGGAGCATAGGTCTGCTTGCCCGAAGCGGCGTTGATCGATCCAAGAATGACCTGATGTTTCTGAGGCCCTCGGAACGAAGCGGTGAGGTCGCGCGACCATGCCGTCCCGCTGGCATCGACCCCCGTAAACGAGAAAAGGACAGTCGACGGCGCCGTAATCTGATTCGGCGTGAACATCATGTTCTTCGCCGTAATGGACCCGCGCGCAGGGATCGCCGTGGAATTAAACACACTGATATCCGCCGCCTTGCCATTGATGGTGAAGCCGGTGAGGGTTGTCGCGATATCTGCTTCTTCGGTCAGTGTCAGGGTGAAAATCCAGTCGCTGGTGTTATTCGTGGTGGGGCTGTTGACGATGCTCGGCCCTTGAAACACCGGCATCTGATCGATGGCGGGCACAACGGAGGAAACCGTCGCAGGCGACTTCGCCCAGGCCGTCACAAACGCGTTGGCATCCAGCGATCCCAGCCCCGTGGCCCGGTCGTAGCCTGGCCCGGCGTTGTAGCCCAGCGAACCATTGCTACAATCCTGCGAGCCGGCCGCACACGGCTGGACGTTGCCTCCAGCAGTCACATCGTGAAATGCCGCGGGCGCGTTTTGCGCCAGCCGGTACAGACCCGGATTAATGTTCCCCAGGCCTTTCACGCCCAAATACTGATTCATGATCGCGACGATACCCGCCATGGCAGGAGCGGCGGCCGACGTTCCGCCTACATAATTCACTTTGCCTTTGGTATAGATCGTGTAAGGAACGCCATTGCCTGAGGCATTGAACGCTACGTCTGGTACCTGCCGGAAACTACCTGAAGTCACGCCAGGGCCGGTCTGCCACGCGGGCTTCGGAAAGATAAGGCTCTCGCCGCCTCCGCCAGAGGCAATCGAGCCGTTAACGGCTGTATCGTTCCACGCGGCCTCGGGGATGTATGATAAAGCCGACGCAAGGTTTGCGTTATTCGCACCAGACCAATAATTCACCCGGACCGATCCCTGGAAGGTGGTCCCGCCAACCGCCGTGACTTCGGGGGTGCTGGCAGGCGAATCGACAGCCAGTCCGGTTTGCGCGACTGACGATGAGGAATCTTCGCAATCCGAAGCACCCCAATCGCCGCTGGAGTTTAGCCATGTCATGCCTTGCGCATTTGCCTGTTGGGCCTGCGCCTGTACCGCGGGCAGATCCACCAGATCGAACGGCTCGCAACTTCCGTAGCTGGCCGTCAACACCGGTGCCAGATTCTGGTCGATCGCATACGCGATTGCCGTGTCGACACCATTTGCGTAAACGAATTTGATAGTTGCGCTTCGCGCCACCGAGCCGGCCCACTGAATATCGAGGTTCGACTCGTCCATGTCACCAGTCACCTCGCCAGGGTCTTTCTCGCCGGGGACCAAAATCGTTTGCACGTTCTGCGTGGGCAGATTGAAGCGGCTGCGGAATGACGTTTGATCGGACAACCGGATGGCCGACTGGCCCACTACCACGATGGTCTGTCCCTTGCCATCGAACCCTGCCGCATAGAGTGGAGTCAGGTTGTAAATGGTGGCAAAATCGTCAGGCGCCAACGCGTGGGAGCCATTGGTGAAGTTGGTCTCCGGCTTCAAAATTCCCGGCCTCATATGCGACTTCATCCGGAAGTTATGCAGCCCATGCACACTCTGCACTATGCCCGAAAGAGCGGCCGGAATCGAAGGACTTATGGCGTTCGCGTAGTGCAGTTCTCCATTCACCAGGTAGTGATGAATGGACGTTCCAAAGCTCCGCTCCACCTGATTCGCCGACCCTTGGAACGAAATCCATCGCCGCGACCTGGTCTGCGGACCTACCGTGAAACCCTGGCCTTTCAGCCACTGGGCAATCTGGTTGTAATCTACTTCGGCCAGTCCGAAACGGCTGCCGAAATCCTCAGGCGTCAGCCATTGATGATAATGCGGAGAGTTGGGGTTTTGCTGGTCTTTCAGCAGCGTTTCCAGCGCGGCCTGTTGCGCGGGCGTTGTATGGAAGTGCAACCGCATTCCACTCATGGCCATAGCTGGCGCCACGGCCCCCTGATCGAACTCCCATCGAGCCCGCAGATGGATGTGATTGTGCAGCGGAACAACAGATGCGCCCGCAATGGTTGCCTTGAGCCGCGAAGGCCGCGCCATCGTCTGTCCGAAAAGTGCCAAGCCCGATAATGCGAGACAACCGGTGATTAGCCGCTTACGAAAGGTCATTGATCCACTTCCCCGTGTCCGTCGTTTCATCTTCAAAGTCTAGACGCATGGCAGGGAGTCGTGGTTGCCTGGGAAGTGGCCGGTAAACCGTTCACAGCCGTTCGAAAACTATTTTTCCATTATTTTCAATCAATCACAAAAAACCTGACCTTGTTTCCCAAATTCTTACGCGTATATTGATGAGCGTACGAGGGAGTTCGGAACCAGCCAGTTGTACTTCCCCTAATTTCCGCCTTTGACCCCGACCGACCCACCTGCCCTTTTGACCAAAGGGTATTCTGCCAGATACTCCGGACTCCCCAAAACACTCGCTCAGACAAACAGACATCTGATCCGTGCCCGCGTTTTGTTTTAGTCCTTTAGAATAGAAACCGCGCCCTCAGGGCGTGTGAAGGAATCAGTTTGACTGCAAATTGGACCGGCGAATCGCCGGTCCTACCCTTGAAAACATTGGCTTTCCGTGGGTAGGACAGGTGACCTGTCCGCCGTCTTGTCCGCCGAAGCTTTAGCGAAGGCGGAAGCCTTGGCGAAGGAGGATCCGCCTGTCCAAATTCTAATTTTTCACGTTCTATCCGCAGATTCGCGGTGGCTCTGCTTAAGATTGCCGCAGCAGCAGAACAATCAGACTCAGGCTGGTCATCAAGACCAGATATTGAGTCATTGCGCCAGTGTCTGCCTCTTCCGGCGAATCGTTTGTGAAGACACGGACCAGCGCAGCTACGGCGATAATCAGCACCATGATATCGCTGGTAATAAAGAAAAGAATTCCAGCTACACCTGCAATCACGCCACGCTGCGGTTTGGCAAGGCTGCGAAACGCGCCGGCACCGTCAAAAATGGCCACCGGGATTAGATTCAATAAGTTGATCCAAGCGCCGGTCGTCGCAATGGCTAGCACCGCCGGACTGCGGAAGTAAAGTCCCAACACCATCGCCGCGAGCGCCGCCATCAGTCCCCAGCGCGGTCCGGCGAGACTGATGCGCGCGTCCATGCCGACCGTGTCCGCATGGCGTGCGCCGCGGACGAACGCGCCGAGTCCGGGGATAAACATCGGAGCGGAGACTGCAATTCCATAACGGCGGAACGCCGCCACGTGGCCCATTTCGTGAATGTAAATGGAGATCACAATTCCGAGTGCGAATTTCCAGCCATAGGCCGCCCAATAAACTCCCAGAAAAGCCAAAGCGGACAATATCGTCTTTAATTTCCCGGCACCGGCCAGCAAAAGACCCAAAGGGCCAAGCGAACCCAGCCACTTCGACCATCCGCCCTCCTGTTGCGGTTGAGCAACTTCCGCCCGTGCCGGCGCGGCCTTGGCACGAAGCGCTTCCATGCGCGAACGAATCGTGGAGGATTGCGGCAGCTCTGGCGGCAACAATTTCAGGGCCGCAACGTAAAGCTCCCAGGCATGCGGAAGTGCGCCCATCTGCTCCGCCATTCGCGCATCGGATGTCAATTTTTCAACGGTCTCCCGATGCAGCAAACCACGGCAGGATGAGCAAATCAGGTCCTCCGCACCGGCAGGCGTGCGGCATTGCGGGCAAACAAGGGCTTCAGGCACTAGTACGATTGTAGTATGCTCGTTATGAAGCAATCATTTCCCTAAAGTTGGAGGTCAGTAGTTTATGACTGCAGTACTGCGCAGAATGGCAACTTATGCGTCGTTCACGCTCCTTTTGGCTGGCGCCGCGCTCGCACAGACGTCGTCACTGGAAGGCGATGTAAGAGGTGAGGACGGCGAACCGTTAAAAGGCGCGCTCATCAAGATTGAACGCACCGATATCAAAGGCAACTATAAGGTCAAGACCGACAAGAAGGGCCACTACTTCCATGCTGGCCTGCCACTTGGCACGTACAACATCGTACTTGAAGTCGATGGCAAGGACGTAGACAAAGTGAACAAGGTTCGCAGCCGTCTGGGCGATCCGGTGATCAACAACTTCGACCTGCAAAGGATGAAGGATCAACGCGCAAAGCAGCAGGCTGTGCAGCAGCGCGCGGCGCAGACGGGCGAAATCCCGAAGGAAGTCTCGCGCGAAATGTCGCCTGAGCAGAAGAAGGCGATGGAAGCGCAGATCAAGGCGCAGCAGGCCGCCATGGCCAAGAACAAAGAGTTGAATGACGCGTTCAACCAGGGCATGGAAAACCTGAAGTCGAAGCAGTTTGAAGCTTCGGTGGCGGGCTTTGAAAAGGCCGTATCGCTCGATCCGTCTCAATATGTCATCTATGCCAACATGGCCGAAGCCTACATGGGCCTGGCCGGAGTAAAGACCGGTGCCGAGCAGACCGCTGCATCAGACAAAGGCCTTGCCGCATACGCCAAAGCAATTGAGATGAAGCCGGAAGATGCGTCGACGCACAACAACTATGCTCTGGCGCTGGCCAAGGCGAAGAAGTTCCCCGAAGCACAGGCCGAACTGGCAAAGGCTGCTGACATCGACAAGCCGAACGCAGGCAAGTATTTCTACAACCTTGGCGCAGTGCTGGTGAACACGGGCCAGACCGAGGCAGCCGGCGAAGCGTTCAAAAAAGCGATTGACGCCGATCCGAAGTATGCCGACGCACAATACCAGTTCGGCGTCTACCTGGTTTCCAAAGCAACCACGACAGCGGATGGCAAAATCATTCCGCCGCCCGGCACGATTGAAGCGTTCCAGAAGTATTTGGAACTGCGTCCTGATGGCCAGTTCGCCGAAGGCGCAAAGGGTATGATTGCCACTCTGGGATCCACCGTGACTACCGAATACAAGAATCCGAACGCTCCCGCGCAAAAGAAGACCACGAAAAAGAAGTAACCTGCGTTATCATTCAATCGGGGGCCTGTGAAGGTCCCCGATTGTCTTACTCCCCATGATTTTCCGCTACATTCTTGTCTTACTCGTTTCGATTTTCGCGATCTCCATGTTACGTTCGGTCATCGGGCTAATCATGAAGGCCTTTGGCGAAATGGTTGGGCCACATTTGGCCAAAGCCGCGCCCACCTCGGCCGGCAAGCCACAGCCCAGCCCGCCCGCGCCACCCACCGGGGAGTTGAAAAAAGACCCTGTGTGCGGAACCTACGTTCCGGCAGCCACGGCAATCTCCAAGCGTTCAGGCGGACAGACGCTCTATTTCTGCTCCACCAATTGCCGCGACAAGTATTCCGGGTGAAGTCTCCGCCGCACCTCCGGGTGTTGCAGAGCCTCGCCGTATGATTCGTAGAGATCGCGAAACACACCATCCCAGCTTTGTGCGCGGGCAAAGCCTTCCGCGGCCCTACTCATGGTTTGGCGAAGCTCCGCGCAGCGCATCAGGCGCAGCACACCGTCGGTGAGATCGCCGGACCGGAAACCCTCCACGCCATCGCAAATGCCAATCCGCGCACCGGCCTCCGCACTGAGCACTGCGGGCACGCCTGACGCCATCGCTTCCAAAACAACCAGGCCAAAGGTATCCGTTTTTGAAGGGAAGACGAAGGCATCCATGCTGGCGAATGCATCGGCAAGCGCTTCGCCTTTGAGGAAACCGGGCATGATTGCATGCTTAAGGCGCGCGCGCAGCCATTCCCGTTCGCTCCCGTCACCGACGATCAGCAGTTCAAAGTCTTGCTCACCGGCCGCAAGTAAATTGGCCTCCAGGGCAGCGAATGCCTGCACGTTTTTCTCAGGCGTGAGGCGGCCGACCCAACCGATACGGAACTTCCCTCCCGGAGTTTTAGGCCGGCGCGCGAAGCGGCTGGTATCGACGCCATGCTTCAGCAGGTACGACGGGCGGCCGGTGTGCTCCAGCAACAGATCGACCATCTCCTGATTCGGCGCAACGCTGAAATGCGCATGGCGGTAGAACCAGGTCAGCGCACGTAAGCTGTGACGCTCGGCAGCGGCGGCAGTGCGGTTGCGGAATTTGTAAGGCGCGCGGCGCAAATGCCCCTCGACGCGCCGTCCGGCGTATTCATGCAGATTGGTGTGCCAGGAGGCGGCCATCGGCAGGCGCATGCGGTTTGAGATCCAGAATCCAAGCAGGCCCATATCCCCAGGTCCTGTGATATGTATCAAATCTGGCTGGAATTCTTCGAGTTGCCTCATGACATTGTTTCGGAACCGGCTCAGCAGGGGATCGAAGAATAGGTCCTCGTCCATTTTGATGTTTAGGGCACGCTTCAGTTCGATAGTGGTTACTGAGTCTTCCTGGGTCGATTGCGTCACGGAACCGCTGTGTATGCAACAGAATGGAAGGCCGTGGCGGCCGGCAAAGGCTACAAATTCATTGCTGACTGTGGAAACACCGTTAAGCGCATGAAAGCAATCGCTGAAGAGGGCGACTCGGAGAGGTTTGTTCACTGATGTGATTACGATACTACATTCGGGCCCGGCACTGCTCTGATTTCGGGTCACGACGCGGGGACGGAGGGGACGGACCGCATTGTCCCC
>CAIRSA010000318.1 GCA_903881085.1 uncultured Acidobacteriia bacterium
CACCTGAGAAATCCGTCAATGTCCCGGCGGCCGGACACGACTCGCTACGCTGCGTCTAATGCGCATTCTCACGCTAGAAGCCGGGGAGATTATCATGACCAAACCCGCCTTCTTAGGCGGCAAAGAAAGCGGCTCATTACAGCATTTTCGCTAAGCTGCTTTAACGCTAACCCCTCCTGGTGGCAGATTTTATGCAGGAAATGATTGGTGAGCTCTACGATATCTTCGGCGCGTTGGCGCAATGCCGGCAACTTGATGGGAACAACGTTCAATCGATAATAGAGATCCTGCCGGAAGCGGTGCTGGCGGACGGATTCGAGCAGATCATTGTTGGTGGCGGCGATTACGCGTACATCCAATGAAACGGTCTCTGAACTTCCCAGGCGCTGGATCTGGCGCTCCTGCAGAAATCGAAACAGCTTTGCCTGAAGGTCCATCGGCAACTCGCCAATTTCATCAAGAAAGATGGTGCTATGATTTGCTTCTTCAAAATGTCCACGGCGAGCAGTGGTTGCACCGGTAAAAGCCCCTCTGGTGTGACCACAAAGTTCGGATTCAAGCAGTGTAGCCGGAATCGCGGCGCAATTGACGGACACCATTGGCCTGTGTCCTCGATCACTGGAATAGTGAACGGATCGTGCCACCAGTTCTTTACCTGTCCCGGTTTCACCGGTGATGAGCACGGTAGCTTTCCGTTTACCAACCAGTTTGATTAGTTCCTTCACCTCAAGCATCGCCGATCCGCTACCGATCAGCAGGTTTTCCCAAGCTCTGTTTTCTGTTGTCTTAACGGCCTGCATACCTCTCCCGTCGGCATCCCCAATAGCAATTTGATTGCCTCTTGGGTGTTTAGAATAAAGTTTGAGGAACTCCTCATCCCTCCCTCCTGCATGCTTACTGCGCAATGCAAGCGAAGGGGTCCCCAGCCCGATCAATTACAACCTGTGCGGCCCTGACTTGTTCGACTCAATTAGTTGTCAGCCGAAGCATGAGGAATGGCACCTCAAGACTCCGATTAGGTGAAGCATGACAGCTCCGTTCACTAAATAGATGGACGAGGGAAGTCCTTCCCGTCCAATGGATACTCGCAAACCCGGCCGAATCACGATCAAACTCTACCGGTCTCCCTTGAGCGGGCATTCCTTCAGAAGGGCTGCGGCTTATCAGCTGCCGCGCCCCCCAGTAATTCTCAGGTGTTTTGCTTATACCATTGATCGTCAGGGCTTAGACGAAACTTTACCCTTGGTAACGTTATCTAGTATTGTTTTTAAATATGTCTGTAGCAGAGGCCACCTTGATAAATTCCCTTATTGGCGGAAAGCGTTTACATCATTCAGAAGCAACGGTCAGTAGCAACGGTGTCGCGTTGAAAGCCAATTGCCGCCCAAAAAGCGCTACACTCAAGCACTAGAGTCCGGCTATAAGTCCAGCAACTTCAAGTGGTTAGAATTATCAAATAACACTTCTTGGGGCTCGATGTCTCCGAAGGCCTGTAGAATGGGTACTTTCTCGAAAAGCGTGACGCTCAAAATCTGTCGGATTTGGAAGAGTGATAGTTCCAGCGCATGACGCTTTTTAATGGTCGCGATAAGCACATAAAGTGAGATCGCAATCCATGTAATGAATAATTCGACATGCCAGCGGGATTTATATAGCAGGCAGGTGGTGATTGCGGGTAGGTCGCCCTTGCTGATCTGGATGAGAGCACCTGCGCTGAATTTAGGTCGCCCTTACGGGCTCGAAACCGTGCACGGGGGAACACTGACAGACAGAGATCAATGGTGGTGGAGTCCAAGGCCTAAACCGTGTTGTTGAGGTCGTAACCAAAGCGGCTCGTCGGCATACATAGGGCGAGTAAGATGGATGAGCACCTGGGCGAACTCGGCAATGCGCTCTCAAATCTTGCGCCAATAGATGCGCCAGTCGTGATTAAGCATGCTTCGATGTCGCGCAGGCTTTCTCGATAGGTCAATTGCGCAAATGCCAAACAAAGAAACTGGTTCCAACAGGAAAAGCCTCGCGAATTACGATCACCTGCATGTCGAATAGCGCATTTCTGGAACTCGCTTCGGCGCTTGGGAAGAAAGACCAGGATTTGGTCGCCAGAAGTTACCACCTTTTGTGGGTCAGCTTGGCAAGCTGCGCGCCGGTTGCCAAGCGGCGCTCCAGGCGGGTTACCAACCCGCCCGACGACAACAGCCGCGCACCCTCGGCCCGGATGTGTCCTCCGGGGTGCGCCGAATCGCTCCAGATTCCAGTGCACTGTGATGGCCGCCCATCCTTAGGGAATTGGCCTGGGACCTTAGATCGTGCTCCATCCGGAACGTTTTCCCCATGCTTTCAAGACACTCTAATGAGCCCCGCCGGCAAGACATAGTCTCGGCGTGGCGTGTTATGACGGATGCTCGACTTCGGAGGCTGATTAGATTCGGTTAAACAATTCGACACTGCCTTCGATAAGTAGCAGTGCATCCGAGAAAAGTCAGTTCGGCGGGCGGATCGGCACTGCTGTGGCGAAGGATTTTCGCAACCCTGATTGCGGCGCTCTTTGTGGCCGGCGTTCTGAGTCTCGCGCTCATTCGCCACAGCCGGAATTCAAATCGCAAATTAAAAATCGGGTTCCAAGACTCAGCGCCGTATCACTTCCCGGATGCGGACGGAAAACCTTCTGGATCGGCCGTCACCATCCTCCAGGAGGCTGCCCGCCGAAAACACATTTCCCTCGAATGGGTATTTTCACCGCAAGGACCTGACAGTGCGCTAGCATCGGGTTCGGTCGATCTTTGGCCGATTATGGCAGATTTGCCGGAGAGGCGGCACCGCCTATATATAACAGCTCCTTGGTCCCGGATGACCTATGTCCTAATTGCGCAACGATCCTTGAACCTGAAAAAAGTCGAGGATCTTGGCCGGAGGTCTTTAGCTGTTGCAAGCATCAACCTGGATACACGCGTTGCCAAAGAACATTTTGGCGAAGCATCGATCATAACCATCCCGAATAATGACCTTATCATAGAAACAGTCTGTTCTGGAAAAACCCTGGCAGGCCTTCTTTCGAAAAGCTCCATTGCAAGAGCGAGAAGTTCGGAATGCCCGGAAAGGCCTCTGCATGCGCTCTCCATCCCGAATAGCACGTTTTGGTTTGGAATCGGAACAGCGAAGGGCAATGGCGAGGCCCAAGAGGTAGCGGACATGCTGCGCGAAGAGATCGGCGGAATTGCCGCCGATGGCTCGTTTTCGGACCTGGACTTCCAATTGAACACGAATCTCAGCGGCGAAATCAATACGATTTTTCAGTATAACGGCGCCCGCAAAGATTCTTTTTGGCTTCTGGCTGCGTTCTTCATTCTTGTTCCTGCGCTGTTAAGGATGATTTGGCTGGCCAATCGCTGGAAAAAAGAAAAACGGGAAGCGGAATCGGCACGCGAAGCTTTGCTGCAAAGCGAGGAGCGCCTGCGGTTGACGCTGGGCTACTCAGGAATCGGCGTATGGAGTTGGGAGATAGCGCCGGATCTCGTGGTTGCAGACGAGAATTGTTCGGTTCTCTTCGGTCTCTCTCGCGGCCAGTTTCCAAAGTCCATCCATGATTGTTCGCAACTGGTTCACCCTGACGAACGCAAACACATCCTGAAAGGACTAAACGATTGCGTGAAACGCGGTTCAGAATACAAGTCTGAATTTCGCGTAATATGGCCCAACGGCACAGTCCGGTCTTTGGCGGCACGAGGCAAAGTTCTCTGCGACAGCAAAGGAGTCCCACACCGGCTCATAGGCGTCTGCTGGGATTTCACGGAGCGGCTGGAAGCAGAGGAGAACCTTCGGCTGACTCAAATGCGGTTAGTTGCGGAGGCGAAGTTTCGCGGGCTACTGGAAGCGGCTCCGGATGCCGTGGTAGTCGTAAATCTTAGAAAGATCATCGTCCTGGTCAATGCGCAGGTTGAAAAACTGTTTGGATATTCGCGGGAGGAGCTACTAGGGCAGACGATTGACATGCTGCTCCTGGAAGGATTCACGGACGATCAGCCGGAGCGCCCAATGATCCTCTCGCAACTTCCTCATCTACTGGCAAATGGAACTGGAACGGAGACAACGGGTTTTTGCAAGGATGGAACGGTATTCCCGGCTGAGTTCACCATAAGTCCAACCATGTCAGAAGAAGGTGTGGTGGTTACCTACGCCATTCGTGACATCACCGAACGGAAGCGCGTTGAGCAGCAGATCATGAATCTCAACTGCCAGTTGGAAGCCGCCGCAACGCAAGCAAAGGCGGCGGACCGGGCCAAGAGCACATTCTTGTCCACCATGTCCCACGAAATTCGTACCCCGATGACCGCGATTCTCGGATATGCGCAATTGATGTTGCGGGATCCGGACATTGGGTCGGACGCGAAGGCAAATCTCAGGATTATCGGCCGCAGCGGAGAGCATCTCTTGTCGATCATCAACGATGTTCTAGACATGTCGAAGCTGGAAGCTGGCCGGACAGCGCTCAATCCGGTGACATTCAATCTGAATAAACTATTGTACGATCTGGTCGAAATGTTCCGCTTGCGGGCGAGATCGAAAGCGCTGCGGTTCGAGCATTCGGTTGGAGGGGAGTCCATACCTTATGTGGTTGGGGACGAAGGCAAGATCCGCCAGGTGCTTATCAACCTACTCGGAAACGCGGTGAAATTTACCGATCATGGCCATATCAAGATTCATGTCGCGTTGGACCGAAGGGCCGGCAATCAACTTTGGCTGTCAGCAAACGTTGAGGATTCCGGTCTGGGACTATCGAAAGAGGAGCAAGGGCGGCTGTTCGAACCGTTTAGCCAGTTGCATCGGGGTCTTCAGAGCCAGGAAGGAACCGGCCTAGGATTGGCGATCAGTCGCAAGTACGCGCAGGTGATGGGCGGTGACCTCACGGTTGCCGGACACCCCGGCGTGGGCTCAACATTCCGAATGGAGGTTCCTGTGGAGGTCGGCGATTCGGGAATCGCTGCAAAGAAAAGCGTTCTCCGCCGCGTGACAGGACTACGAGACAGCGCGGAAACGCCGAGGGTTCTTGTTGTTGACGATCAGTTCGAAAACCGGGACTGGCTGACAAAGCTGCTAACCACCATCGGCTTTTCCGCTCGCGGCGCGGACAATGGCGATATAGCAATTGCAATCTGGCGAGAATGGCGTCCAAGTCTAATTCTGATGGACGCGCATATGCCGGTTCTGGATGGAATCACTGCGACGAGAAAAATAAAGTCGGATCCCCAGGGAACAGAAACGGCGATTGTCGTCCTGACTGCCGGCGCCACGGATGATGACCGCAAGGCCGTTCTTCAGAGCGGCGCCGACGGATTCCTTACTAAGCCCTGCCGCGAAGACGAATTATTGGAAAAGATACGCATTGTATTAAGTATTGCCTATGACTACGTGGAAGAGGATGGCTCGGAATGCGATCCACCTATGGGATCGGAGGACTTAAACGCGGATAGCCTTAAGAGGCTTCCCCGGCCGGTGCTCGACGATCTAATTACAGCGATTTCGAGTGGGAACAAAAAACAGTTGGACCAGGTCATCCTTAGAGTAAAGGAGATGGAAGACGCTGGAATCGGGCGGTCGCTTCAGAAACTTGCAGACAACTATGAATATGATTCTCTGATGCAACTACTGGAGGGAGTGTGCAGCTAATTGAGCAGGCGCAAAAAACGCACGGCAACATTATGATTGTCGACGACACGCCGGCGAATCTGAAACTATTGGAGGAGATGCTGCGGCAGCATGGATACGAAGTAAGATCGTTTCCGAGGGGCCGGTTTGCGCTTTCGGCGGCAGAACAGGAAACACCCGATCTAATTCTGTTGGACATCAATATGCCGGAGATGAACGGCTACGAAGTTTGCGAGAAACTGAAGTCAAACCCGCGTCTATCCGGCATTCCTGTGGTCTTTCTGAGCGCCTTGAACGAAATCGCAGATAAAGTAAAAGGATTTCGGGCCGGGGGCGTTGACTACATTTCTAAGCCATTCCAATTCGAGGAGGTGCAGGCACGCATGGAGACCCACCTGAAGTTGCGGAGGGCGCAACAGGCAGAGCATGACCTGCTGGAGAGGACCCTCGGAGGGGCCGTTGGAACGCTTTGGGAATTAGTTCAACTTACTTCGCCCTTATTGGCAGTGCGATCCAATGCTGTTCGGAATATCGTTCTCTGGATGACAAAACGAATGGCCATCGAGGATCCATGGCAGTATGAACTGGCAGGGAGATTGTGCCTGGTGGGCTGCGTCTCACTGCCCGAAGACGTTTTCGAAAGGGCCTACTGCGGTAGGAAGCTTTCACCGGATGAAGATCAGATGTTTCGAGCGCATCCGGTGAGATCTGCGCGAATGCTGTCGAAAATCCCGCGGTTGGAAGTTGTAGCCCAGATGATTCTAAAGCAGCAGAGACCAGATCCGGAACCCTCGGAACTAGATCCTGCAAAATATGGAGCGCACCTGCTCCATCTGGCGTTGGAGCTCGACAGAAGACTCTACAGCGGCATAATCGCCAGTGCGGCGCTGGCCGAAATCAGGCTATTGGGACGTTTCTCAGAGAGCATGTTGGATACGCTCAATGCTTACGCCCAGCCGCAGGCGGAATTCGAACTTCGGCGGCTGCCGCTGCGAGAACTTCGCGCCGGTATGGTGCTTGAAAAAGACATCTTAAGCAGAGACGAGAAAATGCTGATCCTGAAAGCCGGCACTATTTTGACGGAGACGTGGATCGAACGGCTGGAGAATTTCGCGAAAACCAGAGGCATAGCGGACCTGCTGACAGTTCGGATTCCCAGACTGGCGATTGTCCGCGATGCGATGGAAATAGGGTTGGCATAAAATCAGCGGAGTGAGCGCGAGCCGAACCTGACTCGCTCCTCGAACTTCAGGATCAGACATCCTGACCTCGACGGGGAATTGGGCCGGATAATGGAAATTCAATTGATCCCGAAGAACCGCTTACTAA
>CAIRSA010000319.1 GCA_903881085.1 uncultured Acidobacteriia bacterium
GACGTTCAGCCGATGTGGGGCAGATTGGTAATCCAATGTCGCTTACATTGCATTGATGAGGCGAGCTTCCGATTTGGTGAGCGAGTCATTGGGGCATTGCGTTGGAGGGCAATCGGGGTCAGACAGCCCATTTTCGGCCAATACCGCCGAAAAAAGGTGTCAGACCCCAATTGCGGCGTGTCGTTCTGGTCGATGTAAGCGACATTGGCGTGAGACTCTGCGCCACGTCGATAGCTGCAAAGTTATTCTTGTGCGGTGCCCTAGTCGATAATCGCCTCAATCGTATTCGGCGCATTTCCCTCCAGCCGGTTGTTGACGAAGATGTAGGCCGGTTGTTTGGTGGTTTCGGCGCGGGCGATTAGCGACTTCATCGCCTGACGCGCTTCGGGGTTCGGATCCTGGGTGCGCGAGTAGGGCGCGAATGCCTCCACGGCTTTCTCATACATGCGGCCGTGGCGGAGCAGCGCACGCGTCACGGTGAAATCGGCGGTAAACGCGCCGGGAATGGCGATCTGGGTTTCGAGCGCCGGCATGCGGCTCCAGGCGTTGAACGCGTGGGCTACGTTGTGGCTGCGCAGGCAGTCGAAGTATGGCCGGTCGAGGTATTCAGGATTGCGGATCTCCACTGAGTACCGGTGGCCAGCGGGGAGCGCGGCGAGGAATTTATCGAGCGCTTCGATAAATACTTCCGCTTCGGCGAATGATTTCCTGGAGAATGTTCCGAATTCAAAGATAAATACCGCGGCGCGATCGCCGTACAACTGAAGCGGCTCCAGAAACAGGCGCTGGAAGATGCCGGCATTGAGGAAATTTTCATTCTCCAGTCCTGCCCTGCGGCCATAGCGGGCGTGGGTAGGAAACACCTTGACCGTAATGTCTTCCGGTACTTTGAAGGCGAAGCGCAGCGAGTTGGGCGAACCGCTGAACAGCTTGCGCCAGTAATCTGCCGAGGGGAACTGATAAAACGAGAAGTCGCCGCAGACGATGGGAAAGGTTTCCGCGTACTCTTCCAGGCAGGTCTCTTCGAACTTCTTCATGGAAAATTTGCCGCGCGTGTTGTACCGTTCGGCGGTGTAGATCTGGCCTAGCCAGCCTTCGTATTTCCACGAACTGGTGCCGATCCACACGCCGCGCTCGCGCAGTTCGGCGAGGCGCGTGGCGAGTTTCGAGGGCGGCGGATCGAACAATGTAGCCATTGACACAGGCTCCTATTTACTGTATATATTTATACTAGCAATGCTCACAGAACGGCAGCAGCAGATTTTAGATTACATCGTCGGGTTCCGGCGCAGTCAAGGGTGCTCGCCCTCGATTCCTGAAATTCAACGCGAGTTCGGCTTTCGCAGCCCGAACGCGGTTACCGGCCACTTGCTGGCGCTGGAATCGAAGGGGCTGATCCGGCGGGCGAATCGCGGGTCGCGGCAGATCGATGTGTTGGAAACCGGACGCAAGGAACCGTCGACGCCGCCGGCGATAGCGCTGCCGTTGTATGGGCAGATCGCAGCCGGCCCGCCCAGTGCGTTCGGGGCCTCGCGCGCCGAAACCTATATGAGCGTGGATGAGGTGACGCTGGGCTTCAAGCCGAAGACCAGTTGCTTCGGCCTGCGCGTGCGTGGAGATTCTATGCGCGACGCCGGAATTCTGGAAGGCGATATCGTCGTGGTTGAACCCACGCCTTCGCCGCAGGCCGGCCAGATTGTGGTGGCGCTGATCGACGGCGAGAACACGCTGAAGCGGTTGGTGCAGGTGAAGGGGCGCTGGTTTCTGAAGGCGGAAAATCCGGCGTATCCGGAGTTGCATCCGCGGTCCGATCTGGTGATTCAGGGCGTGGTGCGGACCGTGGTGCGCCGGCTGGATTAGTCATTCAGAGGTGAAGATGGATTACGCCGTGTCGCGGGCGTTTGCTGGCGTATCCTGATCCGTGCCAACGACCCCGTGCTGGAGCACAAAACTGGCGATTTGAGCCTGATTGACGTCACGCCCCCGTAAAACCAGGACTGGCGGACCTACGATTAGCCCCGGCCCTGAGCAGTTGCAATCGGGAAGTGGGAAAGCGGTGCTCACTGAAAGCAGGCCAGCTCTTTCGTATTTCGCAGGCACACCAGGCCATTACCAATTGCCGGATAGGCACGGATCTTTCCGTCCATCAGTTTGTTGTTGCCCAGCACCACCAACGCTTTCGGATCAGGTTTGATGCGAAACACCTGGCCATCTTCGCGGACCAGCATCAGTTCATCGTTCAACAGAGTAACGGTGCCGGCGCCATAGCTTTTCATCGTCCAGGCGACCTTTCCGGTCCGCAGTTCCACGGCGCGAAACTCCTGGCCTTGTTGCTGCAGGCCGTGAAACCCATAGAGGTAGCCATCCTTGAGAACTGGCGTTGCGTAGTGGGCGGAGAGGCTGTCGTCATTGGCCCAAAGCCTGGTTGGCGGAGTAGTGGAAAAGTCCAGCGCGATGGCGCCGGTGCCGTAGCCGGAGCTGATGAAGAGAGTGTCTCCATCGACGATTGGAGTTGCGGCATTCACCGAAGAGTGGGAGCGGGAACGCCAGGGGAGTTCGTAGATCAGCTTGCCTTTTTCGGGACTAACTATGGCGATGCCTTCGCGTGTGAAAAACACCACGCCGAACTTCGCCATGATGGGTGAGGAGTAACTAATGTTGTGGCTGGTGGCGCCCCATTTCAATTTGCCTTTTTCGGCGTCGAATGCCGCTACGCCGATGGTATTGCCTCCGACATTGATGTAGACCTTTCCACCTTCCACAAGCGGGGAGCAGGCAGCGCCGAAGAATCCCTTCTTGACCTTGAACATGTCGTGCGCATTTACGCGCCAGATCTTTTTGCCAGTCGCGAGGTCGATGGCGTGTAGAACACCCTCTGCGCCAAACGTGTAGACTCGTCCGCCGGCAACGGTAGGCGTGGATCGCGGTCCTTTGTCAAAACCGAAATCGTCTTTGTAGGCAGTCTCGTAGGAGAAGGCCCAAACACTCTCGCCAGTGGAGGTCTGGAACGCCTCGACGATTTCGCGATTGGCGCGGCGGTGGAAGAGAATTACCTTGGCATCCGCGATGGCCGGTCCGGCAAACCCTTCGCCTACCTCGCGCTTCCAAGCTTGCGTGGACGGCCACTTCACGTCACTGCCCGTATAGGCGCCGTTTCGCCCCGGGCCGAGATGTTGAGGCCAATCAAGAAAGAAGAGTAGGGACAGGAGAGTGACGGGGAGCAAGCGAATCCTCGTTGTTATATTAACCTGGAATGCCGAAACCTCGCTAACTGGGTATGTGCGGCGGGATGCAAGCGGTCAGAGTCCTCATCGTCGAAGAACGCCTCGCCGGGTGAGGACTTGATTGGCGCGCATTTGAGTTGTGCAGGATCCGGATATACAGATCGTCTCCAATCAGGCTGGAGCACCGACAGGCTTCATTTCCTCGACTATCGAACTATATTAGACTTTAGTCTTTCATGAAAGGCAGGCTTCTTGGAAGGAATTTGAGCGAAGGGCGAACATTTTTTCAGGATTGGGTGATGGTGGGTAGGGTTGGCGCACAAGGTGAGAAAGATGGGAAGATCACACAAGCAAAATGTTCACCAGCAAGCCAGGGCGCGCTAAACTCGCTTTGCGTCGCGCCGCCAGCATGCACTCACGCAGAATTTCATTAATCCTGGTAAGGTGCCCCTGACCCTTCGACTTTAGCCAGTCCAGGACTTCGTCGTCAATGCGCACAGAAATGGGGGTCTTCCGGGGACGGCAGCATTTTCCGATGGTCGCGCCGATCGTAGGCGCGCCTAGTTTCGTCGCTAATCGTAAGACGCTAAACGGAATTGGTCTTCATACGCTCTTCGCGTATATTGCATCCGATACCATCGTATGTACCAAAAACAGAATACAGTAAAGCCTACCGATCTGCTCACCGCCTAAATGATGGGATCCCCACAGGTACGATGAACGAAGACTCCTTCGTGCAGATTAATTCAAGCTGGGTTCGAACCGGAACATTTACGAAATCATGAACCAAGTGTAAACACGCGATTGACGCGCGGTTCAATTTGTTATAGACTCTCTAAGATTCCACTAAGGTCTTGGAGGCTCCATGTTGACTACGCGCTCCCTTGTCGCGATTTCGCTCTTTCTTTCGGCCGCGATTTGCAGTTTCGGCCAAACGTTTACCGGCACCATTCTAGGCACAGCTCGCGATAGCAGCGGGGCGCAAGTGCCAAACGTAAAAATCACGGTGGTTGAGACAGAAACCAATTCGCGCAGGTCGGCGGTATCTGGAAAGGGCGGGCTGTTTGAGATTCCGCTTTTACCCCCCGGGCAGTACCGGGTGGAAGCGGAACTGACCGGCTTCAAGAAGTTTGTGCGCTCAGAATTGCGCTTGGAGATCAGCCAGAAGATGGAAATTCCGGTGACACTGGAGCCAGGCTCAATCAGCGAGTCGATTGTAGTGAAGGGCGAGACGCCACTGCTGGAAACGACATCGTCAAGCCGCAGCCAGGACTTTGATTCGAAGAGCATCAGCGAAATTCCATCATCGAATCGCAACTTCTTCCAGATCGCCGAACTCGCCGCTGGCATTAACAATTTCCAGGCCGGCGCTGCGCCCGCGGATTCCGGTTCGGCGGGCTTCGGCTTCTGGTCGTCGAACGGCGGCATGCCTGGCACCAACGAAGTGATGGTGGATGGCGCGACGGCGGTTACTGCCAACATGGGCGCGGCGGCGGTGATTCCGACGATCGATGCGATTCAAGAGTTCAAACTGTCGACCAACGCCTTGGCGGCCGAATTCGGGCGCAGCGGCGGCGCGGTGTTGAATGCCGTGTACAAGTCGGGCACGAACCAGTTGCACGGATCCGTTTACGATTATGCGCGCAATAGTTTCTTTAATTCGTCGACCTGGCTGAATAACAAGAATGGATTTGCGCGGCCATTTAACAACACGCAGACCTTCGGTTATACCTTGGGCGGGCCGGTGTTGATTCCGAAGGTGGTGGACGGGCGGAACAAGTTGTTTTTCTTTAGCAACTACGAAGGCTATAGGAATGTTCTGCCGGTGAATCAGTTGCTGACGGTGCCGACCGCGGCCGAGCACAAGGGCGATTTTTCAAGCCGCTACACGGCACAGGGACAGCTAATTCAGATCTACGATCCGCTGGCGATTTCGCCGACTCCCGGGCAGTCCGGCCAAGTGAACCGCTTGCCGTTTGCGAACAACGCCATTCCGGCAAACCGCATCAACAGCGTTGGGGCCGCGGTAATTGGGTATTACCCGCTTCCGAATGCAATCCCTTCCAGCAACTTCACCAACGTGAACAACTATGTAACGGTGGGCTCCGGCAAGAACGTGCAGAACATGTTCGCAGTCAAGGGCGATTACAACATCAGCAGCACCAGAAGCATGTTCATGCGCTATACGCAGAGCAGCCAGGGCGGCGGTGCGGCGAACCTGTTCGGCAACACGCCGGACTGCACGACGTGCCTGCATGCGGGAAATCCAGCGGGGTCGTATTCCCCCCGCGGAGGCGGATCGGATCTGTTCATTTATCCGAAAAACATAGTGATCGGATATACAGACACCATCACGCCGCGTACCATCCTGGATTTCCGTTTTGCGATCAACCGCCAGTTGCTAAGCCGATTGCCGCAGTCGACGGGTTTCGATCTGTCGAGCCTGGGCATGCCGAAATCGCTGGCCGATTCGGTCTACTACAAGACGTTTCCGGCAATCTCGGTTACTAGCTATCAGGGCCTGGGCACATCCTCGAACGGCGATCTGCTGCGGCGCGCCGATTTGACGAATGCGTTGCAAGGCAGCGTCACTTTCCTGCGCGGGGCGCACACCATCAAGGCTGGCGGCGACTGGCGGGTATCGCGGTACAACGACATTCAGGCTTCTGACGTGACGCCGTCGTTCAGTTTCGGCCCGACCTTTACGCAACAAAATTCCGCGACTGCCGGGCCGACCTCGGGCTGGGCTTTGGCGTCGTTGCTGTTGGGGTTGCCCACGGGGGGCACGTATACGGTGCCGACATCGATCGCCGTGCAGTATCATTATTTCGCTGGCTATGTGCAGGACGATTGGCGCATTACGAAAAACCTTACGCTGAACATCGGTATGCGTTATGACCTGGAGACGCCCTTCACGGAGCGCTTCAATCATGTGAGCAGTTTCGACCCGAGCGTGTCGTCGGACGCAACAAAGCGACTGGCATCGGCGAAGGGCGGGTTGCAGTTCATGAATGTGGACATCCAATCGCGGTACCGCAATAGCGTCGACAAGAACAACTTCGGACCGCGCATCGGCCTGGTATATGCCGTGGATAGCCGCACTGTGATTCATGCGGCGTATGGAATCCTCTATCAGCCTTCGCTCAATACCGGCTACGGAGCAGGCAATTTCGGCGGCGGCGGATTCGATGCGACCACTCCGTTCATCGGCTCAACCGACGGCGGGCAGACGGCGGGTGGAACGCTGAACAATCCCTATCCCAACGGCTTCGTAAAAGCGGTGGGCAGTTCGCAGGGCGCTAGTGCGCTGCTGGGGCAATCGCTGACTACCCAGATGCGAAATATTGTAATTCCGTATACTCAGCAGTTCAATACCACGGTGCAGAGGCAGGTGGGCAAGTGGCTTTTCGATGTTGGCTATGTGGGCAGCCGCGGCATCCATCAGTGGATTTCGCTGCAGGGCAATCAAATCGATCCGCAGTATTTTCCGCAGGGCACGGCGTTGAACGTGGGGCAGACCAATCCGTTCGCAGGCCTTATCACCACAGGCAGCCTGGCCTCGGCGTCGGTAAGCAAGGGGCAGTTCCTGCGGCCGTTCCCGCAGTTCAACGGCATCACGCTGAACACGGTATCAGCCGGGCAGATGAAGTACGACGCTTTGCAGTTGAAGGCCGAGCACCGGTTTGCGAAAGGCTTCTCCATGTTCTCGTCCTACACATGGTCGAAGAACCTTGGCAACGTAGGGATCCGCTATTACCTTTCGTCGCCGATTCAGAATGCGTATGATTTGCGCTCGGAGCGGGCACTTTCACCGATCGATATTCCGAAAGTGTTGAAGGCCGGATACGTGTGGGATCTTCCTGTAGGCAAGGGCCGCCTGCTTGGAGCATCGATGCCGAAGGCAATGAATATGGCGCTTGGCGGCTGGCAGGTGAACGGCACAATTACGATACAGAGCGGCTTGCCGTTGGCGATCGGCGTGCCGACCAACACGAATAACTTCGGTGCGGGCCAGCGTCCGAACAATAATGGACAGTCGGCTTCACTGTCATCTGGTGACCAGACGCAATCGCGGATGTTCAACACTTCGGTCTTTTCGCAACCGGGGGCATACACATTCGGCAATACAGGACCGCAATCACCCGATCTGCGCGGCGCGAAGACGAACAACTTTAACGCCTCGCTGTTTAAGAATTTCCGGATCGGCGAAAGGATTCGGACGGAGTTCCGCTTTGAGTCGTTCAACATCTTCAACCATCCGATCTGGACCACGCCTGGCACCACGCTGAACACCGCTACGTTCGGCGTCTCGGCGCAGAAGAATGGCAACAGAACAGCGCAGGTGGCGTTGAAGGTGATCTTCTAGAGAGATGTTCCGAAAACGAATATGCTTGATGTTGCTCGCGGCTCCTATGTTCGGGGCCGTGGATTTTCAACGCGACATCAAGCCTATTCTTTCCAACCACTGCTATCAATGCCACGGTCCAGACGCGGAGAATCGGAAGGCCGGGCTTCGTCTGGATACGCAACAGGGCGTGCTTGCAAAGGGCGCACGCGGTACGGTTGTTGTGCCTGGGAATCCGGCGGAGAGCTTGCTGATACAGCGGGCGGCTCATGCCAAGCCCGCTTTGCGTATGCCTCCGCCTTATGCACACAAGGACCTTTCGGCGGACCAAGTGAAGACGCTGGAAGCTTGGATCTCTGAAGGTGCGGTTTGGAAAGAGCATTGGTCATTGATAGCGCCGCTGCGCCCCGAGGCGCCCGCGGTTGCCAAGCGCGAGTGGGTGCGGAATCCGATCGACGCATTTGTTCTGTCGCGGTTGGAGCAGGAGCGATTGACACCGGCTAAGGAAGAGGATCGGGCACGCCTGATCCGTCGCGTGAGCCTTGATTTACGGGGCCTGCCGCCAACGCCGGCCGAGGTTGCCGCATTCGTGAATGACAAGCGCTCAGACGCCTACGAGCGGGTTGTGGATCGTTTTCTCGCGTCTGAACAATGGGGCGAACACCGCGCTCACTATTGGCTGGATGCAGCGCGGTACGGCGACACCCACGGCCTGCACTCCGACAACCGCCGCGAAATCTGGCCGTGGCGCGACTGGGTGATTCGCGCATTCAATCGCAATCTGCCCTACGACCAATTCACGATTGAACAACTGGCCGGGGACCTGCTGCCCAACGCAAGCATTGAGCAACGTATTGCCACCGGCTTTAACCGGAACCATATCGCCACCGGTGAAGGCGGCGTGATCGCGGAGGAGGTGAAGGCGATCTACATTAAGGACCAGGTGGACACCACTTCCACCGTTTGGCTTGGCCTCACGCTGGGTTGCGCAACATGCCATGACCACAAATACGATCCCTTGTCGCAGAAGGATTTTTATAGCTTCGGCGCATTCTTCAACAACACAACAGAGGTTACCACGCATGGAGAGATCGCTGAACCCGAGCCGTTGCTGATTGTTGCGCCAGAAAAAGACCGCGCCAGGCTGGCCGAACTGGAAGCCGCATTGCCACAACTAAGAAGCCAGTTTCAAGCCGCGACTACGAAGGCCGACCCGGCGCTTACCGAGGAGATCAAATCCAAGCGGACTGCGCTACTGGCGCAGGCAACCCCGCCAGCCGGTGACCTATCGCTACGCACTCCATTCACCGTCCAATCCCGCTTCACTTACCTGGACAATCACCGCGTTATTCTTGCCGCTTACAACGGAACGGCCTTCCGCTTTCAACTTTCGGTGGAATCGTTTCTTCCGGTAGTGCGCATTGAAGCAGAGGGCCTGAAAACACCGATCGCAGTGCGTGGCAACACCTATCGCATCCCGCCGACGAGTCAGTCGATGCAGGAGATTTCCGTTTCCTGGGATGGGTCAGGCTCGCCGGAAGGCGTCACCATTTATGCCGATGGCAGAGCCCTTTCTTGCAGCAAGGTCGAACCTGTTCCACTGGCATTGAAAGCAGGCTGGTCATCCGATTCGAAATATGTCCGCGCCACGCAATTGTTCAGTAGAATGCTTTCGGCGCGGGATGTATTGCTCAGTCTTCCGGAAGTGGAAAAGCAGCGACTGCAGATTTTGACAAATATTGAAAAGGACCCAGCCACACTTGAGCTATTCACAAAACTGGAGGCATTGGAGCAGGAGCGCCGCAAGATCAGAATGCGTAGCGATGTCACGCTGGTGATGAAGGAAAAGGGCGGTCCAGCAGTAGCGCGAATCCTTAAGCGGGGCCAGTACGATCAACCAGGCGACGAAGTTTCAGCGGCCACACCGGCGGTACTTCCGCCAATGCGCACAGATTGGCCGCGCAACCGGCTGGGGCTGGCCAAATGGATTGTCGATGAGTCGAACCCGCTGACGGCGCGAGTAACCGTGAATCGCTTCTGGCAGGAAGTCTTTGGCACAGGCCTGGTAAAAACGGCGGAGGACTTCGGAACTACCGGGGAGCCGCCGGTGCATCCGCTATTACTTGATTGGCTGGCAGTGGAGTTCCGCGAATCAGGCTGGGATGTGAAGAAGCTGTTCCGGCTGATGGTCACATCTTCCACCTACAGGCAGGCGGCGGTTTCCAATGCGGAGAAGAATACACGCGATCCAGAGAACCGTCTGTTGTCACGCGGGCCGCGGTTCCGCATGGATGCAGAGATGCTGCGAGATTCGGCATTGGCTGCCAGCGGCCTGCTGGATGGAACGATTGGCGGGCCAAGCGTAAGGCCGCTGCAACCGGAAGGCGTATGGGAAGCCGTGGCGGTATTGTATAGCAACACGCGCTTTTACAAACCCGACGCCGGAGCAGCGCTGCATCGACGAAGCCTATATACCTTCTGGAAGCGGAGCGCGCCATTGGCATCGCTTAGCATCTTGAATGCACCGGCCCGCGAGATGTGTGTGGTGCGGCGTGACCGGACCAATACTCCTTTGCAGGCATTGGTGACATTGAATGATCCGGACTTCTTTGCCGCGGCGCGGCAATTAGCCATAGAGGCGCAAAGAACCACGGCTTCCGTAGTGGGGCAAGTTGATTTCCTGGGCGGGCGCATCCTGTCGCGGAAATTGGAAACAGTGGAGCGGGAATCGGCACTGCGATCTCACGCCAAACTTCTTCAGCACTATCGGGCGAATCCCAGTGAGGCCAAGCAGATAACAAGCCGGAATGACTTCGAAGGAGCGGCATTGACGGTATTCGCCAGCCAGATGCTGAACCTGGATGAGGCTTTGAGCAAATGAGCAACTGGCTTCATCAGGCAACACGGCGGCAATTTTTCGGGCGCGGTGCAACGGGGTTGGGAGTGGCGGCGCTGTCTTCGCTTCTGCAGGCGGAAAACAGCGGCGGGCTGCCTGGATTGCCGCATTTTGCGCCGAAGGCAAAGCGCATCATCTTCATGCATATGATTGGCGGGCCCCCGCAAATGGACCTGTTCGACTACAAACCGGGCATGAAGGATTGGTACGACAAGGATCTGCCGGCCAGCGTTCGCCGCGGGCAGCGGCTCACCACCATGACTTCAAATCAGGCGCGGTTTCCGATTGCTCCATCGGTGTACGCATTCAAGCAGTACGGCCAGAGCGGCGCATGGTTGTCAGAGCTGTTGCCTCATACTTCGAAAATCGCCGATCGATTGACCTTCGTCAAGACTCTGCACACGGAGGCCATCAATCATGACCCGGCGATCACGTTTATCCAAACGGGGAGCATGATTCCTGGCAAGGCGTGTATGGGTGCCTGGGTGAGCTATGGCCTGGGAACGATGAACAAAGATCTGCCGGCGTTTGTTGTATTGAACGCAACCCACACCCACCCGAAGGCAAATGTGCAACCGATCTCTGCGCGGCACTGGAGCAGCGGTTTTCTTTCGTCAAAGTATTCCGGGGTTGCTTTGCGTTCGGCCGGCGATGCCGTACTGTTCCTAAGCAATCCGGAAGGCGTGAGTAGCCGGGCGCGGCGCATTGAGCTGGATGGTCTGCGCGAAATGAACGAAATCGAGAATCGGCGCACGGCCGATCCGGAAATACTGGCGCGCATCGAACAGTATGAGATGGCGTTCCGCATGCAGGCGTCCGTGCCGGAGCTGACGGACATTAGCAAAGAGCCCGATTCTACTTACTCGTTGTATGGCGAAGAAGCGCGCACTCCCGGCTCGTTTGCGAGAACTTGCGTGCAGGCGCGGCGGCTGGTGGAGCGCGGCGTGCGATTCGTACAGATCTATCAGCGTGGATGGGATTTGCATTCGACGCTGCCGGATATTTTGCCCAGCCAGTGCAAGGATATCGACCGGGCGTGTTACGGGCTTATCGAGGATCTGCGGCTGCGAGGATTGCTGGATGAGACGCTGGTTCTGTGGGGCGGAGAGTTCGGGCGCACGATCTATTCACAAGGAAAACTCACAGCAGAAGATTATGGCCGCGACCATCATCCGAAGTGCTTCACGGTTTGGATGGCCGGCGGCGGAACCAAGCCCGGCGTGACGTTCGGCGAGACAGATGAATTCTCCTATAACATCGTAAGTAACCCTGTTCATGTGCGCGATCTGCAGGCGACTGTCTTGCGGGTGTTGGGTATTGACCACGAGCGGTTGACGTTCGCGTACCAGGGATTGGACCAGAAACTGACCGGCGTCGAAAAGGCGCGTGTGGTTAAGGAGATCTTGCTTTGATACGTCAACTGTTGCTGCTTGCCCTTGCGGCGAACACCGTGAGCGCGGCCGTGCGCATTGTTTCGGTGGAGCCGACGACTTTGTTTCCACGCGCGACGCCGCTACGGCAGATCGCGATCGTGACACTTCTGAACGATGGCACGGAGGCAGTGGCAGGTAAGTTGACGGCGCAGTTTGGAACTGGGAACATGGGGCCGGCGTTGGATGTGAAATTGGCCCCTGGGGCGACAAAGCACCGGTTGCTGGTGCCTGACATCGCGGCGGCAGCCGAAGTTGAGGTGGTGCTGGCGGGCGCGTCGCGGTTGGCCGAATGGAAGGGCGCGTGGCAGCCGCAGCGGAAGTGGAAGATCTACGTAGTGAAGTCGTCACATGAAGACCTGGGCTACGAGAACTATATTTTCAAGAAGCAGCACGATATCGCCGAATTCATCGATCTGGCGCGCGAACAAGGCAAGTCAAACGAAAACGTCTCGGAGTTGGAGCGGCGGTCGGACGCAAAGTTCCATTACACAATGGAGTCGCTGCTGTTCCAACGCAACTACATCGAAGAGCGCGGCGAGAAGGCGTGGCGCGAGGTAGTCGAAAAAGACATTAAGACAGGCAACATTCATCTGATGGGCGCGCCAAGCGGCGTGCATTCGCATTGGATGGATTACGAAGAACTGGCGCGCATGACATATCCGGGGCGGCGCGAGGCGAAGGACCGCTTTGGGCTCGACTTGAAGACGTTCATGATTGTGGACAATCCGAGCCTCTCATGGTCGGGGATGCAGGCGGTGGCCGAAGCAGGCTTCAAGTATGTGGCGCGATGGGGGCAGGGCTGGCGCACCGGCGGCAACAACGATTACAAGCACACCAAGCTGCCGGCGTTGTTCTGGTGGCAGGCCCCAGACCGCGTGCACAAGGTGCTGTTTGGCTGGCGCACGCACTACGGTTTGAGCTTCTGGTATGGGCAGACCGGCGGCGGATATCAGAACCTGGTGGACCTGGCGGCGGACAACATGTCCACGCAGTTGAAGCAGATTGAAGATGGCGGCGTACTGGGGCCGTATCCATACGATGCGCTGGTGAATCCGGAGTACATCGATCACGACATTCCGCGCTTCGATACGCGCGTGCTACCAGCGTGGAAAGAAAAGTATGCGTATCCGGAAGTGCATATAGCCAGTCCTGAACATTTCTTCGAATACATAGAAAAAACCTATGGCTCGCAACTGCCGCTGTTGAGCGGGGATTTGAACAACTTTTCGGCCGACTACGCCACCATCGATCCGGATTTGCACGGCATGAAGCGGCAGGCGGCGCGCTTGCTGCCGGCTGCCGAGGGCATCGGGGCGCTCGCTACTGCGCTGAATCCTTCGTACTTTTTGTCGCCTTCGTTTGTCGACCGCATCTACACGCGCATGTTCGATTTCGACGAGCATAGCTGGCCAACGCTGCCGCGGCCGAGCGATGTGCAGCTGTTCAATGCGGCGTGGGTGAAAAAGGCCGAGGCGCGCCGTGCACTGGATGGTGCGGAAACCGCCTTTGCGAACGCCTCGCAGGAGTTCGCAAAACAGTTCCGCACAGGCGCGAGCGAATCGATCGCGGTATTCAACTCGCTGGCGCAGACGCGCACGGAACTGGTCCGAACCAAGGGCAACTTCCCTTCCCTGACCGACATCACGACGGGCGTAAAGATTCCCGTTCAAAAAACAAAAGAAGGCGAAGTTGTTTTTCTGGCACAGGATGTGCCTGCCTTTGGTTTCAAGATCTATAAGGTGGAGAAGGACGAAGCACCTGCGACCACTTTCTTTGAAGTGGGCAAGGATTCATTGGCGAACGAGTTTTATGCAGTGAAGTTCGATGCCACCACGGGAGCCGTGCGCAGTATTGTGGACAAAGCCAGCGGCAAGGAATTAGTCGATGCCAAGGCGCCCTATCTGGCAAATCAGATGATTTACCAGCACAAGAACGAGCGCGAATCGAAGGACGGCTTCCAGCATTCTCCGGCCAGGGCGAAGAAGATGGAGGGATCGAAAGGTCCGGTGCAAGCGGAGTTCAGCGTTTGGATCGATGATGACAAGACGCAGGCAGCGATCAAACAGACGGTGATTCTGTATGCGAATTTGAAGCGCATCGATTTTGTGAATGAACTGCAACATGCGCGGGTGTTGTTCTCGAAAAACTACGAGGACCGCTACAAAGAGAACATCTTCTACGCGTTTCCGTTCGACGTGACCGATGGACAACCTCGGGTGGAATATCCGGGCGGTGTTGTGCGGCCGTACGCGGACCAGCTGCGCTGGGGCTCGCACGATTACCTTTATGCAAATCGCTGGGTGGATGTGAGCAACAAGGAACACGGCGTGACGCTGGTGCCATGGAACGCGGGTACGTTTGAATTCGGCGAGTTGCGCTACAACGAATTTTCCATCGACTATAAGCCCAAGACACCGTGGCTGTTCAGTCATGCGTGGTCAAATCGCATGGCCGAACTGCTGACGCTGAACGGAGATGACTGCAACGCCACGCTGGGCTATTCGCTGCTGTCGCATGTTGGCGATTGGGATTCCGGCGAGGCGACGCGATTTGCGTGGAGCACATCGTCTCCGATGCTGGTGATTCCGCTGACGCCGAATTCACGAGGCAGCCTGAACGGCAGCGCCCGCAGTTTTCTCTCTGCAACTGCGCCCAACGTGCAGTTGACCGTGCTGAAGAACTCCGAGCAGCCGGGTCGAGGATGGGTCGCGCGGTTTGTGGAGACGCAAGGCAGCGCCACGGAGTTTGTGGTGAACGCCAACACCTTGCAGATCGACAGCGCACAGGAGACCGACCTGGTTGAGAACGACGTAAAGGCGCTGCCGGTGGAGAACGGGCGCATCAAGGTGAAGGTGTTGCCGTTCGGACACGTGACGATTCGCATGCAACGCGGCGCGGCGCCGGGTGCGGTGGCAGGCTTTGCGGCGAAGGGTTCATCGGATTCCGCGGTAACGTTGAACTGGTCCGCATCGAACGGGGCGGCCGCCTATAACATCTTCCGTTCGGAAGACCCCAACGCGCCGCCAAGCGCATTTACGCTGGTGGCGCGAAGCAATGGAAAGACCTACATTGATCGCGGTTTGCACATCAAGAAGCCCTACTTCTACCGCATCGCGGCGGTCAACGCAGCCAACCTGCAAGGCGAAGTTTCCGCGCGCGTGGAAGCGACGCCGGACGGCCCGAATACGACGCCTCCGGCGCATGTGGAAGAGTTGGGCGTGGTGCGGCGCGCGAAGGACACGTTGATTGTTTACTGGCGTACGAACCCCGAGCCCGATGTGGCAAGGTATCGCCTGTATCGCGGCGAGAGTGCGGATTTTAAGACGGAAGGCGCGTCGCCGATCGCGGTGATCGAACCGGAAAAGTATTTTCTGCAGATGTATGTGGACCGCGGGTTGAGCGCGGGAAAGACGTATTTTTACAAAGTGCTGGCGGAGGATTGGAGCAGCAACCGGCAGGCGGAGTCGCCGGTTGCATCGGCGACCACTCCATCGAATTAAGGGTAGGACAGGCGATTCGCCTGTCCACAATTGCGGATGAAACGAAGCAAATTGGATGGGCGGGAGTTTGACGTAATCGTATGCGGAGGCGGCAGCGCCGGCGTTGCAGCGGCCTGTGCCGCGGCCAAAGCCGGGGCACGAACTGCTCTGCTGGAGCGTCTGGGATTTTGTGGCGGCACCCCCGTCGCGGGCATGATCCACACACTGGACGCGGTCTTATCCTGCGAAGACACCTCGCAAATTGTAGTGGGCGGCTATGCCAGCGACCTGGTAGATGAAATCACTCGCATGGGCGGCCGCGGCACCGATGACAACCCTGGCGAGGTGCTAAGCCTGCATCCGGAGTACATGAAGATCGCGGCCGACCGGTTGCTGGCACGCGCCGGCGTGCAGACCTTTTATCATTCAGCGGTGTTCGATGCAATGATGGACGGCACGCGCGTCACAGGTGTTGAAGTAGCGTTACGCGATGGCCGCGCCCAACTTCGCTCGGGCTGCGTGGTGGATGGTACAGGCGATGCCGAGGTCGCAAATTTCGCCGGCGTGAAATGGGCGATGGATGAAGAACTGCAAGCGCTCACCTACCACTTCCGGCTAGGTAATGTAGCCTCGGGCGTGACGTGGGTCGACCTCGAAGACGGTTGCCGGACGGCCATGCAAGCAGCCGGCGATCACGTGCGCTATGGAGGTCCTTGGGTGATCCGGTTAACGAACCAGGAAGTGTCCATCAACGCGACTCGTGTGTATGGAAACCCCATCGACCCGTCGGATCTTTCGGCCGCCGAGCAAGAAGCGCGCGAAAGCATGCTGGTAATCTACGAGATTCTGCGACAAGGTGTGGAAGCTTTGCGCGAAGCCTACATCATAGCTGGAGCCACGCAGTTGCACGTGCGCGAAAGCCGCAAAATCGCGGGAGAGTACGTCCTTACAGAGGAAGACATCCTGGCGCGTCGCAGGTTTCCGGATGTGATTGCGCTGGGCGCATGGCCCATCGACATTCATCCAACCAATGGCTACGTGGGCGTGCACCCACACAAGGATAGTCCGCCGAAGCCTTACGAAATTCCTTATCGCTGCCTGGTTCCATTGGAGGTGGATCAGTTGTTGGTGGCGGGACGGCCGATTTCGACGACGCATCGCGCGCATGGTTCCACGCGTGTGCCGGGGACATCGATGGCCACCGGTCATGCGGCGGGGCTGGCGGCGGCACTTTCAGTTAGAAGCGGCGTTACCGCGCGCCGGGTTGACACGCGCAAGCTGCAAGACGAGTTATTGCGGCAGGGTGCCATTCTTTCGCTCGATCAAACGGTGACACAATGAGAATCGCTGAACGGCGCAAATGCGATGTGTTAGTCTGCGGCGGCGGCACTGCGGGTTTGGGCGCGGCAGTTGCCGCGGCTCGCGGCGGGGCCCGCACGATTCTGCTGGAACGGCACGGCCACTGCGGCGGCATCTGCGTCAGTTCGTTGGTGCACACCTTCGACGGCGCACGCAGTTGCCGCGACAACAGCCAGTTTGTGGTGGGCGGCATCCCGCGCGAAGTGATCGCGCGGTTGGATCGCCTGCATGGCTTGGCGCTCGATGACAATCCGCCGGAGACATTGAACTTCGACCCCGAAGCAATGAAGCGCGTCTCAGACCACATGCTGCGCGAAGCGGGCGTGACCGTTTACTATCACCTGTTCGCGGCGGAAGTGCTGCGCGAGGGCGACCGCGTGGCCGCAGTGATTGCGGCAGGCAAAGAAGGCTTGTGGGAGATCCGGCCTGCAGTGGTGATCGACACTACAGGCGATGGCGACGTCAGCTACTTTGCCGGTGCGCAGTTTGAAAAGCACTCGCTGCTGCAGACCATGTCGCAGCATTTTCGTATGGGCGGGTTGACGGGCGATCGCGGGTGGGAAGTCCTGGAGCAGGAATGCCGCCGCGCCATGGATAAGGCATATGCGGAAGGCCGTGCGCCAAAGTACGGCGGCCCTTGGCTGATCCGCATACGACCCGGCGAGATCACAGCGAACTGCACCCGGCTGTATGGCGACGGCACAAAGACCGAAGACCTTTCGCGGGCTGAGATGCAGGGGCGCGATGACATGGTGTCGATTCTGGAAATCTTCCGCCATGACATCCCCGACTTTCGTTCCGCCTACGTATTGGTATCTGGCAGTGAGATTGGCGTGCGCGAAACGCGGCGCATTGTTGGCGATTACCAGATGACCGCGGCTGACGTGCTGGAAGGCCGCTCGCACGCAGACCCCATTGCCTTGGGCAGTTGGCCGATCGATATCCATCCGGCCGATGGGCGCGTAGGCGTGCATCCCCATAAAGAGGACCCTCCCGCGCCGTATCCGATTCCGCTGCGAGCACTGCTGGTGAAGGACATTGCGAATCTGATGGTGGCCGGGCGTTGCTTGTCGGCCACGCATGAAGCGCACGGCTCCACGCGTGTGAGCGGCACGGCCATGGCTACAGGTGAGGCATGCGGCACGCTGGCGGCGTTGGCAGCCAAGCGCGGAGTTGGCTTACGCGAAGTTCCTTACGTTGATTTGCAACAACAGTTATTGACGCAGGGCGTCATCCTCACATCAGCTGGAGCTAGCTCGCACAACGGAGCTCGGCGCGGCTCATGAGATGCAAGGTTCAACAGGAGGCTGGGCCGCGCAGGCCCTGTGCGATCAAATTATGAACGACTCATCCCCATTATTAAGAATTGCCCTGGCGGGCTGCGGCGGCGTTGTCCGCCGCTATCGACGGACTTATAAGACTTTGCCTGGCGTGCAGGTAGTAGCCGCGGTGGATGCCAATGAAGCCGAAGCCCAGCAGGCCGCGGCGGAACTCGGCGCATCGCGCGTGTCCACTCAATTTGCCGACGCGCTGGGCGCGGATGTGGACGCCGTGGTCATCTCAACACCCAACCACCTGCATGCAGAGCACGCCATCGCCGCGTTTCAAGCCGGCAAACACGTGCTGCTGCAGAAGCCCATGGCGCGCACTGCGGTCGAATGCGATGCGATTCTGGCGGCTCAGCGCGCGGCGGGCAAGAGACTGGGCGTGTACATGAACCTGCTTGACCATCCGCTGTTTCGCGATATGCGGCGCTTGGTGGCCGAGGGTAAGTTGGGCAACGTAGCGCTGTTCAGCGCGCGCCTGGCACATCGCGGCGGACTGGGCTGGGGCGGCGTAGGGCAGAACTGGCGGGCATCGAAAGAGAGCACCGGCGGCGGATCGTTCATCCAATTGGGAGTGCACTACCAGCACCTGATGCGATGGCTGCTGGGTCAGGAAATCAACAGCGTGCAGGCCATGGCGACGAACTTTGCCTGCCCGCACCTGGAGGGCGACGATCTGATGCTGGTGCAATATCGCCTGTCGAAAGGGTCGCTGGGAGAGATTCAGACCTCGTGGTGTTGTCTGGAGGAGCACGTGTCGTTACTCGGCACCAAAGGCTCGATTCACTATCGTGATAACTCCGTCGTCGAGTACACCGCAGAGACCGGCCCCTTCGAAGGTGAGTTCCTGAAGGTGAAGGGCGATGGCTCGTTCGAACGTTTTGAGAATCGTCTGGCGCCTGAGTGGGACGATGCGGCGAACCCGTATAATCAGCATCGGCGCTTCTGCGAAGCGTTGCAGAAGGGCGAGAATCCGGAGGTAACAGGCGACGACGCACGTGAAGATATCCGCGTTGTGGAAGCCTGCTACGCAGGAGTAAAGGCATGAGTAAACCGGTAGCAATCATCACTGGCGCCGCACGCGGCATCGGACGCGCGACAGCGCTAAGGTTGGCGCAGGACGGTTGGTCATTGGTATTATGCGGGCGTTCGACGGATGAGTTGTCGGCGCTGGCAATTGAGTTGGAGTCGGCCGTTGCTGTAGTGGGAGATCTGCGCGAAGCCGCCACGCCGGGCATGTTGGTTGACGCCGCGATCAGTCAATTCGGCCGCTTGGACGCGCTGGTGAACGCTGCGGGCGTGGCAAAGAACGTGCCGATTCTTGAGCTGGATCTGGAAACCTGGCAGAACATTTTCGACCTGCATGTGACGGCGATGTTCCGCTGCTGCCAGGCCGCCGGCAAAGTGATGGTGGCGAGCGGGGAAGGTGGCAGCATCGTCAACATCGGCTCCATTGCGGCATCGATGGGCATGTATACCACCGGCGCATACGCAGCGGCAAAGGGCGCAGTAGCATCGTTCACTCGTGTGCTCGCAGTGGAGTTGGCGCAACACAAGATCCGTGTGAATGCGGTCGCACCGGGACCGATTGCGACGGAGCAACTGCGCAAGGTATATGCTGGTCCAATGTACGCCGAGCGCAGCCGCAGCATTCCTATGAACCGCTTGGGCGAACCAGCTGAAGTGGCCGATTTCATTGCGTTTCTGGTGTCGCCGCAAGCCGCGTATCTCACCGGACAAATTTATCCGATCGATGGCGGCGCGTCGGCCGTGGGCTGCTACAGCTACGAGACCTACAAGCGGCAGAAGCCTGAATAAATGACGGACAACCGCACTCGCTGGGTCATCGCCGGGCTGCTCTGCGCGGCCACGATCATCAATTACATCGACCGCCAGACGCTGTCGATCTTGAGCCCGCTGCTGCGCAAAGAGTTCAACCTCAGCGAGTACGATTATTCGAATATCGTCACGGCATTTCTGGTCTCCTACACGGTGATGTATTCCGTGGGCGGGCGCGTGATGGACGCGCTCGGCGTGCGCCTGGGACTGGTGTTGAGCCTGGCCTGGTGGTCCGTCGCCACCATGCTTACCGGCTTTGCGCGCGGCGCCGTGAGTCTGGGCGCGTTCCGGTTTCTACTCGGCGTGGGCGAGCCATGTGTGTACCCGGCCGGCGTGAAGGTGTGCGGCGAGTGGTTTCCGCCGAACCTGCGTGCCACGGCTGCGGGCATTTTTTCTTCGGGCAGCGCGATCGGAGCATTGCTGGCACCGCCGGTAGTGGCGTGGCTCACGCTGCAATTTGGATGGCGGTATGCGTTCATCATTCCTGGCGTCATGGGCTTGTTGTGGCTGCCCGCATGGTGGTTGATCTACCGGCCCCTGGCAGTAACGACAAAGGTTGCCGGTCCGCGCTGGCGCGATCTGTTGAGGCAACGAACGGTGTGGGGATTGCTGCTGCCGCGCCTCTTCAGCGACCCAGTCTGGTACTTCTACATTTTCTGGCTGCCCGATTATCTGCAACGCGAACGGCATCTGAGTTTGAAGGAGATCGGCATCTACGGCTGGATTCCGTTTCTATTCGCGGATCTTGGCAACGTCGGCGGCGGCATGCTGTCCGATTGGCTGGTCCGTCGTGGAATGACTCCGGCCAGAGCACGCATCGCAGTGCTGGTGGGTGTGGGATGCCTGGCGCCGTTGGGCGCGTTGGCGGGAATCGCGCCGACCGCAGCAACGGCCATTGCGGTCACCTGTCTGGTGGCCTTTCTCACGCAATGCTGGGCTACCAATACGGCAACTCTGGCGGCAGACATCATTCCGAATGAAGCCGCGGCCAGCGTGTTTGGCTTGATGGGCACTGCGGGAAGCCTGGCCGGCGCGTGCTTCGCGCAGTTGCTGGGCTACGTGATTTCCACCTTCGGATATCCAGCGGCATTCGCACTGGCTGCGCTGATGCATCCGTGCGCGGCAACCATTCTGTATTTCGTACTGAGACCGGTGAGGGAACGGACAGTGGATGCTTATGAAAGCCTCTCTTGATGAAGCACTAGAAGTATTCGCATCGCTCAGCAGCTTGGAGCGGGAGGTCACGCGCGCCGCGCAGATGGCTGTCGACACACTCAATCGCGGCGGAAAGCTGTTGATCTGCGGCAACGGCGGCAGCGCCTGCGATGCGCAGCATCTGGCCGGCGAACTGGTGGGCCGGTATAAAGGCAACCGCCGCGCGCTGCCTGCCATTGCACTGAACGCCGATGGCGCAACCATGTCGTGCATCGGAAACGATTACCGTTTCGAAGAAGTCTTTTCCCGGCAGATAGAAGCTTTCGCGCGGGCTGGAGATCTGCTAATCGTCTTCACCACCAGCGGCCAATCTCCTAACGTACTGGAAGCGCTGCGCACGGCGCGCGCACGCGGAGTGCAATCGATCGCCTTTCTTGGACGCGATGGCGGCGCTGCAAAACCTTTGTCCGATCTGCACATTGTAGTTGCGCATGCGGCGACGGCGCGAGTGCAGGAAGCGCATCAGTTTCTGCTGCATTGTCTGATGGACCAGATTGAAGCGATGATGGGATTCACGGAGCAACCATGAGAATCGCAATCTGTTCCATGCTCGTCTTAGCATCGTGCGCCCCCGCCCAGGTGAAGATGCCGGACAACATCGTGATCGAGAAGAATGTCCCGTATGGCACCCACCCCAAACAGGTCCTGGACATCACCCGGCCTGCGGATGTGGGCGGCCGTTTGCGACCGGCGGTGTTCTTCATTCACGGTGGCGGATGGACCGGCATGTCGAAGGACGAAGTGGTCGCCACGCACATCCGCCGATATGTGGAGCGCGGTTTCATCGCCGTCAACGTGGAGTATCGAGTAGCCAAGGATGCGCTGGCCCCGGCTGCGGTGCAGGACGTGCGAGCCGCTGCGCGATGGATGCTCGCCAACGCCGCGCGGCTTGGGATTGATACGAAGCGCATCGTAGTTTCGGGCAACTCCGCTGGAGGACATTTGGCGATGATGTCCGTCTTGCCGATGGATGAAGCCAAATATGGAATAGGCCTGCGACCAGCCGCCATCGTCAATATTTACGGCATCATGGACGTGGGCGACCTGCTGGATGGGCCGCACCAGCGCAACTACGCGTTGGCCTGGATGAAGGGCTTGGAAAAGACCGGTTTACCCGCCGAGCTATCCCCTTTGCAGCATCTGCAATCGGGTTTACCGCCGGTGTTGACCGTGCATGGGGATGCGGATGAGAGCGTACCTTATGCCCACGCGCTGCGGATCACAGAAGGACTGAAGAAGTTCGGAGTGCGCGCGGAGTTGATTACCGTGCCCGGCGGCAAACATGGGTTTCCACCGGAAAAGTGGGAAGAACTGTATCCGCAAATCTTTGTGTTTGTCGAAAGCGCTTTAAAGTAACTGGAATTTCTGCACTTTCAACAAAGATTCTCAGCAGTTGTGGGGCAGATTGGCAATCTGCAGCCGATTGTTAATCGGCTTGGTGGGCCTGGCAGAAACCTCGCAAGGCTGGGATTTCGGATCGAACTCGGATAGGGCCGGGTGCCACTCGGCCGCAGAATGCCATTCTTCCCCACATCCGGCGCATGCCGTATCGCCTTCCACACCTACTTCTGCAGCACCATCTCCGACTGGTTACGAGTAATCTTCACTTCCTTGGCATTAGGGGCACGTTTCAAAGCGGCAAGTGTATCGATGGCCGTGGCCCCCACGCGCAGAATCACGTCGCCTTTGCGCAAACCAATTCGATAAGCTTCGCTTGCCGCAGGAACCTCCAGCACCAGCACGCCGGTCTCGCCAGCCAGGCCCGCGGCGGAGACTTCTCCCATCCCCACCACGTTCCGAACTTCTGCGCCTAACCACGTCCACACAGTCTTGTCGCGATTGGAGCGCAGCGTTTCGGCCGGCGCGTCGCCCAGGCCAGGTAGTTTCGGCGTGCGAGCGATCGCCTTCAACGACGTCTTCTGCACGCCAAACTGATCCATCGGAAAATTCTGGAAGCCGAACTGGAAGGCCGGTGAGCCTTCGCGCACGCGGTAGTCGCCGTGCGCAGCATCTACAAACAGCATGTCCGCTTCGATGGAATGCTCGTCGCGGCCGCTCTGCGCATGCAAGCCGGAGGCAACCTTCGGATCATTCATACCCGGGCGATGGAACAGATTGAAGTCCACCTCCTTGCCCCACGGCTGGTTTACACGAATCGGCTTGTACGGCGTAAAGACAATGTTCTTGCGGAACACATCGCCGCTGCCGTTGTACCAGACATGCGGGTGGAACGAATTGTCCACGATGATATTGTTCTCAACGCGCCGCCCGAAGCCCTCGCGCAGTTTCAGACCGCCATGCAGACAGAGGTTGTTCACGATCTCATAGTTCGAAGAGCCATCATCCAGATCGATGTCCCAGCCATGATCGCAGCGCCAACGATTGTTGCGCAGAATGGTAGTCTTGCGCGCATCCAGGAACGGCAGCGCCTTCTCTTCCGGAGTAGTAAGAGCGTTCAAGTCCACGCCCGTCAGGCCCCAGAAGCGGTCGCGACCCCACGAATTAAACGAGCCGTGATCGCCCGTCTCCTTCACCGTATCGAAGACGTCGCAGTATTCGACAACGTGCCCACCCCACGTGCCTTCGCCAATATTGATGCCCGCGCGCGGCACATCATAGATGGAACAATGCCGCACAGTGATCGATTCGGACATCGAGATCTGAATCGGGGCGGTTTGCTTCTCCACGCGGCCGGTTTGATGGATCAGGCAATCTTCCACCAGCGAATCGGCCGGATAATTGGCCGTCAGCGGGCCGGGTGTGCGATCAATCTCGCTGATATTCTGCTTCTCCTTTTGACCGAAGAACAGCGGACTGCGCACGGCTGCCGGGTCGCCAACAAAGGCCACGCCGTTTGCGCCGGTGCGTTCAATGTGGCAGCCGCGAATGGTCACCCGCCGGTTGTAGTTGTTGACGAAGATGGCGTTGCCGCCCAGTTGATCGAAGTGAGAATTCTCAATGTGAACGTCTTCCGTACCCGTCAAGAACACAGCGCCCCCGCGATATGTGGTCCAGTCACTGCGCAGCAACGATTCGCGGTTATCCATGAAGGTACGCGCGGCGTGGCGAAACGTGAAGCCATCGAGCGAAATGTTGCGCACCGGGTCCGATTGGCTGCCGCGAAATTCGATGAGGTGCCGCAATACCACGCCCTCGACGACGGCCTTGTTCATGTCCAGGCCGGCCGGCGGATAGAAGTACAGCGTAGACGTCTTCGCATCCAGATACCACTCGCCAGGCGCGTCTAACTCTTCGAAAATGTTTTCCACGAAGCGGTACTTGTCATGAATCCCCAGCCGGCGGTTGTTCTGCCAGCCGCCTTCATAGGCCACCTCGCCCGTAGCCGATTTACCCGTGATCTCATAATGAAAATCGCCCCACAGATGCTTGTGCATGGCGTGAATGAAGCCGCCCTTGGGATCACGCCATCGCACAGCGCGCTCCTTGCTGAAGGCATCGGGCGACCAGCCATCGAAGTATTGCGAGGCCGGGTCGTAGTTCGGATAGCGTGCCATGCGCTGCCGCTCGCCGTTGACGAACAACTGATCGGTGCTGAAGCCGGCCGGAACTTTCGCTTGCAGGATTCCATCGCGATAGGCGGTCCATCGAAGGTTCAGCCGCGTGCCTCCGCTCAAGACGACTTCCCCGCCCGGGTCAGCCACATATTTCACCGGGCCGTTATCCGCACTGGTAAAAACCACTGTCGCGGGCAGGTAGTAGATGCCCGGGGCGAAGTGCACGACAGCCGCACGTGATTTGCGGGCCGCGCGCTGGGCGGCGGCGAACGTGCGAACAGGACGCGCCTTGGAGCCAAGCGCGGTATCGACACCCGCCGGGCTAACGTATACATCGGCGGCCTGCACCATGCTTGCAGTAAAAAGAAGAAGGGATAAACGCATTGCCATATCATTATCACCCGAATGCGATAAGCTGGAGTTGAACAAAATCCCATGAACTACACAAGGCGCGATCTCGCGAAACTGGCAATGGCCGCATTCCCTGCGGCGACTCTTTCGGCTGCGAAGTTGAATTCCACCTTCGGCGGCGTTCAGGTGGGCATCAACGCCCCCTACAGCTTTCACAACATGGCCGATGGCGCGGACGACGTGCTCGGCTATCTGAAGCAGACCGGCATCGCTGCCGTCGAACTGCGCGCGCAGCCCGTGGAGAGGGCCCTCGGCGCAACACTGCCCGCGCGCCTTTCGGCCGCGGACCGCAAGAAGGGCGCTTCGGCCTCGCGCACGGACGCAGTCAAAGCCCATGAAAAATGGCGTCTGGCTCGGCCCATGTCGGCCTTCAAAGACTTCCGCAAAAAATGGGAAGACGTGGGCGTGAAGATCCAAATCGTCAAGTGGGACGACATCAACACCTTCACTGACGACGAATTGGATTATTGCTTCAACATGTCGGCGGCGCTTGGAGCCCACGCGCTTTCCTGCGAGATTCCAGTAAGCCAGACCAAGCGCATCGGGGAGTTCGCCACCAAGCACAAGATGATGGTGGGCTATCACGGCCACGGCAACATCACGGACCCCGAAGCATTCGGCAAGCTCTCCAGCTGGGAACAATCGATGAGTTATTCGAAGTACAACGGCGCCAACATCGACATCGGCCACTTCTTCGCGGCCAATGGCTTCACGCCCTCGGAATGGATCAAAGCCAATCACAGCCGCGTCACGCACGTGCACCTGAAAGACCGCAAGGCGAAGATGGGCCCGGGCATGCCGTGGGGCGAAGGCGACACACCGATCAAAGAGATGCTTCTGCTGATGAAGAAAGAGAAGTATAAGTTCCAGGCCACCATCGAGCTCGAGTACAAGATCCCCGAAGGTTCCAATGTGCTCGCGGAAATCACCAAGTGCGTCAAGTATTGCCAGGACGTGCTGTCGTAACTGGCACGCGGCGTGTGATTGTCAGGGCTGCCAAATGGTTGCCTGAATTGTTCGATCCTCATCCCTCGGACCGTTAAAATAGTAGATAGAAACAACGCGGCTATCCGGTCGCTGGTACGCCACCGGATAGCCCAGGTCGCCTGTCAACGCGTCGTCGCGAAGCACCATTTCCTCTCCCCACGTGCGGCCCTGGTCCATGCTGATGCGTGCGCGGACGCCCCACGGTTTTGCTCGATAGCCGTACGTGATGGCAAGGCGGCCATCGGCCAGCTTCACCAAGGCTGGAGGATTGCCGCCGCCCAAATTGTCGATGATGCCAAATGGCTTCCAGGATACCCCTCGCTCTTCCGAAAGATAGAAATCAATGCTGCCCTGTTTGTCTGGATCCTTGTGGCGAATAGCAACCAGCAGGCGCGAATCCGTAAGGCGAACCACCGAAGGCATGATCATATAACCGGCGGGCTCCGGGCCGATCAACGATAGTAACGTCCAGTTAATTCCACCGTCCGTCGTGCGGGCGCAAAACACGCGGCCCTCGCGTTTATCGGCCTTCGAAGCACTGCCGAACATGATGCATTCGCGCTTGCCATAAACCAGATAGTTGGTGCGCGGAGCAAGTCCTCCTATGCCGTCCACGGCGAATGCGAACGGCTTTGACCAGGTGCGGCATCGGTCGGCGGAGGCATACAGCCACGCCGGGCCGCCATGAATCCCCGTCATGCCGAACATCATGGCGAAGCCGGGCGACGTAAAATCCAGCGGCTCCCCAAGCTGGGTGAGGTGCGGAACATGATTATCGGCGTTGGTAGTCAGTGGCGGCTTCTCAATTGACCAGGTCTCTCCACTATCCAGCGTCCGCGACTGCCAGTCCTCAAATCTCTTCTCCCGATCCACCGCATGTCCGGCTGTATTGGGCTTGTACCAGGCTGCCGTAAAGCCAACAACGGCCTCGCTGCCCCAACTCCAAAGTCCGTGATTCGCAGGCCAGCCTCCATAACGGCCGGGGTGCTGGAAAACCACAACATTCTTGCGCTCCCGGGCGAAGGGACTTGCCGCGGCCAGTAGTAAGTTTCGGCGTGTGATCATGGTGACATCAAGAGCATATCCCACTCATGGAGGGCTTTGACAACTGGGATGACGAATAAGCGATACTTTTATTGGAGTTTACTTATGTCACGACTAGCACGCATTCTAATCCTATTCTCGACCTTCTCGTTTGGCCAGGAATACCGTGCCACGCTAACGGGCCGAGTGGTTGACGGCGCGAACGCGGCCGTCCCCAACGCCAAGGTAAAAGCAACCAATACCGCCACCAGCGAAGCGCGCGAAGCCACCACTGACTCACAGGGCAATTATCATATTCCTTTGCTGAACCCGGCAGTATACGCGATGAAGATAGAAGCCCAAGGATTTAAGACTGCCGTCAGAGACGGCCTGCAATTGAACGTCAATCAGACCGCCACAGTAAACATCCAGTTGGAACTTGGTGCTATGTCGACGCAGTTGACGGTAACCGCCGACGCACAAATGCTGGAGGACGCCAACGCCGACCGCGGTGGACTGATCGACGAGCAAAGCGTAAAGGAGTATCCGCTGAACACGCGCAACCCCTTCATGCTGGCGATGCTTACGCCGGGCGTGAACTTCGATGGCGAACTGACCTATCAGCGGCCCTTCGATAATGGCGCCATCGCCGAATGGAGCGTCAACGGAAGCCAGCGCAAGAACGAATTCCTACTGGATGGAGCCCCAAATAACGCGCAGGCCGGCGGCAACAATATCGCCTATGTTCCTCCTGTCGATTCGGTACAGGAGTTCAAGATCCAAAGCAATTCCTACGACGCGCAGTACGGACGCAGCGCCGGTGGCATTATCAACGTGGCGCTGAAGAGCGGCGGCAACCGGCTTCATGGCACCGTGTACGAGTTCGCCCGTCGCAGCGCCTGGGACGCCAATTCGTTCCAAAACAATTCGCGCTGCCTGACAGTAGTGAATAACAAGTGCCAGGGCGCACCCAAAGAGGGGCACTATCTGGATCAGTACGGACCACAGGTGGACGGCCCGGTCTTCATCCCGAAAATCTACGATGGCCGCAACAAGACGTTTTTCCTGTTCAACTACGAAGGGTATCGCGAAGGTACGCCGCAACCACTGATCCTCAGCATGCCGGAACCGGAGATGCGCAAAGGAGACTTTACAAAACTGGTTGACGCGCGCAACCGCGCCATCACTATCTATGATCCGAATACGGGCCGGCAGGTAGGCAACAGTTGGGTACGGGATCCGTTCCCGGGTAACATCATGCCGCAAGACCGGCTGAACCCCACCGCGCTTACTCTAATGAAATACTTTCCGCTGCCCAACACGAAAACACCCGGTGTTGCTTACTCGCAATCGAATTACTTCATCTCAGGCGGGGATGGCACGGCGCGCGACAAGTTCCACAACATCATGTCGAAGGTCGATCAGAATCTGGGCGACAAGAACCACTTGTTTGTGCGCTATGGCACCAACGACAGGCAGGAAATTCGCACCACCAACGGCATCTTCGATAAACCCGGGGCCGACGGCCAGTTGCCTCTGCGCCGCGCCAACTGGACGGGGGCGCTCGATTGGACCGGCACACTAAATCCATCCACGGTAGTAGGGCTGCGCGTATCGATGTCGCGCTTCATTGACCCTTCCTCCTCCGAGGCCAACCGGGATTTCGATCTGGTTGGCGCGGGTTTCTCGCCTCGCCTGGTTTCGCAATTGCCATATGGGTCGTGGTTCCCTCGTTTGAACATCAGTGGATTCCAGTCGCTGGGAAGAAATCCCAACTTCGGCGGCACGGCTACCAATACATTCTCACTGCAACCTTCCTACACTCACTTCAAAGGCAGCAAGACCTTGAAAGCCGGCGTTGACCTGCGCTGGACGCAGTATTCTTCGCAGAGCTCAGGCCAGATCATGGGCTTCAGCGCGGCAGACACGTTCACGCGCCAGGACTATTCACGCAGCGACGGCTTGAGCGGTTATGGCCTCGCCAGCTGGCTGCTCGGCCTGCCCACCTCGGGCTCCGTGGCCATCAACATGTTCCCCATCTACATGTACAAATACTATGCGCCGTGGATGCAGTACGACTGGAAAGTGAGCCGCAACCTGACCGTGAATCTGGGCGTGCGCTGGGACGGGAATATGCCTCCGCAGGAGCGCTATGACCGCATGAACCGCGGCTTTGACCAGACCGTTGTCAGCCCGGTGAATCAGTACATCGATGCGTCGAAATTCCCCTACATGACGTTTCCAATTATGGGCGGGATACGCTTTGCAGGTACCGATGGGGCTTCGCGCTACGCAACAGACCCCTACTATAAGACCTTCCAGCCTCGCGCCGGCGCGGCCTATGCACTTACGCGTAACATGGTTATCCGCGGTGGATGGGGACGCTACTTCCTGAACCCGAACAACGACTATCTGCAAAATACTGGCTACACAGCCAGCACCTCAATGAATGTCTCAGGGGATTCCAACCGCACGGCATTGCCCAACCTGCTGGTTGACCCGTTTCCAACCATCAATCAGCCAATCGGAAATTCCAAAGGACTGATGACCTTCGCCGGCAACGGCTTCAACTTCGTGAACACCAAATTCCAGACACCCTATACGGACCAATTTTCCATTGAAATCCAGCGCGCCGTCGGATCGCGGGCGAAGGTGAACGTGGCGTACGTTGGCAACCGCGGCAAGACGCTGCAAAGTTCGAAGACTTATAACGACGACGATTCTACGCTGCGCGACCAGTGCAACTACCTGCTTGGCGCCAGGAGCCAATCGCTATGCACCACAAATTTAAATAGTCCGTTCCGCAACGTGCCGGGCTTTGAAGGAACCGCTCATTACACCAACGCCACTCGATCGCGCTATGAATTGAGCCGCCCATTTCCGCAGTTCACCAGCGGGCTGAACGAATTGATGCGCAACGATGGCCTGAGCTGGTACAACAGCGGCCAGGTGAGCTTCAACGTGCGCGCCAGAAACGGCCTGATGCTCAACACCAACTACACATTTTCAAAAATCATTGAGCAAAACGGCTTCCTCGACCCGCTGAACAACGTGATGCAACGCGGCCTTTCCAGCAATGACCGTCCGCACAAGTTCGTCTACAGCATGATCTACCAACTGCCCGTGGGCAAGGGCCACCGGTTCGCCGCCCATGCCAACAAACTCGTAACGAATGCCGTCAGCGGCTGGGAGTTGACCACCATCTATCAGATCTTCACCGGCCGCCCATGGACGCTGCCCGGCAACGTCCTCTACGCGAAGGATGCGCGCAACCCTGACTTTACCTGGAACGCCGCCAACGTGCAGGCCGTTCAGCCATGCGTCTTAAACTGGGACAACACAAACAAGCAAACGATGCAGGCCTTTAGCGTGGACGCCGGCTGTAAGGATTACAACTTCATCATCGTGCCCAGCTACAATCCGCGCTACACGCCCTACTACGATGGGCACGTACGCCTGCAGACAGTGAAATTAATGGATGCGTCATTGAACAAGATGCTGCCATTGACGGAAAAGCTGCGGGTGCAGTTTCGTATCGAGTCGTTCAACCTGTTCAATTCGTTTTTCGTAAACACGAAACAGTTCAATAACGACCCGACCAGCGCCAACTTCGGTTCTCTGATCAAAGCCGAAGTCAGCGCACCGCAATCGAACTATCCGCGCAACATTCAGCTGGCGGTGAAGCTCATCTGGTAAGCAGCGCCTGAATGGCGCAAGCTGTTGCAATAGGCGGTGCGGCTGCTGTATTGTCGTGTGGTGACCCTTTCCCGACGATCTGTAATCACCGCCCTTTCGGCAGCGTCTGCCGCCCAGGCCCAGCGCCCGCAGCGCCCCGCCAGTTGGAAGCCCAAGCTCGGCGTCCTGGCCAACTTCTCCGATGCCAACCTCGCCTTCGCCAAGGCCGAAGGCTTCACCAGCATGCAGCTGAGGATTGACCCGCGCAAGGTCGACGACGCGCAGATCGACGCGATCAAATTCAAAATGAAGGCCTCAGGCCTGTACTTTTCCTCACTCGCCTGCGATGGCAACCACATTGATCCTGACCCGGCCAAGCGCGAGGCGCAGAACAAGTTCACCGTTTCCTGCATTGAACTGTGCGGCAAGCTCGGCATCCCCAACATCGGCGGCCAGTCGGGCACCATCAAAGAGAAGCCGTTCAAGGCGCAGGTGGATGAGATCGTCCGCGTCTACAACGAAAAGTATTTCGCCGCGTGCGAAAAAAACAAAGTGCGCATCCTGTGGGAGCCCTACGCCGGCGGTCCCAACATCGCCACCGGCCCGGTCGGCTGGGACGCGCTATTCAAGGCATTCAACGATAATCAGAACCTCGGCCTGCAGTTCGACCCGTCGCATCTTGTGTGGCAGTTCATGGACCCGGTCCAGGCCGCGCGCGACTTCGTGGGCAAGATCTACGACGTGCACTTAAAGGACACGGAAATCCTCTGGCATGTGTTGAAGACCACCGGCATCCAGCCGCCGAACAATCAACGCTGGTGGCGCTTCCGCATTCCGGGCTCCGGCTCGGTGGATTGGAAGGGCTTCTTCACCGTGTTGGCCGACGCCGGTTACACGGGCGCCATGAACATCGAAAACGAAGATAACTTCTACTATCCTGCGTATGAAAATGGTGACTTCACGGAACAGTTCAAGCGCGGCTTCCGCACGGCGCATACGTTCTTGAAGACGCTGGTGCCGCCCACGACCGCATAGTTCACCCATGGAACCGCCAGCCGGAGGAGAGTTCACTGTTTTACTCCGCCAGTGGAGCAGCGGTGACAAGTCTGCTCTGGACGCGATCTCTCCACTGGTCTATCAGGAGTTGCGACAACTGGCCGCGTCAAAGCTCAGGAATGAGCGCGGCGAACATACGCTGCAAGGAAGTAATTTTCAGGCGGCGTGATCAGTTTTCCGAGGGAATTCCGCATATAGAATTGTCCGAAGAAAAAGGAGAATGCCTTTGAAAATCAAATCCCAGGCCAAAGCGGGCGGCGTAAAGTTCAACCACAGCCAAACGGTACTCGCCCTGAAGAAGTAGCAGAAGACAGTTCGTAAAATCCCAGCGCGGACGACTTTTGCAAATGCTAAAGACGCCCGCGCCAGGCAATTCACCGCCATTTAGAAAATATACTTCATCCCAAACTGCATAATCCGCGCGTCCTGGGCGCTGGAAATACCGCCCCTCGTCGCCACTCCACACTGGTATTCGGCAACAGGGAGTTGGTGTGGTTGGATACATTGAAGACATCCCACCGCAACTGTAGCGAGGTGCGTTCGCGGATATGAAACATGCGCGACAACGCGATGTTGGCCAAAGCAAAACCAGGGCCATCCAGAATATTCCGCCCTGAAGTCTCCACACGGAACGCCCCCCGTTGGCACGGGCGGGAAGGCTCCAACATCGAACTACGTCGCCGGCTCCGGATTTGTCAAATGGTCGGATCGGTGGGCATCGCCGCGATCAATCGATGAACTCCTCAACTTCGCAGTTTCCTAGCGAGAATACGGCGATTGCCAATAAATTTCTTTCAGCGATGGTGCAATCCACCGGCCTGCGCGTCAAGACCAGCGTCAAGGCTGGCCTCGGCGGCGGTGGGTTTTATGACCGCAATCACAACCAAAGCTGCCTTTAGGCGAGCTGGGCAGTAACAGAACTTCTCACCGCTATGGGCTTCAAAATGGATATCCGCATGTGCCGCGAAAGGCAAAACCGCTACAGCGTAGCGAGATTTCCGCCTATCCTATTGGAAATACGTTCGGAAACCGCTACGCTGTAGCGGTTTCGGTTTTCCAACGCGGTCTGCGGTCCCCGAAACAGGATCGGATGAAACCTGGAATCCGCACCCAACTCTAGAAAAAATACTTCATCCCAAACTGCATAATCCGCGCGTCCTGGGCACTCGAAATACCGCCCCCCGCAGCCACATCCACGCTGGTATTCGGCAGCAGGAAGTTAGTGTGGTTGGTAACATTGAAAACCTCCCACCGAACCTGCAGCGAGCCCCGCTCGCGAATATGGAACATGCGCGACAACGCA
>CAIRSA010000320.1 GCA_903881085.1 uncultured Acidobacteriia bacterium
ATAAGGACCCAAAGGAGCAAGTTATGGCCTTAGGATCGGAACTGACAATCACGCGGCTCGATCCCCGTCAAAACACTGTTGCGACGCCAAGTACGCCGCCCGACGCAAACCAGGTGGCCCAGCGGAGGGAGCTGGTGAAGGCTGTTAATGCGTTGAATCAAACAGAGTTATATGGGGAAAACAACGAGCTTACATTCGCCCTTGACCGACACTCGCAGAAGCCGGTGATTCGCCTGGTGGACCGCACAACCCGCGAGGTGGTGCGCCAGGTGCCCACTGAGCAGGTGCTTCGTATGGCTGACGAAGCAGCCAAAGGCATTCTCTAAGCACTGATCAACTCTTCAACTTAACCGCGATTCTGCCGATATGTTTTTTGTGAGCCAGTCAACGACGCTTAGCGCATACCGGACAAATCACGAAGTTGAAGTTCTGTCTTCGTCTCCCATTGAATTGACGCGTCTACTTTACAAAGGAGCCCTTGATGCAGTGGAGGCCAGCCGCATCCACCTAGCCAAAGGTCAAATTCGCCAGCGATCTTCTTCTATCACTAAAGCCACTTTGATAATCAACGAGTTAAGCGCTGCGCTGGATGTTGAGCGCGGCGGCAGCCTCGCCGTCGAGCTGCGCGAACTCTACGATTACATGCAGCGCCAGCTCACCAAAGCCAACATCGAACAGATTGACCCGCCACTGGCCGAGGTCCATGCTCTGCTCAACACTCTATACGAGGCCTGGCTACGAATCAGCCCCGCAGAACTCTATCACCCGCAAGATTTTGAGGACTCAGCCGAAATCGGCCACAGCTATAGCTGCTAACTTTTTTCCTGGCACTATTGTTGCGTCAAGAATGCCCCAGCCGGAATCTCCGCATATGCTTTCGGCAAACGCGCCGAATTCACCACAGCCAAAGGATGCTTCCCATCCGCCGCCATCTTAAGCCACTTGCTACCCTCTTCGTAACTCTGCTTAATGCCCTTACCATTGGCATACATAATCCCAACAGCCGCCATCGCCGGCACATACCCCATCTCGGCAGCCTTCAAAGTATTCTGAAAAGCCTCAGCCACCGGGCCCGTGCTACCTTTGCAGAACAGCTCTACCGCCTCGGACTTCCCGCCATCCGAACAAACCAAATAATCTTTGCGATAGCTCAAGCTCGCGGCCGTGATCTCATCCAGCCACTGCTGCCACCCGCCCTCGGGGGCCTTCTTCTCCGGCCGCCCGATGTCACCGCGAAACTCCCCATCGCGCACGGGAGCCAAAAAATTGGCAGTCATCACGCGCAGCTCTTCGTTCTTATCAGTCAGCAACGCAACCAGGGCCTTGAACACAGCCGGATCCTGCCGCACGCCGCGAAGTTGCAACCGCACGGCCTGGCAAAGGCCGTCCACAGCGGCAACGCGATCAGACTGATCCGCCACGGGGTCAATGTCCATAGCTTTGGCGATCAAAGCCTGCTGCGCAACCTGCGACCGCCACTGCGCGTTCACCGCCAGCGCGTTGATCGCAATGCGGCGCACCTTCACCACCGGGTCGGAAAGTGTCTTCGCCACGGCTTCGAGCGTGGCCTCATCGAAAATCGCCCTCGCGCAAGTCTCGGCCGCAGCCGCCCGCACGGCGGGGTCTTTCGAATCGAGCAGTTTCTGAATCACCCCGCCAGCCTTGCTACCGCCCACCAATGCCAGCGCAGGGTAGTAGCCTGCCGAAATCACCGGCTGATTCAACAGCTTCGTCTCCGCCGCCGAAAGCGGCAGCGTCTTGTTGCGAAGCCGCGTCGCCCAGGCGATGGCGTCGTCATTGCTCGTTGGATGGTAAGTGCGCGCGCCCAGATCGTCAAACTCGCGATAAATCGTGTGATAGCCCTTCATCTGCATACGCGTGTAGGTGTCGCGCACAGTCACCAGATGCGTAGGAATGTCGCGCCGCCCCAGCACCATATAGTATTCGGGGCCGTCAGTTTTGGGATCGAGGGCCCGCTTCAACTCCGAAGGAAACATCCACCAGCCCCAGCTATAGGTGATGCCGGCAGTGATCAGATTCGGATTCGTGGTACCGAACTCGCCCGAAATCTTCGCGCCCTCACCCTTGCCATACATGTAAATGCGGCGCGGATTGATGGGGTAAGTCTTCATCGCCCAGGCGATCAATTTGCGGATCGGCTCGTGATCCATCGGCCCAAACTTCTGGCCTTGCGGATGAATGCCGATCAGCACAAAGTTGTCGCTCAGGCCCAGCCGGCGCAGCGATTCGCGCACGGGCAGCACTTCATCGCCCGTAGGCCGGTCATGCTCCGGTGAGCAGAGGAACAAGCCCACCTGCTTCGCCGGATCCATGGTCCCGGCCGGCGCAACACCCGCTGGAGCCTCCACCACATAGCGGACAATGGCCGCACCTGCCGCATCCTTCAACTCAGTCTCTTGCGCCGCGTTCAAGCACACGGCAGCCATCAGGCCGGCAAGGCCCATCGTCTTCAATGATTTCATTTGCTAATTCCTTATCTGTGCCCCGTTTTGTTTCTATACTTTAGGAACCGCTCCCTTGGAACGTGTGAAGGAATCGGTTTGACCGCAAATTGGACCGGCGACCTTTCCGCCGTCTTGTCCGCCGAAGCTTTAGCGAAGGCGGAAGCCTTGGCGAAGGAGGATCCGCCTGTCCAAACTCTAATTTTTCACACCTTCTCGCGATCTCGGCTCGGAAGGGCGTACCACTACGCTCGGATTTCTGCGATTCGTCAGTGTTTCTTCGAATCTATCATCCGAGAAGGAGCAGTTGAACGCATCTGGAAAAGCTATCTCCAACATTTAGCATCGGTTGCATACAACGTGCTCGTCA
>CAIRSA010000321.1 GCA_903881085.1 uncultured Acidobacteriia bacterium
CTCTGGATCTCTGCTCTACCAACTGAGCCACCACCACTGCCCATCTATATGCTATCTATATGTTAAAATGATCCTAGCTTTTGAAGAGCCTTAATAATAGTTGTAATACTAGTTCGTTAGCATGATAAAAAAGCGCCATTTCATCTATTTTAGGCGCAGTTTGTTGGATGTACTTAATCAGACACCTGCTGAGGCTAAAACTAGGTCACCCTTATCCAGCCCCCTCTTAGCTTTAAAAATAGTACATATTCCTTCTAACTTAACCTTCTTCACTATGCGTAAACAGAAAACCTGGCAGATTACTGGTCTCCAAGGACGGAGGCATTCAGCCACGCTTTCGCAAAGATGGTACGGAACTGGTGTATCTTGCGGCAGATGGCAAGCTGATTTCGGTTCCCATCAAATTTACAGCCTCCCAACCGGAGTTGGGAGCCCCAAAGGAACTCTTCCAGACTGCGCTCAGAGGGGAGTCGACCATCACGCACTTTAGCATGCTCCCCGACGGCCGGGGTTTCCTGTTGACGACAGGCTTGAACAAGGAGGAATTAGGCCCGCCGCAACCGCTTAAAGTCTTCATCAACTGGAAGAACCTGCTGAACCACACACACTAATTGCGATAAAGTATTGACGTAACCCAATGTCTACCCCAAAACTGAACCGCCGCGAACTGCTGGCCGCCATGGGAGCGTCCATCGGCGCCGCCCAAGCGCAAACCAAGCGCCGCCGCAACGTCATCTTCATCCTCAGCGACGACCACCGTTACGACGCCATGGGCTTCCTCAAAGCCCAGCCTTGGCTCAAGACCCCGCAGATGGACCGCCTCGCCCACGAGGGCATCCACTTCAAGAACGCTTTCGTCACCACGGCGCTATGCAGCCCCAGCCGCGCGTCCATCCTGACCGGCGTCTACGCGCACCGCCATCGAATCGTCGACAACAACACCGCCATCCCCAAAGGCACCGTCTTCTTCCCTTCCTACATGCAGAAGGCCGGCTACAAGACCGGCTTCTTCGGCAAGTGGCATATGGGCGCCGAAGGCGACGACCCCAAGCCCGGGTTCGATCAATGGGTGAGCTTCCGCGGCCAAGGCACGTACCTGCCTAACCCGAACGGACTCAACGTCAACGGCACAAAAGTGAAACAGAAGGGTTACATCACCGACGAGTTGACCGACTACGCGCTCGACTGGCTCAAGACCATCCCCAAAGACCAGCCCTACTTCCTCTACCTTTCGCATAAGGCTGTGCACGCCGAATTTACGCCTGCTGAACGACACAAGGGCATGTATGCGATGGAGGAATTCAAGTACCCGCCAACCATGGCCGAAAGCGGCGAGATGGCCCAGCACCGCCCCATGTGGGTGCAGAATCAGCGCAACTCCTGGCACGGCGTCGACTACCCATATCACTCCACGCTCGACATCGCCGATTACTTTAAGAAATACGCGGAAACCCTGATGGCCGTTGATGAAAGCATCGGTCGCGTGCTCGACGAACTGAAGCGCCGCGGCGAGCTCGATTCCACGCTTGTCATGTACATGGGCGACAACGGCTTCGCCTTCGGCGAGCACGGCCTGATCGACAAGCGCACGGCCTACGAAGAATCCATGCGGGTCCCCATGCTCGCCCGCTGCCCCGAAATCTTCAAAGGCGGACAGACGCTCACACAAGTCGTCGCCGGACTCGACATCATGCCGACGTGCCTGGAAGCCGCCGGCGCCGAGATCCCTGCCGGACTCGATGGCCGCAGCTGGCTCTCGCTCGCCCAAGGCAAGTCCACCGAATGGCGCGGCGAGCTGATGTACGAATACTACTGGGAGCGCAACTTCCCGCAGACGCCGACCATGCACGCGCTGCGCGGCGACCGCTACAAGTTCATCCGCTATCAGGGCATCTGGGATACCGACGAGCTTTACGACCTGCAGGAAGACCCAACCGAAAGCCGCAACCTGATCTTCAGCGAAAAGCACCAGGCCACCATCAAACAGATGCGCAACCACCTGTTCGATATTTTGGAAAAGACCGACGGCATGAACATCCCGCTGCAACGCGACAACGGCGGCCAGAACACGCTGCGCAATCCGAATAAGGGCAAGGCAGCGGACTTCCCGGAAGAGTTCAAGAAGCCGCCGGTGAAGCGGCCGAACCAGCAGTGAAAGGTGTGACAAATTAGAATGTGGACAGGCGAATCGCCTGTCCTACCCACGGACAGCCAATGTTTTCAGGGGTAGGACCGGCGATTCGCCGGTCCAATTTGCGGTCTAACCGATTCCTTCACACGTTCTAAGGGAGCTGTTTCTGAATTCCAGCCTGGATCTATAAAGAGGCCTGAGATTATGCCTCTGTCCAAGCAAATACCCGAAGCGATGAAACAATCCTCCTCGCACATGATTGTGCGATCATGAAATTCAACATGACTACGCTCGCCTATCCGGCAACCTTCAAACGCGATGAAGACAACCGCGTCGTTGTCAGCTTCCCTGACTTCCCAACCGCCCGCACAGACGGCGCAGACCCAACCGAATCGGCTGCCGAGGCCGCCGATTGCCTCGCAAGCGCCATCGCCTTCGCGATGAGCGACAAGACGGAAATCCCCAAACCCTCCCCGGCCAAACGAGGACAAAAGCTGATCCCAGTCCCGCTCTGGATCTCTGGAAAACTGGCACTTTACTGGGCAATTCGCGACGCCCGCATCTCGCAATCAGAGCTGGCCCGGCGCTTGTGCGTTCGCGAAACCGAAGTGCGCCGCATGCTCAATCCAAACCACGAATCGCGCCAGGAAAAGATCCATGCCGCCCTGGCGATCCTCGGAAAGCAAGTCATCCTGACATACTGCGATGCGGCTTGATGCCCGACAATGAGAAGGCCGCCGAATTCCCGGACGAGTCCAAGCAGCCACAACTGAAGCGCGCGAGCCAACAGCAATCGGACATTCGCCGGCATCAAGCCAGCGAGACGGGCGCACTTTCGATAGCATGTTCGGAGCGCATCTTTGGTCCGAAAGCCAAAGTGTCGTGACAAGAATTCGTATCATCCCGGCACGAAGAGCAACGCCCAATGAACGGCAGCAGTACATCGAGGGACTATGAACACCCAGCAATTCAGCGAAGACGACATCACCCAGATCTTTCCGTTAGCCGACCTCGGCCTCGGTCATTGACCCACGCTGCAATTTGGCCCCCTGAGATAAGCGCCTCAGTGATTGCCTGGCAAGATGTCTACGCAGCGCATCTTCCAAAACATGTAGATTGCTTGCCGCCATGGAATCTCTATGCTTATCCTACGACGTCTGCTCGCTCCGCTCAAAACAGCAACTTCAGCGCGAACTGAATCTGGCGCGCGGTATTCGCCTGCCCCGAAATCACCCCGAACGACGCCCCCGACACCACCAGATTTGGCGCGCTGAAGACCACCTGATTCAGCGCATTAAAGGCCTCTGCGCGGAACTGTACGCTCAGCCGCTCGCGCACGCGGAAACTCTTGAACAACGACAAATCGATATTCTGATTTCCAGGCGCGCGCACATCGGGCAGCGTGCGCGAGGTGTTCCCGAAAGTAAACGGCGCGGGCAGCGTGAAGACTTTCGCGTTCAGATATCCATTCAGCCGCTGCGAAACAGGCCCATCCAGCGCGGCGCTCTGCCCGGTATTGTTGGGGCGCAACACGGTGCTGCCGGAATTCGAAGTATTCGCGGTAGTCGGAGAAAGAGGAAAACCGGTCTGGTTAATGGCAATTCCATTCATTGCCCAACCGCCCAACAGCGCGTCAACCCACGCATTCATGTGAGCACCGAACTGCTTCCCGCGCCCGACTGGCAACGTGTACACTCCGGCGATGGAAATCCGCCGCGATATGTCGTTTGAAGAGATCGAACGGTCATCGCTCCGATCATAAATATTCTGAATGCCGCCGGTATTGTTACCGACATTCGAAATGATGGAGTAGTTATCGATCAGCTTCTGTCCCGTGAACGACAGCAGCGCGCTCAGGCCATTGCTGAACCGTTTGTCCACCTTAAGTTGAAACGCGTGGTACAGCGTGTAGCCGCCGGTGATGTAAGAAGCCTGCAGCCCGGTGAATTGCGGATATGGCGCCAACAGAAAACTTTGCGGCACCTGAGCTGCGGCTAGCGGACCAGTCGTAATCAGACCAAAGAACGGGTTCGGTACGTTCTGCTGAATCTTGGTCCCGAGCTGGAGCGCTTGCGGCGAAAGCTGGTTAAGATTGAAATCGTTCTCGCCAGCCGAATTCAAATGCACGCCGTGGCTGCCCACGTATGACGCGTCTACAAGGATGTTGAATGGCAACTGCCGCTGGACGCCGAAGTTCCAACTTTGGGTATACGGCATGTGATTGTCGCCCGTGATCGGCGTTTCAAAGGTCGCGCCCACACCAGAGAGCAAGCCTTGCGAACTTCCCACGATTGGGTTCAGGCCGGTCGGAAATGGATTGTTAATATACACCGAAGGCGTCAGATTATTGGGGCTCCCCGCGTAAGTGGTGGAACTGCTGAAGCCCTGATTGCCGATCGTTGCGCCTGCAGACCGCAGCGACGGCGCGAAGAAGATTCCATACCCTCCGCGGACCACGGTGTTCCGCATGGGCTGATACGCAAAGCCGAAGCGAGGCGCAAAGTCGGTCCACACCGGATCGTATTGCCGGCGGCTTGCCCCGCCCACGCCGGCGAACTGCAAACCGCCCTTCAGATTCGGCAGCCCCGCAGGTCCGGCCAGCGGTGACGCGATGCCCTGATTAAACGTCTCCATGGCGTTGTAGCGCTCGGTGCGCGGAAGATCGTAGTCCCAGCGCAGGCCCAGATTCAAAGTCAGCTTGCTTGTGATGCGCCAATCGTCTTGTATGTAATAGCCGTTGTATTCGCTCTTCGTCGCCGCGTTCTTCGAATTGATGAGCATAGAACCACTGCCCACGCCCAGCAGGAAGGTAGCGAAGGCGTTGCCCGCAGTTGCACTCGCGGCATTCGGATTCGGCCCTTGCGTAAGCGCGGCGGCGAAGCTGAAATTCCCGGTGGACGAACCGGCTTCGGTGTCATTCACCAGCAGCAACCGGAACTCCGCGCCGAACTTGACGATGTGGCCACCTGCCACTTTCGTGTTATTCAGGCTGAACAGATTGGTCTCGAAGGCGGCGCGTTTCCATTGCCCTTGGCCCGCGTTGCCCAGAGTCACATAATTCGCCACGGCGATGCCGGGGAACAGTAGATGATCGGCGTTCTTTGCCAAATAGGAAGGAAAGCCGAGTTGCGTCGGGTCGAAGCCATCGCTGATGGTGGTCCAGTTCAGCAACACGCGCGAAAAACCGTATCGAAAATCCATCAAAAAAGTTGGCGTCTTAGTAAGTGTGTAATCGAACGCCGCCGAAGTAGTAACCTGCGGCTGCGAGTTTGTCCCCTCTGCGACTAACTGCGCAGCAGGGAAGAATTTGTTCGCCGGCTGCTCCAGAGTCTTATACGCGAAGCGGAAGAAGAAGCGGTTGCGCTCGTTGATGTTCTCATCGAACTTAGTGTCGATCTGATTGGAGTTGACAACGGTGGCGCCGGAAAGGAAAAAGTTGTTTGCCCCCGATACGGTGCCAAGCCTCGTAATCGGATCGGGAAAGTATTTGGCGATGTTGGCCGAAACCGGATTGATCCTGCTGGCCGGAATCACGTTGCCTGGGAATACAGAACGTACGTAGCCCGTGCCCTGCGCAACGGTCGTAGTGGGGTCGAAAATCGTGACCGATGCACCGGCTGCATTTTTCGTCGCCGAAAAGTCGCCTACCTTTTGCAGCAGGCTGGGAACGGTCGAGCTCGCCGTGGTTGCCGTGGATTGGCGCAGACTTTCATAGCCGACGAAGAAGAAAGTCTTGTTGCGGCCATTATAGATTTTCGGAACTACTACGGGGCCGCCAAGCGATCCGCCAAACTGATTGCGCTTGAAATTCGCGAGCGGAGTGCCGTTGCGATTGGCGAAGAAGCCGTTTGCATCGAGCGCGGTATTGCGCAGAAATTCGAATGCGGATCCATGCAGGGAGTTAGTACCGGACTTGTAGATCAGATTGACGATGCCGCTTCCTGACCGCCCGTATTCGGCTGAATACATATTGGTCTGCACTTTGAACTCCTGCACGGCGTCAACCGACGGAAATACAGCGAAGCCCTGAATCGGATTCACCAGCGGCGGCGAAGAAGAGATGCCGTCGACAAGAACATCGGTGCTGCCGGGCCTGCCACCATTCATCGAAATATTGCTGCTGTTATAGGCGTTGCCCACACTGCCCTGCACGCCTGGCGCAAGAAACGCCAGGGCATATGGATTCCGCTGATTCAGCGGCAGGTCGATAATCATGTGATTGTCAATCACCGCGCCCATCGAAGGCGTTGTTTCGATCTGCGCCGCGTCGGCAGTGATGCTGACGGTTTCAGTCGACGCTCCGACTTGCATGGCGATGGTGATATTCGCCGTCTGATTCACTTCCAGCAGAATGCCAGTGCGTTGCTCTCTTTTGAAACCGCCGGCCTCGATGCTTACCGAATAGGGACCGGCAGCCAGCGACGGTGCAACAAAGCGTCCGCCCGAATCCGTCGTGAGATGTAGGGACACGTTCGTCGCGGTGTTCACGATTTCAACTTTCGCGTTCGGAACGACAGCACCGCTGGGATCCTGGACGGTGCCTTCAAGAGCAGCCGTAATACCTTGTGGCCAGGCATTGACGGAGAACAGCGCGGTCATGAGGATTGCGGCGAGGCAAGAAAATCGCATGTTTCAAACTCCCTGGTTTGTGATGCTCCGATTCTATACCATCCCGCGCACGGCATCCCCGCTCTACTTCGCCGGCTTCTTCTTGAACATGTTCAAAATATCATTCACCGGCGCAACCTGCTGCTTAATCCCTTCCAGTTTCATCTTCGCCATTCGCACCGGATCGGGCGAAAACTTCGGATTCGCAAATGTGCCGGACACAATCGCAGGGATCACCAGTTCGCCCCTCGAATTCGAAAGCACGGTCTGCAGCAACCCGCCCACCTGCGATCCCCCAACCGCCTGGCTCGCGCCCTTCGCCAGCGTCGCCGTCACATTCATCTTTACAGATTGATCGGTCAACCCCAGCGTCCCTGCCGCAGCCAGCGTCGCGCCTTCAATCTCCAGCGCCAGATCATCGGTAGCCGCCACGCCGTTGACAATCTTGAACGTTCCGCCCAACTTCAAAATGTTGGTGTAGTTCGAGGCCTGCTTCTGATACCCCACGAATTTCGCGATGGAAGAAAGTTCGTCCATCATGTGAACACCTGCCAGCTTGCCGTTTGCCAGTCCTAACTTCAGCGTGCCATTGAGCCCATGCGAAACATCCACGGCGGGAACAATCTTCAAGTCCGTCTCCGCCTCCAAAATCCCGGTCAACATATTCTTCATGGAACTCAACGCGTTCAACATCAGTCCCGCATCGACTTTCGTCACACCCGACTTCAGTGCGTATGTTGGTTTCTCACCGCTCGTGCTGAGCGTGACGCTTCCCGTGTGTGTGCCGCCATACAATTTTGCAATCAGCGGATCCAGTTTAATTGTCGTCCCTTCCAGATCGCACGTCGCACTGATGTCAGTCAGAACAAACTGATTCGCCGTCAGTTTCGCGATGGTCACCTTGCCGGCGCCACGCAATGGCGGAGCAGGCGCGGACTTTGCATTCGACTTTCCGCCTCCGGCTGCCGGAGCCACGAACAATGTCTCCAGTTCCAGGGTATCGATCTTATCGATGTCCAATGAAAAATCCAGCACTGGCTTGGCGAAATTATGCACGTTCAACGCGCCCTTGGCGTGGCTCGATCCGATGCCTGCCTGCGCCAGTGCCAGCGTCAATTGATCGGGGGCGATTCGCACATCGGCCGATTGGATCTGCACCGGCTTGCTCAACTCCGGGAACTTCAGCGAAGCATCGCGCAGAGATGCCGTACCCGCATAAGTCAGCGCCTTCATCGGGCCCGACACTTTCACTTTCAATGTAATCGTCCCGGTACCCGTCATGTCCTGCACGCGCGCCATCTGCAACAGACCGCTCAACTGCGCCGCATCGGTCTGAAAGCTGAACTGCGCATCCTCGCCTTTTACTTCGCCTGATCCAGTAATCTTCACGCCGCCCGCCTGAATCGTCGCCGAACTCAGCTTCATGTCGTCACCGCGCGAACGGAACGCCGCCTCGCCATTCAGCACCAGCGGCGGCAGCGCGCCTTTCGAAGTGCCCACAAACTGCCCCAGAATCGCCAGCGGCACTTCGTCGAACTTAAACTTCCCGTCGACATCCGTTCCTCCCGCCACGCCGCTCACCTGCAGCCCCAACCCGGCCTTCGCGTTGCCTTCCAGCGGCGCCTTCAACTCCGCGGTGTATGGCTTGCCCGGAGCAAAGTTGTTCACGGCGATATCGATGTGATCGTACGCAGCCTTGACTCCGCCCGGCCGCAAATCGGTGACGCTCAATTTCGCATCCTGAATGGTCAGCGACCGCAGCGCGATCGCCGCTCCGCCGCTACTGCTCGACGAATCGCCGCCCGACGCCAGTTCCGAGAAATTCCACTTACCATCCTTGCCGCGAATTAATTCCAACTGCGGCCGCGTGATATTTAGCGCGTCTACTTCCACCTGCTTTTTCAGCAGCGCCCCAACGTCCACCTTTACATCGAACTGCTTCGCCGACAGAAAAGGATTTGCCGATGCGAATTTCGGCGACTCCCCGATCGAAACATCCTCAATCCGGATCGCCAGCGGATACCACTTCAAACTCATCGCACCCAACTTGACCTGCCGGTGCAGCTTCTCTTCCAACACACCCTGAATCTTTGGACGGAATTGATTCACATCGACCATCATCAAAAGCAAAGCGCCAACCAGCGGCAGTCCTAACACCACACTGCCCGCAATCATCCAAATCTTACGCATGAATTTGTTGCCATCCCCCATGCAACTTTAGCAGGCCGCCGATGGAACGCTCAACCCTCAGGCTGCTACACTTGCTCTAAGACTCTTACTGGAGATCAGATGGCATTCGAGAAAGAACTCGCGTTCATGAGGGAGATCGCAATCCGCGCTGGAGAAGTGGGCTTGCGTCATCAGAAGGCGGGCTTTAGCGCCGAAACGAAACCAGACAATACGCCGGTAACGATTGCCGACCGCGAGAGCGAAGCACTCATCTGCGAAGCCATCATGGAAGCCTTCCCCGAAGACGGCATACTTGGCGAAGAGGGCACGGGCAAGGAAGCGCAAAGCGACCGCCACTGGATTGTCGATCCCATCGACGGCACCAAGGACTTCGTCCGCGGCAACAAGCATTGGGCCGTGTTAATCGGCCTGGAAATGGACGGCGAATCCATGGCAGGAGTGTGTCACTTCCCCGCCCTGGGCGACACTTATCACGCTTCGCGCGGCGACGGCGCCTTCCGCAATAACGAGCCCATCAAGGCATCTTCCATTCAATCGCTGAAAGACTCCGTCATCTGCCCCAGCGCCATCAACCGCAATCACAAGAACCGCTATGGTGACCCACAACGACTCATGCAGTTCCTCTCGCAATTCTGGGCCATCCGCACACTGGGCGGAGCGCCTGATGCGATGATGGTCGCGAGCGGCCAGGCCGATATTTGGATTGAACCGAAGTCGGAAGCATGGGACCTCGCAGCCACCAAAGTAATACTCGAAGAGTCAGGCGCCGTCTTCCTCAACTTCGACGGAGGCTCCAGCCTCTTCGGCGGCAACGCCATCGCCTGCGCCCCCGGCGTGGCCCAGCAAGTCCGCGACTTCTTCCAGGTAGGACAGGCGATTCGCCAGTCCAATCCCTAACTAACTAGTAAACCCGCCACACTGAGCGTGGCAGCAATTCTGCGCCCGCGCTCACTGCCCGTTATAAATCGCCTGCACGTCCGCCGACGTCAGCGCCCGGTTGTAAATCCGCACATCGTCCATCGCGCCCCTGAAAGGCTGGGGACCGGCGGCCTGGAATCTGCCGATCTGCCAGGCCGTACCGGTCCCCGTGTTCGGGGTAGTGGACAATACTCCCGAAGTCTGTTGCACCCCGTCTACGTAAATTCGCGCCAATCCACCGGCGCCCTCGTACACGCCAATGATATTGTGCCAGGCTCCGTCTCCGACATTGGATGTCCCCAGCAAGGTCCCGTAGCCGTAGCCATTACCGATTCCCACTTTTCCGGCATTCGTGCTGCCGTAAAGAAACAGATGGAAATTCACGGCGCCGGTACTGCTGGCTGTTCCATAGTGAAATACTCCGTTATCTATGCTGGGCGGACTGGATACCTTTACCCACGCGCTGATGGTTCGCGCCGCGCTGCCCACCGGGAATCCGAGTCCCGCGTTTGCACCCAGAACGAAGTTGGTGGATCCGTCGAAATTCAGAGCCGCGCCGAACCGGCCGGTAGTCCAACTGGCAGTCCCCTGGATCGTTCCATTGTTCGCCCCCATTGTGTCCCGCACCGTTTGCCCGATCCCTTCGTCGAACTTCCACCACGACACCAGACCTGTCGTAGTGTCACCGCTTGTAGCAGCCGCCGCAGCCTGATTCACCGTAAATGCGACACCGCCGGCGGTGATCGTTCCTGACCTCGAAGCCGCTGTTGTATTGGCTGCCGCTGAAAACGCCACCGTGCCATTTCCCGTTCCTGAAGCCCCCGAATTGATGGTCAGCCACGCTGCATTTGACGACGCCGTCCACGCGCAACTCGAAGCACTTGGCGTCATGGTGAACGAACCGGTCCCTGCATTCGCAGCCAGACTCTGAGATGTCGGCGATAGAGTAAAGCTGCATGCCGTCACCGCCGCGCCGCTCAAGGCAATCCCGGCAATACCGGCATTGGCCCCTGCCGCGGTTGCGGTGGTCAGGACCCACTTGATGGTCAAGGTTTGCCCCGCCGAGGCCGCTCTATAACTCAGAGTGTAATCGTACGCATTCGATGTGCCGGGAGAACTTTGCGTATCCGTAAAGTCGCCCGAATTGTCAGAAAGATGGGCGGTGAATGTCAACTTGTCGGCCGCATAAGAGATTACGTGGACGGTTACCGTCCGAGTCGTGGTGTCGGCCGGGGCGGTGATGGTAAATCCATTGCCAGCGCCATTCACGTATATTCCAGACCGATTCGCCGTATCCGATCGCGTCGGCGCGCCATCGGTCCAACTCAATGTTCGCGACCCACCGGTATAGGAATGCAGATCGTTGATGTTACCCACGACGAGCGTGCCAAATTGGTTGCCGCCAATCTTGCGGTTGGTTTGGCTGTCCCAATGTAACCAGTCTGTCGGCCCTTCGGCTGTCAGATTAAAGGTGGTCTCGCCCGTCTCCAAGCTTACGGAACCAGTCAGATTCCCTGAACTTGTCCCGCCGCCGGCCGCCGCTTGATTCACCGTAAACGCAACCCCACCGGCAGTAATCGTTCCGCTTCGAGCCGTAGTGGCGGTATTCGCTGCAACCGTAAACCCGACGGTTCCAATGCCAGTACCCGAGGCGCCGGATGTGACCGTAATCCACGATGCATTGGACGCCGCCGTCCAAGCGCAGCTGGGCGCGCTGGGTGTAACTGCAAACGATCCGGTTCCCGCCGCTGCCGGCAGACTTTGCGAAGTTGGCGACAACGTATAACTACAAGCAACTGTCGCGGCTTGATTCACCGTAAACGTTACCCCGCCTGCGGTAATCGTCCCCGTGCGAGCCGTGGTGGCCGTGTTCGCCGCCGCCGCGAAAGCAACCGTCCCATTACCGGTTCCTTTTGGACCAGACGTAACTGTCAACCACGAATCATTCGCAGTTGCCGTCCACCCGCAGCTGGATGGGCTCGGTGTAACCGTAAACGACCCGGTTCCCGCACCGGCCGCCAAGCTTTGCGAAGTTGGAGATAACGAATAGCTGCAGGTGGGAGCTGTCACAGTCCCGCCCGCGCTTAAAGCAATGCCGGCGATTCCCGCGTTGGCCCCTGCCATGTCTCCGGTGGTTAGAATCCACTTGATAGTCAAGGTCTGGCCCGCCGATGCGGCACGATAACTCAATGTGTAATCGTAACTGGTGGAACCAGGCGAATTCTGGACGTCAGTGTAATCTCCTGAGTTATCAGACAGGTGCCCGCTCAACGTGAGTTTGGTGGCGGCGAAAGCAATCACATGCACAGTCACCGTGCGGGTTGTGGTGTCGGCCGGCGCTGTAATTGTAAACCCATTGCCGCTTCCGTTCACGAAAAGCCCCGACCGGTTGCCCGTCGCCGATAGTGTTGGCGCGCCGTCAGTCCAACTCAGCGTCCTCGACCCTCCCGTATACGTGTGCAGTTGTTGATTGTCGACGACGGCAAGGGTGCCCAGCTGACTACCGCCAATCTTGCGATTGGTTTTGTCGTCCCAGTGGATCCAGTCAGACGTGCCCTCGGTAGTCAGATTGAAGGTTGTCTCCCCCGTTTCTACACTCACAGAACCCGAGAGCCCTGCGGGGCCGGTCCCGCCTGCAGTCGCTGTCGCGGCTTGGTTCACAGTGAAGGTGGCCCCGCCAGCCGTAATGGTTCCTGATCGGGCCGCGGTTGCCGTATTGGCCACCGCCGAAAACGCCACAGTTCCGGTTCCTGTGCCAGTAGTTCCAGAGGTAATCGTCAGCCAGGCAGCATTCGGGACCGCCGTCCAAGCGCACGAACCTGCACTAGGCGTCACGGTGAAGGAACCCGTTGCTCCTGCCGCCGCAACACTCTGCGACAACGGCGATAGTGTGTAAGTACAAGCCGCAGCCGCTGCACTGGTTCCCGTCAGAGAAACCGCTATCGGACTTAGGCCGTCCGCGGAAATCGTCAGCGATCCCGTCTGCGAAGCAGGGGTCGCGGCAGTAGGAGCAAAGTTAAGCGTAACCGTCACGGTGCCGGCGGGATTCAACAGAAATGGAGAAGGTGGCGACACCACCGTAAATGGCCCGCTAGCCGTCAGTCGAATGTTCGCTTGTCCATTGCCCGTATTGTTGATCGTCAGGGTCCGCGTGGCCGGGGCAGCGCCAACGTTTACCGTTCCGAAGTCCAGCGTCTGTACCGAAGGCACAAGTTTCGGGGTCGAAACATTTCCCATCAGTTTGATCGACACATTGTCGTTTGCCGGATCACTGGTGTTGTAAGTAATAGTTTCGCTTTGCGGCGTGTTGTCAACAGGACTAAATGTGGCGCTCAGCGCCACCTTTTCTCCTGGATTCAGGGAAAAGTTCAAGCCATGTATGGGAAATACGGCCAGTAGAGGGCCGTTCGTGCCGGGTCCTCCCACGCGCAGGAAGTTATTGCTGATGTTCTGCATAATGTAAGTCAGTGTCACTGACTTACCGGGCGCAACGATTCCGAAATCCAGAACGCTGGGAGTAATCGTGATGGTCGGCGAAGCCGAGGCAACCGCAGACCCTGTCATTGAAACCGGCACCCTCGGATTCAATGGATCGTTGGTAACGAAAGTAAGTGTTTCAGCGTAGTTAGCAATCCCTAAAGGCGTAAAGCGAACCTTAGAGTTCACCGTCTGGCCAGCTGCCACGTTAAAGGCAGAATCGCCCTGAAAAAGGAAGTAGCCTGATGTACCTTGCTGGGTAGTCACGGAGATAGTCTGGGAACCGGAGTTAGTCAGCGTCACCGTCAATTCCTTGGATGACCCGACAGTAATCGCACCAAAGTCCAGCCTGGAAGGCGACACCGAGATCACCGGCCCACCTGATGAGCCCGTGAGCCGGATTTGCCGCGTGGGCAGGGTCGCATCGTTGCTGTTAATCGTCAGCGCAGACGCGCTGGCGCCATTCTTGCGCGGAACATAGCGGATGGTAAAATTCCACGTCTGCCCAGCCTGAATCGGTGGCAGGTATTGATTCTGCCTCACCAACGTGAACTCGTCGTTATCGAACGAAATTGAACTGAGCAGCAGCGGACCGGTCCCAGTGTTGGTGAACGCGACGGTTCTATCCGCAAGTTGCCCAGGCGAGACATTGCCAAAATCCACGCTCGAAACGTTCGAAAGCAAGGGGCTCTGAGGCAATGCCAACGGCCCCGCTGTCGCCGTACCCGTCAATATCCCATTGCTGGCGAGAACCCGGAAAAGCACGGAAGCCCCGCCAACTATCTGCCCGGTATCGATGCTAAATTGGGGTTCAGTGAGATTTGCCATCATGGGCTGCCAGGTTACCCCATTGTCAGGCGAATATAGCACTGCATAGCTCAGAGCGTTTCCGTCCAGATCGGCCGCGGTCCACGAAATCGTCTGCGTTCCAGACCAACTGTCACCGGCTTGCGGACTTATCATCGTAACCACCGGCGGAGCGCTGGCCGCATTGATCGTTGCCAGCGGTGCTCCGCCGGTGAAGCTCAACGCCACTTGCGTTACGCCGTCCGGCAGTGGAGCTTTTACTGAGAATATGCCCAGGCCGGGACTTCCATCTGCATTCGCCTCATCGAAGGATGTGTCGAAGCAGTAGTTGGTTGTACCACCGGAGGCTGTAAACACAAGACAGGTATTCCCCGCAGGATCGGAATCCGGCGGCGGGTTTGTTGACTGTACAGTGTAGCCGGGCATCAGTGTCCCGGCGCTGCCGTCAGCCTGCACGGTGCCGCCAATCACCAGGAGGTTGGCTGCAACCGCCAATTTAGGCTTGGCTGTCTTATTTACGACTGGCCGCGATGCAAATATGCTTCTAACCGGTGCTCCCGTCTCAATCAACTTTCTGTAAGCACCCAGTGAAATCCACTTCTCGTCTGCCAGCGATGAGTCGCTTAACGACTTTGTTGTTGACGGATAGAAGGTGTCCATGTTGGGAAACCCATAGCCGCCAATTGTTAGCTCAGTCCGCAGCGTGGCTGCGAGTTTGGCCGGTTGCGTATAAGTTTTGACGATCAACGGCCGCAGGCATTTGCCAGGCTCGGAATCACTGCAATAATCCGGCATCACTAAGCCACCCAAGCAGTTGACACAATTGCCACTGGAGTTGGTTGCATAAGGCTCCCACACGTATGGCCCGAAGCGCGTAAATCCCTCTTTCTCACTCAGTTTATAGATCGCGCGAACTGCCATCGCAAGGCGGAACTGTTCTGTTTGGTCGTGTATGACGCGCGGCCACGCGATGAGGGGGACCAAGGCCGAAGGCCCATACTTGAGTCCTGAGTCAGGAATGGGCAGCGTTCGTCTGAGAAATTCTCCTGCCGCATCCACCAGGTCGTGATCGGGACACGTTGGCGCGCAGACTTCCAGGTAAGGCGTATTGAGAGGATACGAAAACGGCGAAACTCTCATCAGAAAGCCCCCGCGTGTCTTCGTGTCCTTCTGACCGTTCACCGTAATCGTCGCCGTCAACGTCAAAGGCTGTGTAGTGTTGTTGTCCAGCTTATCTGCCGGACCACGCGGCAACATCCATTTGGCGGGCAGCAGGAAGTTCAGCGAATGCCTCTGATTATTCGGATCTGGCGTACCTCCCGGGGCGATTGCGTCGGCATTGAACGCAGTCACGCTCTCCCCTGGAGACTCCAGAGCTGTCAGCGTACCCGTGATCCCAGATGTAATGTCCTGACCAGTGGTGCTCTTCAAAAACACCCGCGCGATCGCACTCTTCCCAAAGACCAGAGGAACTTCACTCGCGAGATCAGAGGCCTGCACCGCTTGCACAACCTGAATACGCGGCGTGGTACCGTCACTGAACAGAGCAATAGCGCCCGCCCCTGCCAACGACTGCGAATAGTAGCTATCGATTTGCAACGACACATCAAACCTGTCGGTCCCACCCGACCGCGCCGGCCGCGTCCCGCTGAACGTGACGAAAGAAGGCTGAATCAGCGCCGGGTTCTGATTGCGGTCCACGCCACCCGGAATCGTAACCAATTGGCATGCATTCACCGCTGCCGGCGGAATCGAATAGGAAGTCGCCTTCGAAGGCTCTACGGTTTGCACATTCTTGCAGAAGTCCGTGGCATTTTTAGACACAAGAATTTGTTGCTTCCAATCAAACTGATCCTGGTTCTGATTTGGATTTACGAAGGTCCAGGATCCGGCGCTCACTTCGATCGTCTCCCGGTCGTCCCCGTCTAGTTTGAATGGAGAACTGGCGCCGCTAAAACCGGACAAGAACGAGGGTGCAGTCACCGTAATAGCGGACTTGAAAGCATCTTTATACGCATTGTCAGCGCAGTTGACATCCAACTGGAGCTTGGCGGTGGGTGTGTCGAGGAGGACTTTCCCGCCTCTTGTGAATTTGTCCGCGTTCAGCGTAATGCTGCAGTCCCCGTTACCTGGGTCTGTCGCCAAAACCACAACCTGATGGTAGAGAAACTGCTGGGCTTCGAGTGGTGCCACCCACATCATGAGCACTAGCGCATTCTTCAGGACCCGCTGACGCATTCCATTCTCCCGTTCCTGGTGAACTTGATCAACCAAGCCAACCTGATATACTGATCGGACCAATACAGTATGCCTACGGAGCTTCCAAAAGTCGTGTCAGGAGCGCGCAAAAACTCCGACATTTCGCCGACAGCGCCGACCTATCGAATTGCTGGAATTGAAATTAACACCTCCCGGCCATGCCTCACCCGGGATGGCGAGGAAATCCCGCTCCGCCCCAAAACGTATCAGGTTCTGCTGGTCCTGATCGCTCATTGCGAGCGCATGGTCACGAAGGAAGAGCTCATTGATAACGTATGGGAGGGCATGTCGGTGACTGACGATGTGCTGGTTCGGTGCATCGCCGATTTGCGCAAAGCATTCGGCGATGACACCAAGGACCCGCGCATATTTCGAACGTTTCCCAAGCTCGGCTACGGCCTCATCGCCCCTGTGGAAGAACTCGCTGCGGGCCCGGAATTGGTCGCCGCACCCGTGCAACCAGACCCTCCGCAGCGTCGATGGTGGCTCATTGGTATATCAGCCGCTGCGATGGCAATCGCCGCCTGTGCAGCTTACTACTTTACCCGCCCTGAAGAGGTTCCAGGGTTCCTGGAAACCGCATGGTGGAAACTTGACGAAGGCCAAGGTAGGACCGTGACCGACGCCACTGGAAACACTCCAACGGGTCAACTCGCCGGTTCGCCCACCTGGCTTCCCGGCATTCTTGGACAAGGACTTTCACTGCAAGGTCCAGGCGCAGCGGTCACGGGAAAAGCGAACCACAAATTGCCCGCCGGAGACTCGCCGCGCACAATCACAGCCTGGATACGGCCCTCGTCGACATTTCTGGATGACTCAGCAATTTTCGAGTACGGCGATGTGGCCTCCTACCCATCGGCGGCTCGCTTCTCACTCAGTCTACGTATGGATGGGCTGACCGGCTTTGGCTCCGCCTTCAAAGGTGGCAGCCTCAACAGCCGCCATCCCATTCAAGCCAACTCCTGGCACATGGTGACTGCCACGTATGAGGGCGCGCCAAAGCGCATCGCCAACATCTACGTAGATGGAAAACTGGACAGCTCCAGCGCCTTGTCTGCTGCTGCGGAAACTGGCGGATCGGACTGGGCCATAGGCCGGTTTCTCGAATCCAAATCAAGCTTTAATGGCATGATTGACGATATCCGTGTCTTTCCCTCGGCCCTTCCCCCAGCGCGCGTGGAAGCGCTCTACCGCTGTTCCTCTGCCCTCAATGATTCCTCGGGCTATTATTTCATGCCAGTCCTGAAATACGCGCCAGAGCTAGCGGCGCGCGGGGAGAAGGAAAGTTCAGCATCCATTGTGAACACAAACGGAAATGATCAGGCAGGCATTCAACTGGCGCGGCCCGACGGCGACTGCGGCGGTTGGTCGCTGCGCGGCGCCAACGTTGGTCAGCACATCCAAATCTCCGTGGACCTGCTGACACCATCCGACGCTGCCGGTCACATCACTGAAGCTGGCCCGTTCTTCCGCAGCCGCCGCGCACTGGCTGGGGAAGGAATCATGGGCGGTCAGTCCGCTGGATACTGGGTGCAGTTGGATTCAACCGGTGTGGTCCGCGTCAAATGCTTAAACCCATGGACCGCGGTTGCCATTTCCCAGCCAATCGACCGTTTCGATCCGGCTCAGTATCATCATATGGAAGTAGTCGCGCGGGGTGAAGCCTTGCAGGTTCAAGTGGACGGAACGCCCATTCCGTTTCAGCAGAATTCCAAAGTTTCAGCCACCGTTTCCATTCCCGAGGCTTGGGCCGGGCCGCCCAGGGTCGGCAAAAACGAAGGAGCCGCCGGCATCGCCTTCGCCGCCAGAAATCGCGGCGCAGCCGGCGGCCAGGTGGCGCGCAATTTCGTCATCAAATCTTTGTAACTATCCGCTAAAAAGACAAAAAGCCCCAGTTGCGCTTCAAACGCAACCAGGGCTCAATGTTTTGATTGTAACTAAGCGCGTTTACGCTTATTGCTAGGCCGGTAGCTACCGCTGCCACCGCGATTATACGGCGACGACGGAGCCTTACCCGAACCAGACCGCGGCTTAAACCCACCGGCATGAGCCCGCGGAGCATGAGCCGACGGCATCACAATGATGTGATCGCCGCCCACAACCTTCTCCTCACGCGGAATCTCAACCGGAACATTCTGCTTGGTCAACTGCAACTTGATAGTGCGTTCGATGCGCCGAATCTCGTCGCGCTCTTTACGCGTTGCGAAAGTCGAAGCCGTTCCCTTGCCACCGGCGCGGCCCGTACGGCCAACGCGATGGATGAAGTCTTCGGGAACCTGCGGCAGATCGTAGTTCACCACGTGAGCGATGCCGTCCACGTGAATCCCGCGCGCCGCAACATCGGTCGCCACGAGAACGCGATAGTAGTTTTCCTGGAAGCCCTTCAACGCCTGATTGCGCTGCGACTGCGAGCGTCCGCCATGGATGCAGGCAACCTTCACACCACCGGCCACGGTAAGCTTCTTCGCCAGACGATCCGCGCCATGCTTCGTGCGCGAGAACACCAGGAACGAACCGCGCTCATTCGCGATCAAATGATTTAACAGGCCCAGCTTGCGGTCCTGCTCGATCTCATACACATGCAGATCGATGTTATCGGCCGTTTTGGTGGTGGAACCGATCGAGATGCGCACAGGATCTTTCAGGTGAGATTCCACTAGATGCGCTACTGACTTCTCAATGGTTGCAGAGAAGAACAGCGTCTGCCGGGTTGCAGGCAGAGTCGAAAGGATGAGCTTAATCACGGGCAAAAAGCCCATGTCCAACATGCGGTCGGCTTCGTCAAGCACCAGGTGCTTCACTGAGCTCAGCTTCACAAGGCGGCGGTTCAAGAAATCGGAAAGGCGGCCCGGGGTGGCAATCACCACACGTGCGCCCTTTTGGATGGACTGCAATTGCGAGCGCTCATTCAAGCCGCCCACAACGATCGCCGATTTCAGGCCAGTGCCTTCGGCGAGCTTCAGAAATACTTCCTGGATCTGGATCGCGAGTTCCCGTGTGGGGCTCAGGATCAATGCTCCGATTCCAGTAGTGGTACGAGGCTGATTCATCAGCGACTCAACAACCGGCAGGAGAAATGCGAGTGTCTTGCCTGTCCCTGTTTGGGCGGTAGCAACGACATCGCGGCCAGTCAAAGCTGGAGGGATCGCCTCGGCTTGTACCGGTGTTGGTTGCACAAAATTGTGCCGGGCAAGATTGCCCTTCAACGTCTTAGACAACGATAGTTCAGAAAAATTTGTCATTCAGTGTTTTGTTTTAAATGTGAAAGCGGATCAGCTTTGCCTGCAAACGAACTTTTGGAGTTCGCACAGGGCACGTGGCCCAAGAGACGAACGGATCCTCGCAGCTACTCGCTGCGCAGAGCTCCGTTGTGCGAACGACTTACTTCAAAGAGGGGTTACGGATAAACTTCCTACAATATTTCAATTGTAGCGCACTTCTTGCGACAATAGGGATTCCCATGATCGGACGACCGCACAACCCCTGGTTTCGACGAATCGCCGCGGCGATGCTGCTGCTGCTGTTGGCAACCAACGTCTACCGCGCGGCCACGCAGTCCATTACCGTTGACGAAGCGCTTACATACAACCACTTCATTGCCAAAGTAGACCCGGAAATGGCCGCCATCGCCCCGTTTAATAACAACCTGGGGACGTGGCTATCGAAACTCTCCGTAGTCGCGCTAGGCCCCTCGGAATTCGCTGTGCGATTGCCCTCCGTGCTTGCCGGCGCGCTCTATTTCTATTTTCTCTTCCTGCTGTGCGAACTGCTCTTCCGTCTGCCTGCGGTCTGCCTGCTCGCCATCGCCGTCAACGCACTCAACCCTTTCCTGCTTGACTATTTCTCCGCCGCCCGCGGCTATGGCCTGGCCATCGCCTTCCTCACGGCTGGCATCTTTTTTACCGTTCAATGGCTTTACGAACGCACTCCGCAGACATGGCGCACCCCTGCCCTCGCCGGACTTGCCTACGGCCTCAGCATCGCCTCGCACATCACCGCATTGTTCCCTGTAGCCGCCATTCTGATCACGCTTATTCTCATCGATAGGAAGCGGTTGCAACTGCTGCCCATGCTGGCGCTCTGCGCCGCCGTCGCGTCGCTCACCGTATGGCCCGCGATGCACAGCGCACCCACCGGCGCGGTCGATGGCGTCGTGCTGAAATACATCGATGGCTGGAAATCGCTGATCTCGTCCTGCCTCTTTTACAAACCGGCCGTGCTGTCGTTCTGGAAGCCCATCCATCGCCTGGGTTGGATCGTCATTCCAATCCTATTGGCAGGCTTGCTCACGGCTGTGCCACAACTGCTACGCCGCAAGCCTCACGAATCGGTCGTGCTGCTCTTCGCCCTTTCCCTGCCCCTGATGTGGCTACTGCTGTGGATAGAACCTCGCCTATACCATCACGGCTTCTTCGCCGAGCGCCGTTTGCTGGCTACCTTGCCTCTGCTGTCGCTCGGTGCTCCTGTGTGGTTCAACTGGCTGGCCGACAAAAACAATCCTTCCCGCCTTGTAGCCTTCGCAGGCTTTCTGATGATGCCTGTTCTCGCCACGGTCTTCCTGCTGCAGGCCAACGTCAGCTCCTACCTCGGATGGGAACAGGACGCGGCCTCACGACAAGCGATGGAAATCCTGCGTACCAAACGCCCGGCAGATGTTCGCATCGTCGACCAGGTGGGCGCGGACCCGTACCTCTACGAAAGTCTGAACTTCTACCGCAGCCTGTATCTGATGGATTGGCTCAGGCCGGTGACACAGGCCTCGCCCGAATGCACATACGATTTTTATTATGTGCGCGCCGAAAATCTGGAGAAAATCAAACGCTTCGGCGTCACGGAATTGATGCGCGATCCCGTAGCAGGCACCGTGCTTGCCGAGCCCAGCCCCGAAGCCGTAGCACGCCAGACCGCATTGCACGGGTTGGGCATCGAACGCCCCGATCAATGCACAGCCGACGTGATGGCAACGTTCAGCAAGGTCGCCAATGAGGACGCCGCCGCGGAGAGGGCGATGCTGCGCGGCTTCATGCCTTCACAACCAGGACGCTGGCGTTGGACATTCGAACATCCCGCACTTCTGATGCACGCACCGAAACGGCCAGGCACGACATTTACGTTGGATTTCGTACTTCACAGTGCAACGTTCAAGGAAACCGGCCCCGGGCGCCTGACTGTTTCGCTCAATGGCGTAGAACTTGGCCAGAAGCTCTACACCGCACCGGAAGGCCAGACGTTCACTGCCAGCGTGCCGGAATCCGCGCTGCGCGCCGATGGCATTGCCCTCATCGAAACACAGTTGGACAAATATTACACTTCGCCCGACGACAAACAGAAGATGGGCTATCTGTTCGTGCGAGCGGCAATCAACGCCGCTCCCGCAAAAGACTGATTCCGGATGTGGGCAGAATGGCATTCTGCGGCCGAATGGTATTCGGCCCTCAGGTTGTCTGAACAGGCCGAGTGCCACTCGTCCGCAGATTACCAATCTGCCACGCTACCCCCTAAAATCCAACCCGCGCATCGTCCCCGTCGCCGAAGCGAACGCATCCGTCTCAATCCCCAACCGCTGCAGCACCGACACAAACAAATTCGGCAGCGGATAATTCCGCTCTCGGTCAAATGACAAATGCTGCCCGTGCTTAAATCCGCCGCCGGCAAACAACACCGGCAGATTCGTAGTCACGTGCGTATTCGCGTTGCCCATGTTGCTGCCGTACAAAATCATCGTTCGGTCCAGCAGCGTCTCCGTGCCCTCGCCGCGCGCCTTCAGATCGCCGAACAACTGCGCCAGCAACTTCATATGGCCGCGGTCGATCATTTCCAACTGCGCCAGCTTCGAAGGATTCTTACCATGGTGCGAAAGGTTATGATAACCGTCGTTGGTAGGCTCGCCATCCACCGTAATAGCCGGCGAATTCACCGAATCCAGCAGCAGTGCGACAAACCGCGTGGAATCGGTCTCAAATGCCAACCGCGCCATGTCGTACATCAGCCGCACCTTCTCCATGTAAGCCCGCGAATCGGTAGGATCCACCGGAGCCGCATCCTTCACCACCGGCTTGGGACGCGTCTCCCACTCCGCCGCGGAGTTCATGCGCTGTTCCAGATCTCGAACGCCGGTCAAATACTGCTCCAGCCGCGCGCGGTCCGTCGGTCCAATGTTACGCTCCAGGCTCTTGGTCTGCTCGGCCACCGTATCCATGATGCTTTGGCCCAATGCCAGCCGCTTCACCTGCGCCGCCACTTCGTCTTTGGTGCCGGTGACAAACAGCTTGCGAAACACGACCGAGGCCTTCTCTTCGCCAGGAATCAGCACGCCGCCGCGCGTCCACGAAAGGCTGCGCTGGCCCTGCTGCGCATTCACACTCAACGTCAACGATGGGAACCGCGTCTGGTTGCCCAACCGCTCTGCCGCCAACTGGTCAAGCGAGATCGTATTGCGGAACCCGCCGCTGCTCGGATGCGGAGCAGCCGTCAAAAAGCAGTTATCCGCCGGATGCCCACCATCCACGCCAGGATGCGTCACGCCTGACATCACAGTGAAGTCGTCGCGATGCGCCGCAAGGTGCTCCAGATAAGGCGAAAGCGTGTAGCCCTTGCCCGCCGAATCCGCGGCCGGGAAAAACTTCTCCGGCAGCACCCCGAGATTGTTGCAGATGCCCATGAAACGCCGCGGCACGTTCGAAGTGGCTGCAGCGCGTAACGCCGGCGTCATCGCCTCAAGCAGCGGCAATGCCAGCGCCACGCCCGCGCCTCTCAAAAAGTGGCGCCGTGCCAGCGCGCTCTGTTTCACGAAGGTTGCCATCTCAGGTTCTCCTTATTTCGAACGGAAAAGGTCACTCAAAACAATCGCCTCAATCAACGACCGCACACCATACTGGCTGGGCTTTGCCTGATCGAGAATTTTTTCCAACTGTGGACGGTCGCCAAAACGCACCGGGGCGCCTGTGGAATATGTTATCAATTGCGCCGCCAAATTGCGCGCTATCTGCCGCTCATCGGCCAGAATCAGGCGCTTCAACTCGCGGATGTCTGCAAAATTTCTGCCGTCCAGCAGGGTGCCCGAAGCGTCCACCGGCTTCGCGTAGTGGAATTCAAAGAAGTGGCCGCCCTTGCCGATGCCTGGCGCTTTCTCGCCATCGCCCAGCGCACGATACTTATCGCGCCAAGCACCGGCGATATCGAAATTTTCCAGCGCAAAGCCGGGAGGATCGATCTTCGCATGGCACGAATTGCAGACGGTCTGATTCCGATGCTGCGCCAACTGTTCGCGAATCGTCGTCGTGCCGCGCGTATCGGGCTCGACTGCAGGAACTCCAGGAGGCGGAGGCGGCACAGGCACACCCAACACTCGCTCATTCATCCACACCCCGCGCAACACTGGCGAAGTGGTTGTCCCATTCGCGGTCACTTTCAAAACGCTGGCCTGCGTTAACAAACCACCGCGCGGCGAATCCGCTGGCAATTTCACGCGCTGAATCGCCGCCCCCGCCACATTCAGAATTCCATACAAATCGGCCAGCCGGCCGTTGATCATTGCAAAGTCAGACGAGATCAAATTGCGCGCGGGCAGATTCCCGCGAATCAGTTCCGTGAAGAACGCCCGCGTCTCATCGCCCGCCGACTCCACTAAGAAATCGTCCAGATAATAATCCGGGTACAACGTCTCATCCGGAGAAACATTATTGATCTTGCGCAAATCCAACCAATAGTCCGTGAATGCCTGCACAAACTGTTGCATGCGAGCTTCGCCCAACATGCGATTCACTTGTACTTTCAGCACTACCGGGTCCTGCAGTTGGTTCTTCGCCGCCAGCCCGCGCAGCGCTGCATCCGGTTCTGAGTTCCACAAGAAATACGAAAGCCGCGTAGCCACCGCCGGGCTATCCAACCGCCCCGGCTTCTCTTCCAATGTCACGAATGCTGGCGAACACAGCACCGCCGCATATGCCGCCAGCATCGCCTCGGTGAACGGCGTGCCGGTCGACATCGCCTTCGCCGACAGCTTCGCAAACCGCTCCACATCTTCGGGCGGAACAGGCCGCCGGTAGGCTCGCGCCAGAAACGCCTGCAATAACCGGCGCGTGTCCGCCGCTACATCATGCGGTTTGAACTCGGCCACGCCACGCGCGTTCACCGTATACGGCAGATCGCCAAACAGCAACGCATGCCCCGGCGTAGGCCACTGCTCCACCAATGGACCTTCCGCCTCCATCCATCGATACACCACGCCCGGCTGTCCCTCCTCGGTCGCCAGCGGATTCCGCCAGTTCCCAGGCGGACGCGACCGGATATACCGCGTCGCATCGGGCCGTATCGTCTCGCCCTTCAACAGGTAGACATCCAGTTCAGTCACCGACGCATCGGGATGCACATCGAACGATCCCAGCCGCCGCATCTGCCGCGGAGGAATCTCGGCATAGAGGGTGACCGGCTCGTGCGTGCGGCCCTTCTCCAGGTTCGTCATATCGCCCTTCCACCAGCGATCTTTCGAAACCGGATGCATCCACATCGTATGCGCGCTCAAGCGAATCTTGTAGCGGCCCGCCATGGGCGCGCGGAACTGGTTGAACTTGGGCTCGACCGGCTCATACGCACTAGATACCAGGCCCACGCCTTCCTGATCGCGAATCTCCGGCTTGCTGGAGCCGACGCTCATCGGCGCGGTCTTGTTGATCACGGGCAGGTCGGCAGTGTAGCCAAGCACCGCGGTAGCACTGCGTTCATCGGGCTTCGGACCGCGAATCAAGCCTGCGAAGTTATCGCGCGCATACACACGTTTAGTGATCGCCTGCGGTTTCGCCGCGCCCTGCGGCAGCACCTCGCGCAGCGCGTAATCGGCGGCGGCCAGATACTGGCTCATCTGCACATGCGACACCGAAAGCGCCTCGCCGACTTTGTTATAACGGAACGCCTCACCGTCTTCTGGCAGCATCGCCTTCACCTGCAGCCAAGGCGCGCGCAGCAGATCGCGCAGCGTGTTCTCGTATTCGTAGCGATTCATGCGCCGCCACGTGGAACGGCCCTGCGCGGCATACCGAGCCTTATCCGCCGCAATTAAGGGCGTTGCCAGCGTGGCCACAAAGCCATTCCGCAAAGCAGGCGTCAGCGATGCGCTCTTCACCGGAGGCATCTCACCATCGCGCACGCGGTCATGAATCTTCGCCCACATCGCAAAGTTGTTCGCGTCTTTGATGTTGAAAGCGAGCGCGGTCAAATCGAGATTGCCCTGCTTGACCTTGGCGTTGTGGCACCCCACGCACTGCGCGGAGACAAAGGTCTTCACCGCAAGCGGAGTCTGCGCAAAGCCCACTGGGGCAGCCAGGAAAAAGAGGAGGCGTAGATTCTTGGTTATGATCAAAGATTTTATCATTGATCGGTAATCACAGGTGAACATTCGTGGCGCAGGCACTCTTGCCTGCCGTCTCGATACTCATATCGAGACGTTTTTTCATCCTTCAAAAAGCGGTTGCCCGTAAAGTCTGCGGAAATGCACGACGCTGCAAACCAGGGACTGCCTCCGTTTTCCGGCGATTTTTGCTGGAAAATGGCTGGCTGTCCCTGGTTTGCCCCATGCGACACTGCCCGCAATACGGGTCACCCGGCAGGTGACTAGCACGTTGCATGCAACCGATTCCTGCTGTTTGAGATGCCTCTTCCAGATGCGTTCAACTGCGCTTTCCGGGTTCATTAAACTGCAATGATGCCACGCATCAAAGTACGACACTGTGGCAAAAGATGAAAATCGACGAAAAGAGTAACTCGCAAGGCCCGATCCCAAGCATTGATGACGCAGCCTGGACCAAAGAAGTTATGGAGTTTCAGGGAGTGCCGGACTTCATCCCGTTTGAAAGCGATCGCGCCGAACTGCTGCCGCCCGTAGAACACAGCTGGGACGTCCCCCAAGTGTAGACTGGTATTGGGAGCCGTGCCATTGTCCTTCGTTCGTCTGCTACTAGCAATCTCTATCTCAGCCATTCCATCTTTCGCCCAAGGTTTCGGTGCCGGAGCAGCCGTCGCCATCGGCAAGCGCGGCGAATCGGTGCAATTAACCCGCACCCTGCCGCCGGTTGTCGACCTCACCGGCCTGCGCGTCAGCGTTGAAGCGGAAGGCCCTGGCGGCACACCGCGCGATGTCATCGACCTGCTCACCATCCGCGCCCGCGCCGAGCTTGAAAAGGCGACCCAATACCGCATCCAGGTCGTAAACAGCAATGCGCAGCGGGTAGTGCGCTGCGTCATCCCCGTCTTCGAAGTCACTGACCAGCGCCGCGAACAGCAGACCGGCGCCGCCGCCGAACAGTTCGTGGTCGTCAAAGGAAGCATGGCCGCGATTATCGATGTGATCGACCCTGTTACAGACCGCTCCAGCGGTTCTGAAAACCTCAAGACAGCTTACGAAAAGTGGTTCCGCATCAACCTCACCGAACCCGGCCAAAGCCCCGGCGTGAACATTGCCATTCGCAAACGCAACAAGACCGTCTCGAATGACCGTGTCCCCACACAGCAGGAAAAGTACGCCGTCATAACCGAAGGCATCGTGGAAAAATTCGCCCGCGCCTTCGTCCCGCCCACCGAGACCATCCTCGTTCCCCTGCCCCGCAAGAAGCTGCGTCCACTTAGCCTGATGGCGTCAAAAGGTAAGTGGCCGGAACTCCGCGAGGCCGCCGAAAAGGCCGCATCACTGCCCAAGCCCGCCGACGATGCCTATCGCTTCTATCTCATCGGCCTCGCCAACGAAGCCCAGGCCTACACGCCGAAAGCCGATGCGGTGAAGTTGCTGACCGAAGCCATCGCCCAATACACCAAAGCCCGCGACGCGAAACCCTTAGAAAAAGGCTTCCACTTGGCGATTGCTCGGGCAGAGGAATCGCTGGAGCGATTCAAAAGGAAGGCCCGTTAAAGGCGCAGCAAGCAAGGTCCAGCACGACCTCAGCGCAACCTGGATTTGGCGGCCGCCACTTCTGAAATACCATGGTCCGCGGTATTCCATTCCTCCAGAAACCTCCGGTACTCAGCCTGCGCCATCGCCGGCTTCCCTGCCCGCTCATACGCCACCGCCAATCGATACCTGGTCAAACCCACCCCAGGAAACTTGGTCAGCGCCCGTATGTACTCCGCCTCGGCTTCCGGATATCGCCCCAGTTCAAACAGGGCATCCCCCAGGCAGTCCTCAAACCAATCCAGTGAATATACCGGTGCATTTTCTTCCAGCGCCTGCCGGAACAACCCAAGCGCCTGCCCGCTCCGCCCCTGCGCCATAGCCAGCCGCCCCATCAGCACAATCTTCGAACGGCCTTGCATCCGGTGTCCCCTGTCGTTCATGCTCATCCGGGATCCCATCTGCGCCTCCGCCTCCATGCGGCGACCTTGCGCCAACCCAACCCACGCCAGCGTAAAATCAGCTTCCGCATCCGCTTCCACAGCCTGCCTGGCCGCCTGCAATGCCTAACTGCTTCGATTGCGTCGCAATAGAATGCTGGCCAGCGTGGAATATCCCCGTCCCTTATCCCGCCCGGACTGGGATCCCTCGATATACTGGCGGCAGTATTTCTCCGCCTCCTGGTACCGCCCCATCTGATACGCCAAATTCGCCAGATGGATGATCGCAATCCCAAACCCCGGCTTGATCGCCAACGCCCGCTGATAGGCCTGCTCCGCTTCCGCCATCTTGCCCGCCACATGCAGCGCAAGCCCCAACGTATCCCACGAATTCGGCTCCGTAGCCGACAATGCAACGTAGCGCCTCGCCGCAACCACCGCCTGCTCGCCCTGCCCCACGCGGTAATGCACGCCGCTCAACGTATTCCAAGTCGAGGCTGAATTAGGATCCAGCGTCAATGCCTGCTCCAGGACATTCACCGCTTCCGCAACCCGTTTCTCCCCGCTTAACAATGATCCCAAGCGGGTGTAAGCCTCGATGTCACGCGGGTTGTTGGCAATAATCGACTGAAAAGCCCGGATCGCTCCCGGATAATCCAGATTCGCCATCGCATACCACGCCGCAATATGCAGCCGGTCCGATTGCGTCAGGCGGCCGGACAGCCGGAATGCCTTCTCCAGACTCGGCTTCGCTTCCACCGGCCGCCCCCAACTCATCGCATACGTGTAGCCAATTCGCGCGTGCGCCATGGCGAAATCCGGGTCCAGTTCCGTAGCCTTGCGAAACAGCTCGATCGCCTCGGCCGCCTCCAGGCCATCCGCCTTCTCCAATCCCAGTGAGTAGTTCCTGTAAGCTTCCAGACTCGGCGTCATCAAGCTGGAAAGTCCAACCTGCCGGTCCTGCTGCGCCACCGGCCTGCCCAAGGCCGCCGCAAGATTCAACGATGCCAAATCAATCCGCGACAGGATCTGTTCCGGACGCTCCGCGGTGAAGCCCTCAGGCCTGATCAGAATGCCATCCCGCACCCGGTAGGCCTGCGCCACAACCCGCACTTGATCTCCCAGACGTCCGAATGAGCCCGTAATGACTATCCCTGCTCCGTGCTGCCGCCCCCAGGCAATCGCCCTGTCGAAAGCGCCGCTCGCATCTCCGGCAGCCAACAACCCACGCACCTGTTCGCGGCCAAGAACATGCATCCCGGCGGATCGTCCCAGATTCGTGATCAGCATATCCTCCAGCCCCTCGCGGAGCCAATCCAAATCATTGGCCCCAGATGAGTTTTCGAAAGGGAGAACAATGACAGATTCCGCCACGGCCTTAGCTCCTGAGGCTTGCCATAGCCAGACCGCCAGCGCCACCGTAACCACGATTGCCACGGCGGCAAAGAAGAGGTTTACTTGGCTGGCCCTGGGAGCAGGCAGCGCGCCAGCCAGCTCAGAGCTCTCCTCCTCATATTCGATCTCGATGGAGGTCACCTCTTCCAGGAAACCGCTCTCCACCTCCTCCACCGGCCCAACGAACTGGTAGCCAGCCTTGGCCAACGTGCGAATGAACTTCGGGTCGCGCGAGTCGTCATTCAGGAGTTTGCGCGCCTCGTTGACGCACTGCCTTAATGTATTGGATGAAACCGAAATACCCGGCCAGAACTCCGACAGAAGCTCCTCGTGCGTAACCACTCTCTCGCGGTGCTCGATCAAATAGCACAGCACGTCGAACGTGCGCGCACGTGGATGCTGGGTCTCCCCGCCCGCTCTGACCGCGCGCTGGGTAACATCGACCTCCACGTCCCTGCTTCGATAGATCGTCTGACGCAGTGAGGGCACAGATATTTCGCTCCGGCTGGCTTTGAAGTATATCATGGCTATCACCACTGAAGGCCCGCAAATCATTCATTCAATAAGCAATCCCACCGATTGACAATAATTTGACGTTAATGTCACTCAAACTTCCTCCCGAAATGCCGTAAGCTTCTCGCACGGATTTATGAAAAAGAAGATCAGCATCACCATCAGCCGCCGGATCGTCTGGCGCGGTCAGTCATCCGCCTGCGCTTCGCAGGTGATCGACATTCCAGTTGATCCACAGCCTGCACATCTGACGGGCAAACCAAGCTGGTGGACGAGCCTGCGCAAGCTTCTACTTCCGATGCTGGTACTGGCGGCGATTCCGGCGCTACGAGCGCAAGCACCGCCGACCATCCGGATTACAGCCATTGGTCCCAGCACCATCAGCCCCAGCAATCCATTGATGGCAGACGATTTCGCAGCCTTCACCGTCAGCGTCGCCTATACCCAGCCAACTGCGGTATCTGCTTATATCCGGGTTAAAATCGACGAAGTCAACGACAAAGGCGTCCGTGCCCTGCCTGAGCCCAATGATTTCTTCGTCTCCAAGACAGGTGAAACGGTCACCATTCAGATTCCGAGTTACCGGGTGCCTAATTCCAGGTGCGTTGACCGCGACTCTTGCGCCAAGGCAAGCACAGTGAAAGAACTGCGGTTCACGGCGCAATTCCTGAATACATCAAAGGTCTTACAGGCACAGTCCGCGCAGCGTGTCTTCGACCTCTTCCTTTACCCGGCAATTCAGTCCGTTACGCCCGCAACGCAACCTCTGAACACTACCGAGACAGGGCATCGGATTACGGTTAGTGGCGCGTCATTCACGAGCGCAACGAATATCTCCCTTGATCTATATCCGTTTGCGGCAAGAACAGACGACGCCTACCGTTCCTTCTTTATTGGCGGATATGCGGGGAATGCATGCCGGATCCCTAGACTTCCCCAACAGCCGGACACTTGGCTGTGCGACATCCGTGTCATCAACGACACGACTCTGGAGTTTACTGCGGCGATTTACTCGCCCCTGCCCGGGACGTCCAGTATCGGTGATTACGGCGCGATTCTGACTTGGAACAAGGCCAGTGGCGGAGCCGGGTCGGCCTACTCAGGCAACCCTTTGTTTTCTGTCGGCCCGCCGCGCCTCAACGATGACAAAATAACGATAACATCCATGACTTTGAGCGTCGGAAACCCGCCGGTCCAGACGAATCTTGCGCCTGGCCGTGTCGACAGCATCCCTTATGCGCCTGGCTCCAGGGTTGTCATTGGCGTCGACGGATCATACAAGTTGACGAGAGATTACATCGGCGGGTTGTGGCTGGGAGTGCGCGATGCGGCCACCAAAACAGTTATCTCCGCAGTAGGCCCGGGCTTGGCCGCCAACACATTCGGGGGCACCAGGGCGCTTGGTCCTCTGAACGACCATGGAGAGGTTGGTAAAATTGGGGCCGCCTTCCTCATGCCTGATCCGCCACGCGACCTGGAGTTTTTTGTCACGCTGACCAGCTTCGACGCGACGGATCCTTTCAAGGGTGCCTACGCGACCGCAACCATCGCCGCCATTGGCGCGCAGACGGGCGATCTCACCATTACGTATATTCAACCGATACAAGTTGTGCATAACTTCCCACCGCCGCTTTACACTGGGCCGAAAGGGTCGGAGTACAAATGGCAGGAGATGCCGTTCATCGCCGGCAAGACCACGCTGGTCCGCGTGTGGATCAAGAATGTCGGCACAAACCCAACAGCGATCAACAACGTGACGGCAGTGCTGCACGGTTACGCGACGTCAGTATTGTCCCCGAACACTCCCGATCCGCTACAGCCTGTGACACGTCCGATCACAGCGCAGCCGTATACGGGACCGCTGCCATTGCAGAGCCCGCCCGACTTTGATGAAGCGACAGTCGACTTCTATTTGCCGGACGATTGGATCAAGGCGGATGGGGCTATCACGATTAAGGTCGACATTGTGCCACCGTCCGGGTTTACGGACACCAACATTGTGAACAACTCCGTGACACGCGCAATCGCCCTGGAGAAGCAGCCGAGCGGGCCGAACGCGGTGACGCCAGGGCGGCTGCGGGTTGGGTGGATTCCGGTTTGCTACCATTTGGCATTGGGCGTTGACTACGTTGAAACCTGTCCGCAAGATCAGGTGAGCAACTACAAGGACAACATCGTGAAGTGGTTTCCGGTTGCGGATGCCGGAGTGGACTTCGTTCGGATTCAACCCGAAGCTGGACCCCTGATTCTGAACCGGGTAATCACTACCGCCGCGGAGTACCAGTCATTTTTGAAGACAGAGCTGCGGCCATTGGTGGCAGTCGCTGATCCGCCTGTCGACTTCCTTATCGGATTTATCGTCGATTTGACACCGTTTGTGGTGAGGGGGCCCTGTCCCGGAAATCAGCCGGCCCCCGCTCGGCCACCGTGTTTGCCCGGCGGCGTAGCGGACATGATCGACCTTGGGGGCCTTGGCCAGGCGGCGCTAATCACTGCAGACACAGCGGGTTCCGAAGAGATTAACAACTATACGCGACTGAGTGTGGCGCATGAACTTGGACATCTGGTGGGTTTAGGGCACGTTACGGTCTCATCCACTAACAAAGGCAATGTCAACTTCGGCGGGTGCGACGATAACACGGCTCAAAACGATTGCCCAAACTGGCCGTACCTGGACCCATCGATCCAGTTTCAAGGCATTGATTCGACGGTCTTCCGCAAACTGAAAGCGGGAGATACCTACGACTTCATGTCCTACTGCTCGAACAATGGCGCCTCCAATATGTGGGCTTCGCCGTACACGTTCCGCAAGCTGTTCAACAACGGCCTTTCGCCAAGCAGAGTGCTCCCGGAAGTGTGGACTCCGATACTGTGCGGCGGAGATAGCGAGCCGTTGCCAAGCGTCCAAAAGGAATCGTTGATGACTCCGGCGCTGCGCAGACTGACCTCAAGTCCCGTTAAACGGGCTGCGGGTCCACAGCAAGATCTCTTCCTGGTCTCGGGAATCGTGCGGCAGGATGGCTCATCGGCAAGCATCAATCCTGTGTTCCGCTTGCGAACGAGCGCGCCAGCCGCGGTGAGCGACCCGGCGGGAAACTACTGTCTCCAGTTTTCCGATGCGCAAGGCGGCGCGCTTGGAAGTTTCTGCTTTTCCCTTTCATTCAAGAACAGCGAGAGCCGTGAAGTGATGGACCAGGATGGGTTCAGTTACTTTCTGCCGCTGCCCGCGGCAACAACAACTGTGGCATTGACGAACAACGGTAGTGTACTGGCCACGAATACGGCTGGCGCGCAGCCTCCAACGGTGACCATACTTTCTCCACAAGCGGGCCAGGACTGGTCGAGCGGAAAACAGACGCTCTCGTGGACAGGGGTGAGCAATGGCACGGCTGCGGCAAAGTACATGGTTGACTATAGCAGCGACGGCGGATCGACGTGGTCCGTGCTGTCGATGCCAACCGAAAATACTCAGCTCAGCGTGAACCCGGCAACTCTGCGCGCCGCTAGTGGAAGTGTAGTTTTCCGCGTCACGGTCAGCGACGGCGTGGTGAACGCGAGCGCGATGTTGGGACCGGTTACGATTACGCAGAAGGCAAGTGGTTCGTTGACACCAGACCCGGTGGATTTCCGGAATGGACTGCCCGGTGTCGCTGTGAAGCGTGACGTAATGCTGACCAACACCGGCAGCGGCCCACTCCGCGTCAGCGCGGCCAGCTTCCCCAATAAGGCCTTTTCTCTGGTGAGCCCCACGCCACCCTTCGATGTGATTGCAGGCATCCCGATGCCTTTGAAACTGGCTTTCACCGCGCAGGCTGCCGGTGCGGCACCCGGAAGGATGATTTTGACGACCAACTCGCCGGATAGGCCGCTCTTGGATGTCTTTCTGACGGGCAACGGCGTCACGTCGATCTCGCCCGATGCCGGGGTGAGCCCGGAAAGAGCCGAGTTCGGGGATGCGAAGTTCAAACAGACGGTGATTAAGAAGGTGACGCTCACCAGCTACGGCCCGGCGTCTTTGAGCCTGAAGTCTGTCGATATCAGCGGAGCAGGTTTCTCGCTGACGGCTCCGGTTGCAGCCGTGGAACTGGGCCCGAATCAGACGCGCGTGATCGAGGTGCGGTTTGATCCGGTTCGCGCGGGCGCTCATACGGGTTCGTTGACCATCGTCAGCGATGATCCCGCACATGGGACCATCACTGTTCCATTAAGCGGATCCGGCGCGGGAGACGGGTTCCCAGGGACCGCGCAACCCGTCATTTCGGTCCCGGCCACAATACCCTTTCCCAATGCCACCATCGGCTCCGGCCCAACCACCGCGGTTCTGCGTATCTCCAACACCGGTTCAGCCGACCTGCATGTCAGCCGCCTCACCATCGCCCCTGCGGACAACACCTTCGCAACCGTTGCTCCGTTCTCCGCAACGGCAATCCAAGTGGGCAAGCCGCTCGATGTCAACCTGAAATTTGCGCCCACCGCAGCCGGCACATTCACAGCCACGCTAACAATCGCCAGCGACGATCCGAACCGCCCATCGTTCCCGGTTACGCTGACTGGAACTGCTGCGAATCCGGCAGTGCAAACCGGCCTCGCACTCGTTGCTGAGCCCACTTCAGCAACGTTTACAAATCCGCCCGCCGATATCACAGTCAAACTGACCAATCCCAACGGCTTCACGGTCCAGGTCGTCTCGGCAATTCCCGACAGCTCCCGCTTTAGTGTCGTAAAGGCTGCAGGCAATATTGGCGGAGGTTCGTTCGAATACATGGTCATTCGTTATACGCCGACGGCAGCAGGCGCATCTTCCGGCACGTTTACCGTGCACGCCACGGATCCAACACGCCCAACGTTTGTCATTCCGGATCTCAAGATCCCTGTCTCCGGTCCAGCAGGACCAGCCGCGTCGCCAACAATCTCGGCTCCAAAGACGCTCCCGCTCCCCAACTTTACAGTCGGCGGAACGCCCACCGAGGCTACCCTTACAATCACCAATACCGGCACGGCGAACCTCGCGATCAGCAGCGTCGCTATCTCGCCCGCAAGCACCAACTTCCAGCTCGCGGCCGCGGTCCCTGCAACAACGCTTGTCCCCAAACAGTCGCTCGACGTCAAAGTCCGCTTCACTGCCGCAGCGGCGGGAACCTTTACGGCAACTTTGAACATCGCCAGTAACGATGCCAGCCAGCCAACGTTCCAGGTTTCCCTGAGCGGCACTGCCGTTGCCGCACCTCCGCAAACCGGGCTTGCAGTCTATTCCGACCCCTCCCCGGTGACCTTCGCCAACCCTCCCGTAGATATCTATGTAAAGCTGAACAACCCGAACGGCTTCACGGTGCAATACGTGTCAGGAGTGCCGGATAGCGCACGCTTCTCAATCATCCGTCCAGCGGACAAAATCGGCGCCGGATCGTGGGACTACCTGGGCATTCACTACAATCCGTCTGGCACGGGCGCAGCTTCCGGCACAATAACCGTTCAGGTGATCGATCCAACGCGCCCGTCGTTTGTGATTCCCGATGCCAAAATCCCGGTCACCGGCCCTGCGGGATCGACTTCGACTTCCACACAAGTAACGCTGATCACCGCCGCCGGCTGGCCCAACGGCCGTTTGTCAAACAACGTGCCGTCCGCAGCCATCGACGGCAGCACCAGCACCTACACCTGGACTACGGAATCGGGTAACAACACCAACCCGTCCTACCTTGGAGTTGGAACCAGCGCCGCCACGCCCATCAACCGGCTACGAATCTATAAGGACCCCGATAGCGGCAGCATTGGCGACCTCGGCAAGGACCTGGTCATCGAGTACACCACCAGCCCAACCACCACGGCCCTCAGCGCCCGAACCTGGGTACGGGTCACCGGCCTTAGAAACGGTTTCAATGGCACGGAGCTTCTGACTGCCGATTCCGTCAGCGCCGCGGGAACTGTCACCAACGACCGTCACAACAGCCTGACTGCGGGCTGGGCCTCGCTCTCGTTCGACCGCGTGACGGCGACGGGAATCCGCATCGGTTTCTCCAACCGGCCCGGGCCGATTGCCGTCAACCATTACCGGGTTTACGAGGTGCAAGTCTATAACGACTTGCCGTAGAATCCGGATCTCGAACAACCATTCTGCTCGTGAGGCAGTCCGAAGTAGGAAAAGCGCACACCAACCGTGATGGAAAGGCGGCTCGACACCTTCCAGCGATCGTTAATGAGGGCTTCGAACGTCTTGCGCGTGACCAGCGCAACCGTAACCTTGTCCACTTCGCTGTATTGCTGGGCGCGGCCAAGCAGGTAGTCGGCGAAGCCATCGTTGGTCACGCTGCCATTGAAGCTGAACGACCCGATCGAGTTCTGGTCGACTCCCTGCGCTTTCCACTCGCGATGGAACAGCCCGCCAGCCTTCAACAGATGCGAACCGATCACCTTCGAAAGCGTATCGCGCACTTGCCACACGTTGGTCGGCGAGTTGGTCGGATTCTGAAATGCCAGCGCCGCGTAGCCCGTGATGTTGATTTTGGGCGGCGAAGTGGGGACGCCCTTCACATGAAAGATGTCGAGCGGATAATTCTCAGGCGAATCGGGATAAACCTGCGGGATCTTTGCGCCATATTTGGAAGCCGAAAGATCCACCGGCGGACCTGTGGGCAAATCGCCGCTGGTCTTGGCCACTTGCAACTCATTGGTGAGGGTCGGCGAAAGAACCGACGTCAGGGTCAAGCCCCACGTGTACAAAATCGAATTGCGGGCCGAGCGGAACGGATCGAACGAACCCGCAGGATTGTTGTATTGATAGTGATTGCGACTGCCCCGGAACATCAACTGGTGCTTGTCAGTCAGCTTGTGATCCACTCGAATCAGTTCGGAAAAATAATCGATCTGCTGGAAACGGTCCACCACATAGTTGCTGCCTAGGCCCGGCCGGTTCGCTAACGGGTAGAGTTGCACCAGCGACAGCGCGTTTGGATCGATGCGCGAGGCCGGAATCACGTTCTTCGGAAACAACTGATTGGTGAGCGGGTCTTTAATGTTGCGCGTCCCAAAATCGCCCGTCTTCATCGCTTCCAGTGGCACGGTCGTAGTAGAGGGCGTGCCGCGCCGGATGGCCTGCCACTCCATCGACCCAAAGAAAAACGTCTTCTGCCTGTCGCGGTCATACACCTTTGGGATAAATGCCGGGCCGCCAATCGTAATTCCGGGGTTGTTGAACCGCAAGGCAGGCGGCAAGGCTGCGCTAAAAAAGTTGCGCGCATCGAACATGTTGTTGCGCAAAAACCCCTGCAAATGGCCATGAAACTCACGCGTACCCGATTTGGTGACGACGTTCACCTGCGCCCCGCCGCTCACTCCATACTCTGCATCATAGTTGCTGCGCAGCACGCGGAACTCGGCCACCGTTTCGATGCCAGCCGAGTCGTTCATGTTCTGGTTCGCGCCGGTATCGAGATTGAACGCCCCGTCCTGCGACCAGTTGTTATCGTTATAGCGCGTGCCATTGACGGATACACCGGCACGATTAAACGTCAGCGAGGTTGGTCCGCTCGGAATATTACTCACCGTGCCCGGCATTAGCGCCACAAGCTGATTGAAGTAGCGTCCGTTCGAGGGAATGTTAGCCACCTCATCGGTCCCAAACAGCGCACTCATGCTGCCGTCTTCCGTGTTCACTCACGCCAGTTGCCCGGTAACCTCAACCGTATCGGTAACCGCACCCACCTGAAGCACAAAATCGATATTCAGGCTTTCGTTCAAATGCAGATCAATCCCCGCGCGCAACGTATGCTTGAACCCGGGTGCTTCCGCAGTCAGATCGTAGGAGCAGATCGGCAGAAGCGGCAACTGGTAGCCGCCATTGCTATCCGCCACCGCCGAGTGTACGCGCCGCGTCTCTACGCTGGTGGCTTTGACTGTGGCGCCAGGAACAACGGACTTTGAGGCATCATGAACGTTGCCTGTAAACGACTCGGTAGTTCCCTGAGCGAGCAGTGACATGGGTAACACCAGGAATGCGGCAACCAAAAGCAGACTGGGCTTGTTCAACTCTCACTCTCCTCAAATCAATCGCAGGTCTTGAGAGTATATAACAACCCAAAATTCAAAATCTCAGAACATCAGCTTGAACGCCACCATCGCCCATCGCGCATTGCTATCAGCCGTTGAGGCGGTAATCTGCCCAAAAGCTGTATTCGTAGGCCCCATAGTAGGGGGAGCAAGGTCGCGCTGATTGAGCGCATTGTATGCCTCACCGCGAATTTGCATCCGGAGCCGCTCATGGATGCGGAAATTCTTCGCCACCGATGCATTGATCGCACTGCTGGAAGGCGCCCGGACATTGCCGAAACGGTTGGGAAACTGCCGTATATGATTCACCAGTTGCTGGCTTGCCGCTAGCTCAAAAACAGAAGTATTGAACCAGCGGTCGACGCTGCGCTGGTCACTGGGCAGATTGATGTTGCCACCATAGTAGAGCACATCGCCGAACTCAAGAGGCGGCCCGCTCTGGAAGGAGTATGCCATGTTCAGCTGCCAGCCTCCTGCAATGGCATCTGCCCAACGTGGAGCAGCGCCGAAAAACTTCTTGCCCCGGCCTACAGGCAATTCCCAGATGCCACTTCCTGCCACGCGATGCGGGCGGTCCTGCGGGGACACTTCATGCGTAGGCGCCGTATCCGTATCGTTGAGATAACTCATCGCCTCCATGAATTTGGAAAGCGTATAGCTGAACTGCATCTGGTAGGATGCCGAGAAGCGCTTATCCAGTCGCACGCGGACGGAATGATACCAGCTTGACCCGGCCGGATAGGAAGCCGTTGCCCCCGTGAATTGTGGCATCGGCCGCAGCAGTTGCTGCCGCTGCGTCGTAGGGCCATTGAGCCCTGAGCCTGCAAATTCAGCGATGTTTGCAAAGGGGTTGGTCACTGCCGCGGTAAGTAGAGCGTTTGTGGTGTTGTCACGTGTGGGAGATGTACTCAGGTACTGCGCCGGCACCGGATCCAATTGGCGACTGATCAAAAGTTTCGTGCCGCGGTTGCCCACGTAGGAAATGTCCAGCAGAATGCCACGGCGGACTTCGCGCTGTATATCAGCCATCCAGCGCTGCATGTATGGGTTCAGCGGATGCGTGTCATAGAACGTGACTGCGCGGCCCAGATAGGTCTTCATGCCCAATGATGCGCCAGGGGCATCCAGAATGCCATTCGGGAACGGGTTTGCAAGAGTGGCCTGAAAAGTCTGTCCGTTATCCAGGCTAGCCACCAGATTGGTGGGCTGTTCGAAGCCTGTTTGAATCACGTTCTGATGGTTGATGCCCAGCGTGTCGTAGAGAATCGCGTAGCTCGCGCGGAAAACAGTAAGTGGCGCGAATGACCACGCAAGCCCAATGCGAGGCGCAAAGTTGTTGCGGTCTGGCTGCCATAGCTCGTGCGGCAAGCCGCCAACGCCCGCAAAGGATACGCCGCCCGGCGTGACAAAGTTAGCAGCGGGAACCTGGGCAATCTGAGCTTTGGCGTAACTGGCTTGTGCTTGCGCCTGAATGGGGTTCGGTTGATCGCCAATGAATCCACGTACGGAGCGGTTGAACCGTTCCGTTGGCGCTCCTTCATATTCGTAGCGGAGTCCCAGGTTCAGAGTAAGCTTCGAAGTGAGCTTAAAATCGTCCTGAAAATAGAATCCGTAGTAAGTGGATTGCTCGGCGTAGGATGGACTACGCAGCGCCTGCCCGCCGGTAGGCCGGCCGAGCAGCATGGAGGCAAGCCCTTGTCCGATAGGAGCGGCGGCGGCATTGTCCAGCGGACCGCGCGTCCAGTCACTGTTAAACACATATTGGCCAGCAGCGTACTGGGAAGAGAGCGCGGCTTCGCGCAGCACGCGCAGATCCGCTCCGAAACGTAGGGAGTGTCTCCCCATGGCTTTCGTCAGATTCACCGCCAGCACCGGCGTGCTGTCCGCATATCCATTCTTGCCGCTAACGCCCAGCGCCGTGTAACCATTCACGGAGACGTTCGGGAAAAAGCGGCCTTCTGGGCCAAGAATGCGCTGCAGCGTGGACGGAAAACCAAGCGAAGTGATATCGAAGCCCTGACTGGTGGGCGTGGCCAGGCGGGACCAGTAGGTGAATCCGCCGCGAATGCTCATCACCAGAGATGGGCTCAAAATCCGTACATACTCAACTACGCCATACCGGATTAGGTCCGTCGTCGTTTGCTGGTTCTCTGCGTTGGGGAAGTTGTTAGTACCATAATCAGGCTGGTTCCACACCGTAGTGCTGAGCGAAAGTTTGTTGCGGTCGTTAATGGAATGGTCGAGCCGGATGACGATGTCGTCGCTGTGCGTCTGGAACGGTTGCCCGCTGAAGTAATTATTGATGCCGTCGGCGGTTCCCACTGCGTTGGGCATCGGCCAGTACTGCATCAACTTTGCCGCGATTGGATCAATCCGGTTTGCCGGTACAATGTTGCCTGCCAGCGGTAAACGGCTGAAGCGTCCGTTGGCAACTGCGGTGACCGTATTCGGATCGTAAATCTGGTAGACCGATCCCAATGGCAGCAGCGCCGAGAAATCGCCACTGCGCTCCGCTGCCGTTGGCACGGTGTAGTTAGCACCGCCACTCTTGCGCCAATGAACCTTTTCCCATGTGAACATGAAGAAGCTGCGATTGCGCCCATCGTACACCTTGGGAATGTAGATAGGACCACCTAATTGGAAGCCATTGCGATTAATGTTGTTGGTAGGCGTGGCGATCGCACGCTTGGCGTCGTTGACAGGACCAGTGCGCGGGTCGTTGAGAAAGCGCTTGGAAAAGAAGTCCATTGCGCGCATGAAAGCGCTGTGGTTGAACTCCCACATTGCACCGTGGAACTGGTTCGTTCCAGACTTCAGCGTGGTGTTGACGAAGCCACCCGCTGAGTGTCCCATGGACGCATCGGCGGTGGTCACATCCATGCGGAACTCCCGTACCGCCTCCATCGGCACCATCTTCGCCGATAAGGTCCTGCTCATCGTCACCATGCCGTCAACGGAAAACTCTGTATTCGTGGAGCGCGTACCAGCCACCGAGATCGCAGACCCCAGGCGCGGCGATGTCGGATCGATCATCGCCGTAACCGCCGTGTTCATGGCCTCCCCGGTCATCAGCATCATGGAATAGACTCCGCCTCCTGGGACAGGCATTTCGGAGATGGTCTTGCTGTCCATCGTTTGGCTCGACCCGGAGGTCTCCGTATCCAGCACCGACGTCGAGGCCGTAACCTCCATTCGTTCGGAGACGGAGCCAACTCTAAGGCTTACATCCACCCGCGCCACCTGCTCGGTCTCAAGCTTGATGCCCGATTCCACCGCGGTCTGAAAGCCTTGTACCTCCACCTTGACGCTGTACTCACCAGAAATCAGAAATGGAATAGAGTAATAGCCTTGTTCATTGGTCGAAGTGCCGGTGCTGACGCCAGTGGAGGCGCCAGTTGCCGTGACCTTCGCATTCGGAACGACAGCGCCTGCCGCGTCGGTGACACGGCCTGTGATGGAGCCCCGCTGACCGAATAGGGATGCTGGCAGGACGAGGCAGATTGCAAGCACAAGCACGCATCGTTGGAATGAAGCGAGTTGGGAATTGGAAGTGGAAGATCGAGGTAACATTTTACCCATAACTTACTCCCAATTTCTAGCCGGTGCAACCCTACTGCTTTGCCGCGCCGCTCCCAGCCCCCATCGGCTCATAAATCACAAACGCAAACCGCTTCGAATCCGGCGACCACGAATTCACATTGATCGTCCCCTGCCCGCCAAAAAACGTCGTCATTACCTCGATCTTCGGCGACTTCGGCAACTTATCCCCCGGCGCCGGCATCATCCTCAACTGCATGCCCGCCATCTTTTCGTTATGCGTCTTGGTCCCCTTGGGGAACGACAGATACAGCATCCATTTTCCATCCGGTGAAAAGTGCGGGAACCAGTCTTCCAGATCATCGCTGGTCACCTGCTGCGCCTTCTCGTCATTCGGCCCCGCGCCCGCCGCAGGAATTCGCCAGATGTCCCAGCCGCCACTGCGGTCGGTATTGTAATAGATCCACTTTCCATTCGGAGAATACTCAGGCCCGTCGTCATAACCGGTGTTCGAATTCATCTGCTCCGGTTCACCACCATTCACGGAAACACGGAAGATATCGTAATTCACCGGCCCGCCATTCGGCCCCGCATGCTGATGCACAAAGGCCAAATACTTCCCATCGGGCGACCAGCCATGAAAGTAACTCGGCACCTTCGGCCCTACCACCCGCACGTTCGAACCATCTGCGTTGCTCACATACACCTGCGATCCGCGCGACGTCGCCGACGTTGCCGAAAACCCAATCAACTTGCCATCAGGAGAAGGAGCGTGATCGTTATTCACACGCAGACCGGCATCGATATTGATCAGTTCCGGCTTCGGATCCGCCACATCCACCGGCAACCGATACATGCGATTCCCGCTATTGAACATGAGCGTCTTCCCATCCAGCGACCAGTTGGGCGCCTCAAAGGTCCGGTCTGCTTCGTAGATCACTTTCGTCATGCGCGTCTTCAAATCGAAAATCGCCATCTTGCTGTGGTATTGCCGTTGTGCCGCGGCAGCGGGCAGAGGTTCAATCGTCACATTCGTGACTATCGCCGTTTCCAACGTATTGGCGTCATGCGAGCAGATGGCGAGGCCAACATACACTGGGCCGCTCATCGCCGTAACCTCCGGCCCCGTGCGCGTCAACTCCCTGCCCGGCTTCCCAGCCAGCATCACGAAATTATTGCCGCGCCGCTCGATGCGCAGCCGCACCGGCCCGCTAAGATCCGACTTCGCTTCCTGGCGAGCCTCTTTCGTCGCCTCTGCCGCCACCGGCCGGTATTGCAACGATGTAAGCCCATCGCCATGTAACGCTGCTCCCGCATAGGCCGAGTCTGCATCAAGACTCTGTCGCACCATCAAAGTCACCTTACGATGCGCGACCTTCCCCGCACCCACAAATTGCACGTCAGCCGACATCGCAACGTTGCCCGAGACCTTCTTCCACGCAAAATGGAACGCATCCACCGCGGCCCAAACATTGGCGCCTCCGCCGGTAATCCGCACCGCGCTGCCGTCGACTTCGACTTTCCCCTTCTCCGGCGTCACGCCGATATCGCGATGATCCTCAAACGGACCGATTGGCTGGGCAGCCAGCAGTCCGGCCGAAAATCCAACCAACAGAAGCTGTCCCAGCCACGAATTTCTCAAAGATGATGCAGTCATAAATGTGTCCTTATTAAAACCTAAACTTCACGCCCAGCGCCATATGCCGGGCCTGCAACAGCGCGCCTGTAATGGTTCCGAAATTTGCATTGGTATTCGCGCCGTTCGAATAATTCAAAGTTAGCGAGGTATTCGGATTCGCCGGATTGAAGTGGTTGAAGACATTATATGCCTCCGCGCGCAGTTCCAGCAGCCGCTTGCCATCGTTGCCCAAACGAATATCCTTAAACATCGTGAAATCAAAGTTCGCCATCCCCGGCCCCAAAAACAAAACAGGCGGCGTGTTGCCAATGCCAAGCGAATTCGCCGCGGGCAGATGAAAGTTGGCCGCATTCAACGGATAGTAGCGATCCTTCGGTACATTCGTGGGCCACGGAGAAGTCGCAGGCATGAATGGATCGGAAACATCCATTTGGCAGCGGAACGGAATGCCGCCGGTCGGCGTGCCTGTCCAATATCCAATCGGCGCACCCGACGACGTGCAGGCGACAGTCAGCGGCGTGCCTGCCATCAACTTCGTGATGCCATTCAACCGCCAACCATCCAGCACCGCCTCAGTCAGCGCATTCTTCCAAATCCGGCTGCCATTCGGCACACGATACGAGTAATTGATGTTCACCACCTGCGGTCGGCTTCCACTTACTGTCGCGTACTGCAAATAGTCCGGCGTCCACGGCCCACGCGTGTAACTCATCGTCTTCGACCACGTCCAGTTCGCGCCAAACTGCAGCCGCTTGCCCATGCGCCGGTTAAACTGCGTCTGCATCGAATGATAGTTAGCAGCCCCACAACTGCACGTGGTGTTAATAGTGCCATACCCCAGGAATGGCCTGATCAGATTGGCCGTATAGAAAGCCTTCCCACCGGTAGTTGGATCCAAATAACGCGGATTCGCCCCACCCGCCGGGGTCCAGTCTGTTAACGGCGCTACGCCATTGGTGTCAATCGTGGAGAACTTGTTATGCGTTGAGTTGCCCACGTAGGCAACATCCAGCATCATCCCTTTTCCAAGATTCCGCTGGATTCCAAAGCTCCAGTTGTAAGTGAATGGATTCTTGTAATCCTGCCCGGCATAGACATTCTGCGGACTCAGGAACCCCTGGGCGCTTACTAAGTCGGCAAAAGTGGCATTGTATCGTACCGGGGCTTGATAGGCCGGCGGCGCGGTCAACGGTGCCTGGCTGTTGTCCGTGGTCAGCGCACGGCCGAAGAACACACCGAACCCGCCACGCAGAGCCGTCTTCCCATTGCCCGTTACATCCCACGCAAATCCCAGCCTCGGCCCGACCTCTAAAGCTGAGTTCGTGTACCCGATCCCCTGCCGCTGCACCATTCCTGAATAGGGCGACCCGTTCGCAGAGTAACTCAGCGGATCGAATGTCGCCGCTCGCGACGATGGATACGCCGCGCCAGTACGAGGGTTCGCCGCCACGGCCTGCCCATTCACCATCGTTGGAAACAGCACCTGCCCAACGCTGTTCGCACTGTACCCACCCGCATCAAAGAAGCCCAATGTGCCGCCATCCACCCGGATGCTCCCCGGATACCCGAACCGCACACCTGCTTCCAGCGTCAAACGCCGCCCCGCCTTCCAACTGTCCTGTGCGTACCACTCGACAATGTTAGAATGTCCATGATTAAAGGGCCGCGCGACGTCCTGTCCGTAGGCCTGCACCGTCCCCAATAGCGCGTTCGAATACGGATACCCAGTGTCATGCGAGCTCGCCGTATCTGCGCCGAAGTAGTAAGTGCCCATCGTCCCATAAGTAAATGGCAATCCGTTGTTACGCGCCATCCGTTCCAGAAAGAATCCGAACTTCATGGAATGCGATCCCTTGATCCACGACAGGCTATTCGAGATATTGAGAAACTGGTAAATATAGACCGCCGGGAACGAAGTATTGTAAGACCAGTTTGGCGCGTTCGTGATCCCCTGCCCCGCCGACTGCGGATTTAGATTGGTGAAGTACAACTGCGGAATCAGATTATCAATAGCGATGCCCGGATAGCTTGCCGGTAGCGTAGCCGTCTGTCCGCCCGGCCCTTTCAACGCCGCAATTTGATTAGTTGCCAAAGCCGCATCGTCCACGGCCGAACCCTCATTCGTCCTGTTAATCCCAGCTGTAAACTCATTCACCATATTCGGCGCAAAGGTGTGAATCACAGTCGCCACAGCCCCCGCCGAACGTACTACATACTTGGTCTCCAACTGTCCCCACGTCGAATTCGCGCCGTGAATCGCCCCCGAGGACCCCACCTGCTGCTGATAATCATTCACTAGCCGCACAAACATCTGCGTCCTCGGCTCAATGTTGTAATCCACCCGCAGAATGCGGTCTTCGTGCGAATTCTTCAGTGTGAACTGGTTCAGTTCGTTGTACTGCCGCTGCCCGGTCGGATCGGTCGCATTAGGCATCGGAAACAGATTCAGCACCGCCCACCCAGCCAGAGAAAGGCGGCTCGCCGGCATGATATTCCCCGGAAAAGTTGCGCCCGTGGTGGGATCCTTGATCGGAATCAGCTTACCGGTAGTCGTGGTGGTCTGCGAGAAATTTCCGGCCCGTTCCAGCGCCGTGGGCATGGTCTGCTTACCCAACGCCACCGGCGATTGAAACTTCAAATAATCGTCCGAAAAGAAGAAGAAAAGCTTGTTCCGCGCCTTGTTGAACCTGGTCCCAGGGATTATCAGCGGTCCGCCAATCGTCCCACCCGGATTGAAGTAACGATAGAGTGGCTTCGCCGTTCCTGTCTGGTTGTTAAAAAACTCATTCGCATTCAGCGACTCATGCCGGTAGAAGTAATAAGCCGTGCCATGAAACTCCTTCGTCCCATTCTTAATGGTCACGCTCATCTGCCCGCCCGGCCGCGACGTATACTCCGCCGAAAAGTTGGTAGTCAGCAACCGCACCTCGCCAATCGCATCCATACTTGGCGCAATCGCCCCGCTGAAGGTAAGATTGCCTGGATCGCCAGACGCCACACCATCCAGACTGATGTTCAGTTTCTCCGCCTGTCCGCCATTGATCGTCGGCATGCCCGCGTTGTATCCGCGCGCATCGTGCGTGTTCAAATCCACTACTCCCGGCATTGTCTGCATCAGACCCATGAAGTCACGCCCGCGAATCGGCGTGTTCTCAATTTGCAGCGTATCGACTAACACTGAGCGATCGGAACTGTCTGTCGCGATATGCGCCGTATCGGCCGCCACAGTTATTGCAGAGTTCACGTCGCCCACCTGCATACGGATATCGTGCAACGCCAGTTTTTCTTGCGCACTGACGTTGATGCCGCGCTGTTCATACGACTTGAAGCCGGCGAGCGAGATGCGCAGCGTGTAGTTCCCAGGCACCAGATCGGTAAACAGAAACTCGCCATTCGTCTGCGTCGTGAAGTTGCGCGTCTGCCGATCCAGTTCGTTGACAAGCATCACCGCTTGACCGGGCACCAGCGCGCCGGCTGGATCAACCAGAGTGCCCGATATCTGTCCCGTAATGCTCTGCGCGGTCAGATGCAAACTAAGCATCCCGGCAACACAAACAATTCGTCCAATGGATAGCAACATAGCCATTCACCTCACAGCAGCACGAACTCAGAAGGGTTACAACGGCCTAAGCCGGTAAATCCCCGCCTCGCCATCAAAATAAGCAACTCCATCCTCCGCTGCCACCGTGACGATCATATCCGATTTCCCTGCCCGCGCCACACTCCACCGGCCCGCCTTCAAATCGGACACCAGAATCTTCGCAGTACCAGCCCCTGTCACAGTGAATGTCACGGCCGCACCAACCCGGTCACGCCCCTTGCCAAACAGCACCACCCGATCGGCCAGCCGTAGCCCCGTGTGCGTGCCGCAATCAATACGTTGCACCGGCAGCGCAGCCACGTCAGGCGTATGATCGCCCACCTGCAGCACGTTCAGAAATACATCTTCGATCCGCGCCGTCTTCGGCGAAACCTCCACACGCCATCCACCGCCTTCGTTGTTCCCATTGGGCCGCAGCAGTACCTTCCAATTCACGCCCGCAACGAAGAACTCCTTGTCAGGCCCGCCAACGGCGTTGATCGATGTATCGTCCGCCTCAGGCAGCACAGTGTCAAAGGTGAGCTTGCCCGTGTAGCCCTTGCGCGTGTCCTTGAACACCACGCGATTCCCGTTGATCTGCGGCTGTTCCAGCCCATGCAGTAGCCACGATTTCGCGAACTGCGCCTTCGCCGATACCACGCGATCATAAACCAGCAACGCCGCCGGATGCTCTGCCTGCTTCAGATTCAGAAACACAAAGCTCCGCTCATAGGCCTTCATCTTTGCCGAATAAGCATTCGTCAAATCGCCCTTCAGATACGTATAGTCCGGCGTCTTCTGGTCCGGCCCAAACCCGTGCCCCAGGATCTTTGCGATGTGATATCCGTTCGCAGGATCCATCAACTCCGCATGCTCCTGCGGCTCAATCCACGCGTTCGGCAACCGCTGGCCGCCGTCGTTGACTGGCGAAGCCGTCTTCCAACGCTTGGTTTCTAAACGCTCATCCGGATCGAAAACCCGGATCGTGTTATGCGCTATCGACCGCTTGTTGTAGTTGTAGTCATGCGCACTGGCATAGCCGCTGCTGCCGCTATTTTCCGGCGATTCCGTCACGTCCTTCGCCGCCTGATAATAGCCCGAATCGGTGGCCAGCGCCCCGCGATAGTAGATCTGAAACGCCCCCGCATCCAGATGCTCGTGATTAGTGAAGAACCACTCGTTGATTTTCATTTCTACCAACACCGCTGCCGATTTCAAGCCGTCCTGCCAGCCTGTGCGCGCAATCATTGCGCCCTTCGGATACGGATAGTAATGCGTCAACGGAAGCTCAGCCAGTGGCCGCGGCGCAACCTCCGGCTTATTGAATACCAGAATCTCCACCGGCGAGATGCCCTGATTGCGATAAGGCCTGGTCGGTTTGAGCTCCGGCAGTTCCCGCAACGCCTCGCCTTTCAGATACGGGTCGTTAAAGTAATTGGCGGCAAGAAGCATCGTCCGCCCCGGCTCCGAGTAGTAAGTGCCTGGTACGTTGTTATTGATATGCGTATCGCCGTCACGCAATAGCGAACCATCGGGCCGCCGCGCATACAACGCCCAGTACATTAACCAACGCTGGTCCGGGCCAAACACCTGCGGCAACCCCATCCTGTCGAACAGCCACGTGGCCAGCATCTCCCACTGTCCGCGATAGTTCCCATAATGGCTGCCCTGCGGATGCATATGCGCCTGGTACATAAACTTCTTGTTCTCGACCATTCCCGCAAAAAAGCGCCCCGCAACAATTCTGTAAAGCTCCGGGTACTCATCGTACATCGCAATCGACGCGCTCATCAGATCGCGCATCAGTTGCCCCTCCGGCCCATGCCCCACTACATTGCCCTGCTTCGTCGGAGGCCAACCAATCTCCAGCAGTTTCGCCGTGTCAAGCATGCCATCGTGCAGCACCCGCCGGTCTTCCGCGCTCAACAGCGAATGACACCAGTCGTAAACCACCGCAATCGTGAAAACCGTCTGCCCCGCATTGTTGTAATCCTTCGCCGGAATCACAGCCGTCTTCAAGTAATTGCGCATCGCCGAAATAGCCTTGCGCCCGCTCTCGGCATTTGCGTTCAAGGCGTAATCGAAGGCGTAGCTTTCAATCACCGAAAGCACCGCCGAATCTACGCTCAGCTTCCCTAGCACCCCATCCGTGCCCTTCTTCAAATTCTGAAGGTGGCCCGCCCAAGCCGCCGCGTTCTGCGTCTGCGTTGTATTGGCCCGCAGCGCCGGCAGATCCTTCGCCATAAAGTACACCCGCGGATGCCCCGCAGGCGGTAAAAATGGCGGCGCAGGATAATTTTGTGCCCACCCCAAACAACAAAGCGGCACAGCGAAAACGAGCAAAGCCAGGCGAAAAGAAGAGCGAAGCATATTTAATGCCTAGTGTATGCCATCCAATTGGAATAGTCTGTAAGCATGGACTCTTCGATAACCAGACGAGACGCCCTGCGCCGCTGCGCAGCCGCCCTCCCCGCTGCCAGCCTCGCGAGTGCCGCCCCCCGCCGCTTGACGCGGGCCGAAAGTTTTCTCGGCATCCACTTCGATTTCCATGCCGGCCCTGACTGCAAAGAAGTGGGCAAGAACACAACGCCCGCCATGATTGAAGCCATCATCGACATGGTCCACCCCGACTACCTTCAGATCGATTGCAAAGGCCACCCCGGCTACAGCAGCTATCCAACCAAGGTGGGCAACCCCGCGCCCGGCATCATCGGCGATCCGCTGCGCCTCTGGCGCGAAGTGACAGCGCGGCGCGGAGTCGCGCTCTACGTGCATTACTCCGGAGTGATCGACAACCATGCTGCCGCCAAGCCCGGCTGGGCCGTGGTGAAGGCCGACGGCAAACCGCACGAAGGCGCCACGTCGTTCTTCGGCCCCTATGTGGACCAGCTCATGATCCCGCAGTTACGCGAAATCGCCGGCTACGGAATCGATGGCATCTGGATCGATGGCGATTGCTGGGGCGCCGTTGCCGACTACAGCGAGGCGGCCCTCAAAGCCTTCCGCGACGAGACCGGCATTGAGGACGTTCCTCGCAAAGCAGGCGAACCGCACTGGTTCGAATTCCTCGAATTCAACCGTCGGGCCTATCGCAAGTATGCGCGCCACTACATCACTGAGGTGAAGAAAACCAATCCCGAATTTCAAATCTGCAGCAACTGGGCATACACCGATCACATGCCCGAGCCCGTCACCCTGCCGGTCGATTTTCTCTCCGGCGATTTGGATCATCAAAATGCAGTCAATTCCGCGCGAATGGCCGCCCGCTATCTCGCCCGCCAGGGCAAAACGTGGGACATGATGGCGTGGAGCTTCACCATCAAACCAACCAGGAAGCCAAAGAACGCCGCCCAGTTGCAGCGCGAAGCGGCCATTGTGCTCGCCTCCGGCGGCGGCTTTCAGGCCTATTTCACACAGAATCGCGATGGCGCCGTGCGTGTCAACGAATTGAGCGTCATGGCTGAGGTCGCCCAGTTCTGTCGCGCCCGCCAAGCCCTCTGCCACCACGCCGAACCGGTCCCGCAGATCGGTGTGCTATTTTCCACCGCCGCGCATTACCGCAGAATCAACGGCCTCTTCAACCGCAGCCATCCGCAGGTCGATGGAATCCTACAGGCATTGGTCGAAAGCCAGCACTCCGTCGAAGTCGTCAGCGAAAGCCAACTGCAAGGCCGCCTCTCCGAATACCCCCTGATCGTGGTGCCAGAATGCGAATTTCTGGAACCCAAATTTAAGGACAGCCTGACAGACTACGCCCGAGCCGGCGGCAACCTGCTGTTGATCGGCCCCAAGACGGCCGCACTCTTCGCCACCGAAACCCCATCCATGGTCAAATTCGGACGCGGCAAAATCGCTTCCATCCTCGCACAAGCCGATCGCGAAGCGCTCAGTGAAATTGTGCGCCAACTGTTTCCGCAACCAATGGTAGAAGTCACCGGTTCCCAAACTGTGGACGTCTCCGTCGCCGGCAACAAGGGCAAGCTGCTAGTGCACCTGATCAACACCTCCGGCCCACATCGCACGGAATCCATCGTGGAAAGCATTGCCCCCATCGGACCATTACAAGTAAGCATCCGCCTTCCGAAAAAGCCAGCCAAGGTGACGCTCGAACCCTCAGGACAAGTTCCGCAGTCGGTCTGGCGCGATGGCCAACTCACCCTCACGGTCCCCAAACTGGAAATCCACCAGATGGTTGTTGTCCATTCCTAATTGAATATCGCCTGTCTCTTTGATAGCTTGTCACTATGCGGACCATCGTCACGTTGCTCGCATCGCTTGCCCTCGCGCCCGCAGGAGAATTGCATCAAGCTGCCCGCAAATGCAACGAGGATCGGTTGCAGACGTTACTTTCGCAGCACCCGCAATTAAACGAACCCGAAGAAAACGGCCTGCCGCCGTTACACATCGCAATCGACGCGCGCCAGGTCCATTGCGTCGGCCTGCTGCTCGACGCCGGCGCGGATCGCGACGCGCGTGACCGCCAGGGCCGCACCGCCTACGATGCCGCTGACAAGATTACGGACATGCAGTCCCGGGGAACGATCCGCCTCTACTTGTTCCATAATGCCGGCGAGAAGACCCTTCAAAAACCGGATGGCCCAATGCCATGGTCGCTCGAATATGCAGTGATGCACCGCCAGACCGATCTCACAAAAATGCTGCTCTCGCTGGGCTCGGATCCGAATCAAGTCGGCACACGCGGCACCACGCGGCTTGCCGACGCTGCCCTGAAGGGTGATCTCGAAGCGGTACGCGCCTTACTTTCGCGCGGCGCAAAACCAAACGCCGTCAGTCAGGCAGGCATGCAGCCAATCCAAGATGCTGTGTTGGGTGGCAACATCGAGGTCATTCGCGAACTGGTGAAGCAGGGCGCGGATGTGAATGCTCGCACCAGAGACGAGGCGCAAACACCTCTCCACATCGCAGTCGCCATGGACAAGCTGAATGCCGCCGAAACACTCCTAACACTCGGCGCCGACCTGACCCTGAAAGACTCGAACGGGCGAACGCCAATCGCTGTTGCCGAAAGAGCAGGCCTGACCGGCATCGCCACGTTGCTTAAGCGTGCTGCGGGCAAGTAATGCCGCCTCATCGAACCGAATCTTCTCACCAACGAGAACCGTAACAGTTCAGGTGGGGTGCTATCGTGGCGGCAGCAGCGAGGGCACGGTCTGGCCACGGCGATGGCAAATAATCGCGTTCTTGAGATAGGTGAGTGAACTGCGGCCCTGGATTCGGCAAGTTTGGGTAACCGAGAGAAGGCGAGCCATCGCCAACTCCCCTTCCTTGCTCCGATTGCCGAACATGGTTTTGCGCAACTGGACAGCCGTTCTCAAGGTCCTCTCGGCAATGTTGTTGGTCGGCTCCACGCCGGAATGCTTCAAGAAGGTGAACAGCTTGTCGCCGTGCTGGTAGAGTGCGGTCGCCAGATTACACACGTCTTTGTCTTGGCTATCGAGATAGTTTTCGGCGAGCGCGAACCAGCGCTTTTGCAATGGAACAGAGCGTTGCATGAGTTGGCTGCGGTCAATCAAGCCGCTCTTGAACTTGTGCCATAAGCGGAACAAGCTGGCGTACAATGCCAAGGCATCGCGCGAAAATCGCTCCGCGTCAGAGGTCTTGGCGAAGTCCTGAATACCAAGCATGTCGCGCTTCAAGTGTGCCCAGCACAGTTGCGCCAGTCCCTTGTGATACTTGAAATAGGCGCTAAAGCGGTCGCTGCAAAGGATGCCCGAAAACACAGCTCCCAACAATTGAATCAGCACTTCGGAACTCCGTGTTTTAGCGATCGTGTAGACGGCGAATTGGCTGGCTACCAGCGCCCACAGATAACGTCTCTGCCCATTGGTGCGCCAACCCGTCTCATCGCTGTTCAACACCGGCTCGTGTTTGAGTTGCCGTTCCAACTCCGCGCAGGGCTCGGCCACTGCAGCGCTGGCCTGCTCCCAACATTTCTGGGTGCTGCCCAGACTCATCGAAATACCCAGCCCCTGCTCCAGGAACACTTCCACCACCCGGCGTGGCATGCGGCAGACGATGGTCAGGAAAGCCGTCAGCCCCATCAGTTCCGGTCCGAAGTCCCCTTGCGCTTCGGCGGGCAGGGTTGCGCGGGTGGCTTCGCCACAACACGGACAGGCCACCTTGTGGCACTGGTACTCAATGATATAAGGCTGGATAGGTGGTAATTCGGTCACTTGGTGGCGGTGTAGCTCGCCCACGGCCTGGATCTGCTCCCGGGATTGCGGCAAGGCTTCGCCACAATGCTTGCACGATGCCGGAAGGACGGCGATCACTTGCTGAACTTGTTCTGTTGGCACAAGCGGACGATGGTGTCCGGGATGTCCTTTCTGGCCTCCCGGTTTGCGACGGCTTTTATTGCGCCGCGTATGCACCGGCGGGGGCTTGGCCACGAAGTCCGAGGAAGGAGGTTTGGAGGAATTGGTGGAATTCTTGCGTCGGCCAGCTAGTTCGCGCTCCAGATCAGCAATCTGCTTTTCGGCGTCAATGATCTGCTTCTCGGCGTCGGCGATCTGACGGTCGCGCTCGGCAATTTGGCGATCCCGTTCGGTAAGCAGATCACGGAGCTTCTCAATCTCCCGCTGCTGTCTCTCGAACTGCCGCCGAAGGTCTTCTCCGTTAGGCGGTACGTGCGAATGACGGCTTGCAGTTACCTGTTGCTTGCCGCCGCGGCGTACCAATTTCGCAGTCATCCACCATAGCGTAAACGATTTGTCAGGTTTTGTCCAGACAATTCGGAAAGGGTACGTGAACTGTTACC
>CAIRSA010000322.1 GCA_903881085.1 uncultured Acidobacteriia bacterium
AGGCGGTACGTGCGAATGACGGCTTGCAGTTACCTGTTGCTTGCCGCCGCGGCGTACCAATTTCGCAGTCATCCACCATAGCGTAAACGATTTGTCAGGTTTTGTCCAGACAATTCGGAAAGGGTACGTGAACTGTTACCGAGAACCCGTGGGAATTGCTCGCAGAATCGCAGCCACAAACGCTTTGGGCTGCTCTGACTTTGCCTCATCCAACATTGCCCTGGCATCGCGCGTCGCGGACTCTCCCTGCCCAAGCCGTTCCGCGGCAGCGACGAAATGACCGTACGCGTCCACCACATCCAACGGCGTAACGTCATAGCCATACCCCTGCAAGAATCGCTCTACAGCCAACCGCCCAGCCGTCATGGCGAATACAGGTTCTTTTTCGCTAAGATCACGCGAGGCGCGGCTCAACGTCCGCGGATCAGTCCGCCCCGCTCTCGCAAACTGCAGCGCAAGATCATAAAATCCCGCGTCTTTCGCCGCTGCAAAATAGCGGCCGGTGTCGCCAGAGGATGCGGCCAGGCCGCGCAGAATCTCACCCCGATCACGCTGCGGGTACTTCTTCGCAATCGCTCGAAATGTCCCGACGCCCGTGGCCGCTTCACTTGCAGTGAGTCCGTACCGCTTGAAGGCTTCGTCCGCCCGCCCGGCATCGAGCAGGATGCGCTCGCAAGCCGCGTCGATCTCTTGGGAAGGTTGGTTCAATCCCCGGCTCGCTTCTGTATAAGCCAGAGCATCATCGATCCGACCTTCCACCAGAAACGCGTCCATCCCGAATTGCCTGCAGTGCCAGGACGGCCAACGAGCAATAGCCAACAAGTCCCACAGGTCCTGATGCCGCCCTGCCCCCAACAGGCTCGATAGACAAAGGCTCGTCGCATTCACGTAGCCTCTCGCCTGAGGATCGGACCAGTTCGTCCGCAGCAGGCCGACAAACCGATCGGCCCACTCTGACGCCACCGCCGGCGACGCACACAGCTCTCCCCAGTGTTCCTCCATCACCGAAAGATAATCGACCCCATCCTCCTCAACCGCCTGCCAGAGCCGCTCCAGCCATTTGTCCCTCGTCTTGCGATCCGCAGGCGCGGCAATCACCAATGGCAGCAGTTCGTATTGCGTCCAACGCACAGCGCTGCCCAAAGCACCAGACGAGCTATCCACATGAGCCAGCGCGGGCCAGAACCGCTCGAACAGACTGACCGCCCCATCCGCCGCCGCCACCGCGTCAGTGCGAGCGGCCTTCTTAATCTCCGAAACGGCCTCCTTCAGCCGCTTGATGGCGAGACTTGATCCATCCCAGCCATATACATTGGCACGAAATCGCGCCTTGAACTCCCAGGTTACTTTCTGCATCAGGACCCCATTCTCAACCGCACACGCCGCGTAGCTCCGCGCGCGTCACTTCCATCCACTCGCAATACCACCGCCGGCGTTAACTGCTCCACGGTTACCGAATCATCTATTTCGATCACCGCCGTTGCAGCGCGAACGAACCTGCGGCAGCGTGAGGTCAGCCTTGCCACCGGTAAGCGCCTCGCGCCAGCGCATTCGCAAACTGGCGAACGCATCGGCCCGTAAAGCGAGCCCACACAGAAGAAGTGCCGCAAGTGGACGAAGCATATCGTTGACCACAATTCCATCTGAACCATCTAACTGGAACCGCGCGCCGCAATGAACTACAGTGGATAGGGTGATCCGGCGCGTCCTCACCATCATACTCTTAGCGGTTGCTCTGCTGCCCCAGGCCATCTCCGCCCAGCCCGCCTCAACCGAGGCAATCTTCCAGCGCGACATCCGCCCGCTGCTCAACCGCTACTGCCTGGCTTGCCACTCCGCCGCCCAACATACCGGCGACGTGAACTTACAGCAGTTCGCCTCATTCAACGAAGTAGTGAAACATCCGCTCATCTGGCAGAAGGTTGTGGAACAGCTCAATGTTGGCGAAATGCCGCCCAAGACCATGCCGCAGCCCAGCGCAGACGAACGCACGCGGCTGATCAATTGGGTCAACAGTGCCCTCAGCCAGGCCGCGCTTAAGCAGGCCGGCGACCCGGGGCCAGTGGTGTTGCGCCGCCTCAACAACGCCGAGTACACCTTCACCATTCGCGACCTGACCGGCGTCGCCTCGCTCGAACCAGCCAAGGAGTTCCCCGCCGACGGAGCCGCCGGCGAAGGCTTCATGAACACCGGCAACGCGCTCGCCATCTCACCGTCGCTGGTGACCAAATATCTCGATGCAGGCAAGGCCATCGCCAGCCACGCCGTGCTGCTCCCCGATGGCATCCGCTTTTCTTCCGCCGCTTCGCGCCGCGATTTGACCGACGAGACGATGACTGCGATCCGCGCCTTCTATCAGGAGTTCACCGAATCGGGCGGCGCTGAAACAGTAACGCAGCAAGGCATCGCACTCGATAAGAACCGCGGCGGCGGCCTGCCATTGCGCAGGTATCTGCTCGCCTCGCTCGCCCTGCGCACCACCTCCGCAACAACCACCGTTGATAGTGTGGCCCGCCAGAACAAACTCAGCGCAAAGTATCTCGCCGCACTCATAAATCTACTGAAAAGTTCCCGCCCCTCGCCTTTGCTCGACGGCCTGCGCGCCCGCTGGCGCAACGCCACACCTACCGACGTTGACGGCATGGTGATGGAAATCGCCCGCTGGCAAAACGCGCTGTGGAAGTTCAGCAGCGTGGGCCACATCGGCAAAGTGGATGGCCCGAAAGCCTGGATGGAACCCGTCAACCCGGTTGTCGAACAGCAGGAATTTCGCCTCAAACTTGCCGCCCCACCGACAGGCAAAGAGGTCACGGTCTACCTCACCGCTTCCGATGCCGGTGACGGCGCTGCCAATGATGTTGTCGTGTGGCACGAACCCAAGCTCGTCATCCCCGGCCGCCCGCCCGTGTTGCTGCGCGACCTGACCGCCTATGTCAACGAACTAACTGAGCGCCGCACCCGCATGCTCTCGGCCACTGAACAATCGCTCCTCGCCGCTGACCAGCCCGACGCGGACTCGAGCAGCGCTGAAGCCCGCCAAGCCTGGTTTAGCTTCCTGGGCATCAACACCCCCGCTAACTTACAACTCAACTTACTAACTAAGAAAATCGAAAAGACCGGCACGTATGACTTCGTCCAAGGCTGGGGCTCACCCAAATTTCCCATGCTGCTCGCCAACGCCTCCAACCAGCAGGTGCGCGTACCCGGCATCATGAAGCCACACGCAGTGGCCGTACATCCCTCGCAATCGCAACAGGCAGCCGTCGGATGGCTCAGCCCCGCCGCCACCGCACTCAAAATCGAAGGAGCCATTACCCGTGCGAACCCCGAATGCGGTGCCGGTGTAACATGGTCGCTCGAACTGCGCCGCGGCAACGCCCGCCAGCAACTGGCCAAAGGCGAAGCCCGCAATACCACGCCAGTCCCCCTCCGTCTGGATCGCGTCCGCGTGCTCCCCGGCGATCTGCTCTCCGTCCTCATTGGCCCGCGCGATGGCAACTTCTCCTGCGCCCTCACTGACCTCGAATTCGACCTGACCGATCTCAACCAACCCCAGGAGCGTTGGTCCCTAAGAACCGATGTCTCCGCCAACATACTGGCCGCCAATCCGAACGGCCCTTGGCACTTCTATACGGAACCGGTATCGGCTGCGGACGGCCACATCGTGCTGCCCGCAGGTTCCATCCTCGCCCGCTGGCAATTGGCCGAAACACCACAGCAACGGCGGCAACTCGCGGCAGCACTGCAAACGCTGCTCACCGCCGAGCCGCCACCGAGCACAGACACAACTCCCGATGCCGCGCTCTACCGCCAGTTGACTTCCCTCGGTAGTCCGCTCTTCACAGCGCCAGCCGCCACCGCGCCGCCCGCTCGAAAGGCTCCACCGTCCGTGGCGTGGGGCCTCGGCCCGGCCCTGTTCGGCAATTGCGACGACGCAGCCTCCATCTGCGTCCAGGCGCCCTCCGTCGTCGCCGTCCGCCTCCCATCCGACCTGGTTTCGATCAGCGAGTTCGTCACCACCGGCATGCTCGATAAAACCCGCGGCCTGGAAGGCTCAGTCCAGCTCCAGGTGCTCACGGCAAAGCCAACTCCATCCCCAGGTCTGCTCCTCACCGGCGCCACCGTCGGCGACGCCAAAGGCCAGTGGAGCTCCAACAACCAGACCATCGCCGTCGCAACGCCGGTCATCGTGAATGCCCACTCTGCCGCGCGTAAACGCGTCGAGGCAGACTTCGATCAGTTCCTCCAGATGTTCCCTGCGGCACTGTGCTATACCAAGCTGGTGCCGGTGGATGAAGTGGTCACTCTAACCCAGTTTTACCGCGAAGACGACGCGCTCTCACGACTCATCCTCACCCATGAACAGAAGGCCCGTCTCGACAAGTTATGGTCCGACTTGCACTACGTATCGCGCGACGCGCTAACCCTGGTAGACGCCTTCGAACAACTCTGGCAGTTCGCCACGCAGGACGCTGACCCTTCGAAGTTCGAGCCCATGCGGCAACCCATTCAAGCCCGCGCCGAGGCCTTCCGCCAGCAACTGATCGATAGCCAACCACGCCACGTGCACGCCGTTGTTGACTTCGCCGATCGCGCCTACCGCCGCCCTCTGACCACCGCCGAGAAAGACCAACTGCGCGCCCTGTATCGCCAACTCCGCCAGCAGGAACTGCCACACGAAGATTCCATCCGACTAATGATTGCCCGAGTGCTGGTGGCGCCCGCGTTCCTCTACCGCACGGAAAACGTCGCGGCCGGCAAGCTGCCGGCGCCCGTCACGGACTACGAACTGACCAGCCGCTTGAGCTACTTCTTATGGTCCTCACAGCCCGATGCCGAACTTCGCGCCGCCGCAGCTTCCGGAAAACTCCGCACAACCGCCGAACTGCAGAAGCAGACCCACCGCATGTTGCGCGATGAGCGCGTACGCCGCATGGGCACGGAGTTTGGGGCAGCCTGGCTCCATCTGCACGGCTTCGACACGCTCGATGAAAAGAGCGAGCGCCACTTCCCAACCTTCCGCGAACTGCGCGCCGCAATGTACGAAGAGCCCATCCGCTTCTTCGCCGACTTCTTCAGCAACAACGGCTCCATCCTCTCGTTACTCAACGCAGACCATTCTTTCCTCAATGAAGCGCTCGCCCGCCACTACGGCATTCCCGGCATCAACGGACCGGAATGGCGACGCGTCGACGGCATCGGCCGATACGCCCGCGGAGGCATTCTTGGCCAGGCTGCGGTTCTCGCCAAACAAGCCGGCGCGTCGCGCACCAGCCCCATTCTGCGCGGCAACTGGATCATGGAAGTGCTGCTCGGCGAAAAGCTCCCACGTCCGCCGAAGGACGTGCCGCAGCTCCCCACTGACGAAGCAACCGAAACCTTGACCGTGCGTCAGCTCACCGAAAAACACACCTCAGACCCGCGCTGCTCTGCCTGCCACGCGCGCATCGATCCCTTCGGCTACACGCTGGAACGCTTCGACGCCATCGGCCGCTACCGCGAAAAGGACCTCGGCAACCGCCTCATCAACGACCGAGCCAAGGTCAAAGACGGCGCCGAACTCAACGGCGTCGAAGGCCTCCGTAACTATCTGCTCACCACCGGCCGCGACCGGTTCGTGCGCCAATTCTGCCGTAAGCTGTTGGGCTACTCGCTTGGCCGCGCCGTCCAGCTTGCAGACGAACCCCTGCTCAATGAAATGCAGTCGCGCCTGGCAGCCACCGGCTTCCATGTGCAGACCGCCATTGATATGATCGTAGCCAGCCGCCAATTCCGCGAAATTCGAGGACGAGACTATGAACAGCAACAAGAGTAACCATCGCCTCTCACGCCGCCGCATGCTGCGCGGCCTCGGCGTCAGCATGGCTTTGCCGTGGCTCGAATCGCTCCCGGTTTGGGGCGACACGCCCGCGCGCAATCAAGCCTCCAGCGATGCCCCCGTGCGACTCGCCGTGCTGTTCTCAGGCAACGGTTTTCACAGCAAGGAATGGTGGGCCAAGGGCGAAGGCCGCCAGATGCAGTTGGGCAAGGTGCTCGCGCCGCTCAACGACTTTCGCGAAAAGATGCTTGTCATTCGCGGACTGTTCAACGCGGAAGCGCTCAAGGGCAACATCCACAGCTCGCAAACCGGCAACCTGCTTTCCGGTGCACCACTCGCCTCCGGAGGTGAAATCCGCTCCGGCACCAGTATCGATCAGCTTCTGGCCCAGCGTTACGGCGCGTCCACGAAAGTCGCCAGCCTTGTGCTTGGCTGCGAAAAATCGAACCCCTCGGTTCACAAGAACTATTCCATGCTCTACAGCTCGCACATTTCGTGGAGCTCGCCAACCTCTCCTACGCCGCTGGAAATCTACCCCGCACTCGCCTTTGACCGCCTGTTTAAGGACGAGGTCAACAAAGGCGACATGAGCGTGCTCGACGCCGTTCTGGCCGACGCCGGCACGCTCCGCCGCGGCATCAGCGCAGGCGATCAGCGTAAGCTAGACGAATACCTCGAATCCGTGCGCGATGTAGAACAGCGCATCGCTAATGCCGGGAAAAAAGGCCAACTGCAAGGCTGGCGTCCGACGCTCGATAAACCCAACCTCGCGCGCCCCGCCGATGGCATCCCGCAGGACATCGCCGCGCATATGCGCCTCATGGCCGACATCCTTGTGCTCGGATTCCAGACCGACACTACGCGCATCACGACGCTCAAGCTGAACAACGACCACAGCTCGCTGCGCTTCCCCAATCTGGGCGTCGATTACATGATCCACCACCTGCTCTCCCATTCCGACACTGCGGATTGGCTCAAAGTAAATCAGTTCTTCCTCGAACAGGTGGCCTACATCGCTCGCAAGCTCGACGCAATTCAGGAAGGCCCGCGCACACTGCTCGATAACACCATGCTGCTGTACTGCTCCAGCATGCTCACCGGCAATCACGAAGCGCGCCAGTTGCCCGTGGTCCTGCTGGGCGGCGCAGGCGGCCGCATCAAGGGCGGACGCGTGCTCGAATACAACGAAAAGCCCGACCGCCAGATGTGCCGCCTCTATCTTTCCATGATGGACAAGATGCAGGTCCGCCTGCCCCGATTCGGCGACGCCACGCGCCCGCTCGACGAAGTGTAAAAGGGATGAAGCGCAGTCAGTTTCTTCAGACACTGCTAGCCTCCCCGCTCGCGCTGCCTGCCGCACAACCCGCACGCCGCCCACGCATCCGCGTCCAGTTTGATGCGGCCGACCACCGCCACGTGAAGCTCCCACCGCAGGAATGGCTGCGTTATCTGTTCACCTATGTGGACCAACCCGGCTCGCAGATCGACTCCATCTTTTGGGACGTCTCACTCGGCGACACCTTCGCCGTCTACCCTAGCCGCCTGCTGCCTCCCAGCCCAGATCTTCAGCTGGTGGAATGGCGCAAGCAGAGCTTCGAATGGGTCCCCGCAATGCTCGCCGCCTGCCGCGAACGGAAGCTGGAAATCTTCTGGAACCACCGCTTCAGCGAAGTGGATATCCGCCCCCAGGGCGGCCTGGAAATGGAAACGTTGAACCCAGTCAAAGCCAGCCATCCCGATTGGGTCATCCGCTCCTGGTGGTGGCAGGGCCTGTGGAATGCCGCCTCGCCCGGCCTGCGCGAACACAAACTTGCAATACTGCGTGAAATCGCCGAAACGCTCGATATTGAGGGCATTCAGATCGATTTCGCCCGCCACGTGCCTTGCCTTCCGCCGGGCCGCCAGTGGGAACTGCGCCACAACGTTACAGACTTCCTGCGCATGACGCGGCGCATGCTCACCGATGTTGGCCGCCGCCGTGGACGCCGCCTACAGCTTGCCGCGAAAGTCCCCGAGACACTGCGCGGCTGCCGCGATGACGGCTTCGACATCGCCGCCTGGGGCGCAGAGAATCTGGTCGACCTGCTCACGCTGGGCTCGCGCACCATGACCGTCGACGTCGGCCCCATCCGCGCTGCCGTTGGGCCGCGCGTCAAACTCTCGCCTTGCCTCGATGATCATCACGCCACCGATGGGTACCGTTATCCGCCCATCGAGTTCTTTCGCGGCGTGGCCACCAACTGGCTCGAACAAGGCGCGGACTCTGTCACTACCTTTAATTGGGCCGCCGCTCCGACCACCCCGCTCGCACCGGCCTCCCAGCACCAGGCCTACACAGAAATTGGCGACTTGGCGACCATGCGCGGCAAGAACAAACTCTTCTCCGTGGAACGCCGCGGCGGCTATCCGTGGGCCGAAGGCTACTTCAACCGCAACGATCATCAGCCCCTGCCCGCCATTCTCAAGAATCACGGCCAACCCAGCGTGTTCCCGTTGCGAGTCTACGAAACCGCGATCCCCCGCGCCACGCTTGCCATCGTGCTTTTTCAGGCCCGCCCCGAAGACCGCCTGGAAATCGCACTCAACGGCAAGCCCCTGAACCAACCCACCCCACAAGCCTGGAAGGATCCGCAGATCTTCTCCCCCAAGCCGCAGCCGGCCTCTGGTGGCAATGGCAATTACAAAGTGGACCCCAATCAAAAGCTTCTGCGCATCGCTTGCGAAGTCCAGCCGTCCCTGCTGCGCCGTGGCGACAACCAGATCTCTATCCGCGTGCTGAACCGCCCGTCCTACCGCATCGGCGAAGACATCCAGGTCGAAAAGATCGAGCTCGCCGTAATCGACACATCCGCCCCCACCCATTGACGCCGCCCCGCAATTGCTATCTAATGTCCAGATATGCAAAGGCGCAATTTCGTAGCTGGACTCATCACGCTCCCCATCAGTGGCCTCGCCCAACAGTCTTCCTCCACTCCATTTTTTGAACGCGCAGCCGCCGGCACGCCCCATAAAGGCAAAGTCCTCGCCGCCATCCAGCCGCACTCTGACGACGTCGCCCTGCTCTGCGGCGGCACCGTCGCCAAGCTCATCAAGGAAGGCTACACCGGCTACATGATCCGCGCCACCAACGACGACATGGGCGACGACGTTGGCGTCCCCGGCACGGTTGGCGAAAACGTCCTGCGCAACGAACGCGAAGTCGCCGAACAGGCCCGCGCCCTCGGCCTGCAGAAAGACTTCGCCCTCAACTACAACAACCACCGCATGAGCGACATCTCGCGCAACGAACTCATCTGCCGCCTCATCTTCCTCTTCCGCTTCCTCAAAGTCGATACCGTCTTCTGCTACGACCCTTGGGGCCACGACGAAGAGAACCCCGACCACTACGTGCTCGGCCATTGCGTTGAGGCCGCCTGCTGGATGGCAGGCCGCGTCCACGACTACCCCGAACAGATCGCCGCCGGCTTCCCCGCCCGCGCCGTCACCGAAAAATACTATTACGTCCGCCATCCCGACATCAATCGAGTGGTCGACATCAGCGCCACCGTCGAAACAAAAATCGAGGCGAATGTTTGTAACGTCGCCAAGGGTCCCGGCGGCCATCACGGCTCTCAATTGCGCGCGGAACTCGCCAAACAAGGCAAGCAACTGCCGCTCTTGGGCAACGACGACCGCACCGCCGACCGCAACTACATCCGCGAATTCGTCCTCGCCCGCGACCGCGAACTCGGCAAGAAATACGGAGTCCAATACGCCGAAGCATTCCACTACATCGGGCCATCCGCCGGCGGCTCACGCGTCAACGACTACATCAAGCAGAACGCCCGGCCACTGCGATAGACCCATGGACCAACTTCCCCGTAAGCTCGGGTTGCTCGATGCAACCATGTTCGTCATCGGCATCGTTATCGGGTCGGGCATCTTTCTGCTGCCCAATCTCATAGCCCGCAGCCTGCCCTCGGGCGCGGCCATCGTCGGCGTGTGGGTCGTGGCCGGAATCCTCTCGGCATTCGGCGCCTTCGCCTATGCCGAACTCGGCGCCATGATGCCGCACACCGGCGGCCAGTACGTCTACCTGCGCGAAGCCTACGGCGAAATGTGGGGCTTCCTCTGCGGCTGGGTTTTCGTCATCGCCGTGATACCCGCTGGCACGGCTTTCCTCGCCACTGGATTTTCCATCTACCTCGCCCACTTCATTCCGCTCTCTCCGTGGGAGCGCGTGGCCATCTCGCTCGCACTGGTAACTGTGCTGTCGGCCATCAACTACATCGGCGTGCGCGAAGGAGCCTGGGTGCAGCGCATCTTCACCTCGCTCAAAATCGGTGGACTGTTGCTGCTGATCATTGGTGCACTGTCGGCTCCGCACATAACGCAGCAGACCGCGGCAGCGCCCGTCGTCTCCTATAGCGGCTACGGCATCGCGATGGCGGCCTGCCTCATGGCCTATAACGGCTGGAGCTACGTCAGCTTCATCGCCGGCGAAGTGACCGAACCGCAGCGCAATCTGCCGCGCTCGTTGTGGCTCGGCATGGCCGCCGTGATGCTGCTCTACGTCTCGGCAAACGTGGCCTACATGAATGTGATGACCGTGTCCGAGATCGCCGCCGCTGAGCGTGTCGGCGCGACGGTCGCCGAGCGTGTTGCCGGCCCCATCGGCGCATCGGCACTTTCGATCGTGGTGCTCATGTCGATCATCGGCGCGATCAACGGCTGCATCCTCACCGGTGCGCGCATCCCCTTCGCGCAGGCTCGCGACGGACTGTTTTTCAGCCAGTTCGGCCACATTCATCCACGCTTCCATACACCGTCGTTCGCCATCGCCGTGCAGGCGCTGTGGAGCGGGGTGCTAATCATCACCGGCTCGTACGAAACCCTGGCCGACTATTCGATCCTCTCGGCGTGGGTGTTCTACACGATGAGTGTGGCCGCCGTCTGGGTGCTGCGCCGCAAGCTGCCCGATCTGCCCAGGCCGCATAAGATGTGGGGCTACCCCTTTACGCTATGGGCGTTTCTCATCGTGTCCGTCTGGTTCCTGCTTGACGCCCTGGTCAACCAGCCCAAAGTCTCGACCATCGCCCTGCTGTTCGGCGCGGCGGGTGTGCCATTCTATTACTTATGGCGCAGTAAGAAGCAGTAAGTCACCAGCGGCTCCGGTGTTAGCGAAAATGCCACGCCCAGCGCGAGCCCGACGTGCGGGACGACGAAGAGAGGGTAAGCCGCACCTGCGCTACCAGTTCCTGCCAAATGCCTCCGTATAAGTAACAAGCAGAAGCGAGCGCGATTGTCGTGAAGATACTGCGGGAATTGTTTCAGGGTATTGTCGATCAGAAAAGGCAGTCTTCACGGGCGGCGCATTTAATGTAGCCCCAATTGACGATTGCTCTCTGCAATCACCTTCCCGGCACTCGCCAGCTCCTCTAAGAACATTGGCGTATTATTGGGCCCAAGTAGCTTGTTCCACTCCAACACCGACTGCTGGGCATGTGTCCGCGCCGCGCTCCAATCGTGGAACTGAAGTTCGATGGTCGCCAGCGTGAGCAAAGCGTCTGCCAACCGGCGGCCACGAATCGCAGCGGCGGCTGTAGCAGGCTGGGATCCCGCCACGCTTACGGCCTTCTCCGCCAGTTCCCTTGCGCCGCCGCGATCCCCTTGCTTGGCCAGCAGGAGCGTGACTTCCTTCGCCGCGGACAGCCAGCCACCTGTAGCGAATATGTCCCTCGGTTGCGCTTCCAGCTGCAAGGAAAACCTGGCAAGCGCGGCACGGAACTCCGTCAATGCCGCTGCGTCCTCGCCTGCTTTGCCGAACGTCGATCCTTTGTATAGATGAACAAATGAGAGCCCCTGCAGATACCTTATGGAACGAGGATCGTCTCGCAGTAACTCTTCCAGCAAAACCCCGGCTTGCGTCAACAACGTGAGATTCTCTGTGTAAGTAGCCGGTGTGAATTCCAGCGAAGCCAGCCGAAGTTCACCCGACGCCAAATCGTATTTCGCCAACCGGTCGTTCTTATCGGAGGCAGCCATAGCTTGACCGATAGCGACAGCCTTCCGGAAATAGACCCTTGCTTCCGCGGGGTTGCGCTGGGCGCCGCGGCCAGCATGAATGTAGATGGAAGCCACCTGCCCGTAAGCGATCATCAGGCTACGGCGATAGAGCATATCATTTGGGTCCCTCGCAACAATGGCTTCGCGCAAACGCATGGACGCCTGAAAGTTCTCAAGCGCCGCGTCCAGATCCGCCCGTTCGGAAAGCATCGACCCCAGCATGCTGTGTGCGGTCGATAGTCCCCAACGGAATTCCGTGTTGTCAGGTTGACGGGCCGCGAGGCCGGCGAAGCTCAGGATGCCTTGCCGGGCATGAACCATCGCTTGTTCCGGCTGGCTTGACCGGTATGCGGTGACCAGGGAATTCTGGACATCCGCTTCCCTCGAATCATCCGGTGCCATCCTGGCAAGTTCCCTGGCAGCGTCGAGCGCCTGCAACAACGGGGCAATGCCCTCTTTGGGTCGTCCTTGAACCTCGAGAGTTTTTGCCTGCGCTCTCAACAAGTCAATAAACAACGTGAGCACGTCTATTTGTTGGTGCGGCCTTTTGTTCATGAGTGGTGCCAGCAGCGTTTGCGCGCGTTGGTAGCTTTGCAGCGCCTCCTTGGTTTTCCCCAGGCTTGGTTTTTCCGGATTTCCCTCAATGTCCCCGACTCGGAAATAGGCCGTGGCCAGCGCCAGGCGCAAGCGATCATCCATCGCACCCGCGTCCTTGCCAGTGGCTTCCAAGTAAGCGAGCGTGGTCTTCACAATCGACTCGCGGGCGGCGGTCGCTCCGGGCAGGCGTTCAATCACGCCATGAACATCCAATAGCGAATGATTGGCCAGTTCCACGATCCGAGTGAGACGTTGTTTCGCCCGCTGCTCCTCTGCCCGGGCCGTATGAGCTTCGGTCTGAGCCAGCGCCCGCTGCTCCTCTGCCGTGGCATGTTCGCGAACCGCGGCAGCGCGCGACAACTCGGCCTTTCCCGCATGGTCCAGCGCGTTGTTCCGTTCCCGTTCAGCAACCACCCTCGATGCATCGGCTTCGACTCTTGCCGCTCTGGCGTTACTGGCTTCGCGCAAGGAAAACACCACCCCGCCCGCAATGCTCATCATCACCAGGACAGTTGCCGCCACCCCGCCCCGATTACGCCGAATGAACTTGCGGCCGCGGTAAGTCAACGTATCCGGTCTGGCCGCAACGGGCCGGTCTTCCAGGTAACGCTGTATGTCGGCGGCGAAATGCTCCACCGAAGAATAACGCCGCTCCGGTTCTACCCGCAGCGCCATCGCCAGAATATTCTTCAGGTCCGTGGGCAACGCGCCAGCGGCCGAGGAGGTTCGCGGTAGCGCCGTCTCACAGACGATACGTTCCACCTCCGACGGGCTCCGGTCAGCAAAAACACGTGCACGCGCTCCGGTCAGGATTTCATAAAGTACCAGGGCCAGCGAGTAGGTGTCCGTGGCGGTAGTTACGGCAAGGCCCCGTACCTGTTCGGGGCTCGCGTATTCCGGCGTTAGAGGCCGCTGAGTCAGACTCGTATGTGCCTCATCCCCCGCTCCTGAGTCAAACAGTTTCGCAACGCCGAAATCGAGCAGCTTTGGCGCACCATCCTGCGTAACCAATATGTTCCCGGGCTTCAAATCGCGGTGCATGATGAGGTTCCGGTGCGCGTATGCTACGGCTTCGCAAACTCGCAGAAACAACTCGCAGCGTTGCCGGATCGTCAGATTGTTCGACTTGCAGTACCCGTCAATGGGCCCACCTTCGACATACTCCATCACGAAAAATGGCTGGTTTCCTTCCGTCGAACCACCGTCCAGCAATCGGGCAATATAGGGATGATCGAGGTTGGCCAGAATCTGGCGTTCCTGGCGGAACCGCGCCAGCATGGCATTCGTGTCCATGCCTCGCTTGATGACTTTGATGGCGACTTTCTGTTGAAATTCGTCGTCGGCACGAGTCGCGAGATACACAATACCCATCCCACCCTCGCCCAACGGCTCGCCAATCTGATAGGCGCCAATGCGCTGTCCCCACTGCGGCGCCATATGGAATGGCGCCAATTCCGCGGCAGCAGCCGCGAACATTTCGGGCAGCGAGCCTGCCCCCGAATCGTAAGAAAGCAGCGACGCCACCTCCTCTTTCAGCGCGGCGTCGCCAGCGGTTTGACTTTCCAGAAATCCGGCGCGCTCGCACTCAGGAAGTTCTAGCGCGGCCAGGAACAAGCGCTCGGTCTTGTCCCACGCAGACTCCTGTTGCTGGCCGCTGGCTGTGTTCATGTCTTTCGTAAGCGGAGACTCCTCAATAGATCATCTCAGGTGAGCGGCTTCTCGTGCGCTCTCAATGGTCAATACTCAGCTTGGGCCGTTTCCGCTGCAATCGGGCGACGGCTTCATTCGTAAACTGACTGGGGGCAAAGTACAAGCGTTCCAGGTCCGGCAATTGGGCCAGGTAAAGCAATCCGGCCTCGGTCAATTGCGTCCGTTCGAGCGAGAGCGTACTCAGGTTGCGCCAACCAGCCATCCTGGCGATGGTCTCGTCATTCACACCGGTTCCCTCCAGGTTTAGCGAAGTGAGCGTGCCAGCCTGCTTAAGTCTCAAAATCGCATCGTTGCTCACCCCGGTGTCCGCAAGTGAAAGCCCTTTCAGCTTCGTCCACCCAGCGAGAGTGGTCGCAACACAGGCATCTGTAATCTTCGTTCCCTTCAGATTCAGCGCCCACAATCCTTCGAGCTTCCGCAACTGCGCCACCCCCGCATCGGATATTTGCGTATTGGCAACGCTGATTTCGTCCAGGTGGCTCCAGCCTTCCAAACCAGACAGGCCCGCGTCGCTCACAGAGCTCTTGTCGAGAGTCAAGTTGTGCAAATAGCGCATGCCGCGCAACTGCGCGAACCCAGTGCCGGTCACCTTAGTGCCGGAAAGATCGAGACTGGCGAGGTGTGTAATCGGAACCAGGAAGCGGAGCGACGCATCGTCCAGCAAAGAGCCTGAGAGATTCAGGCTGACGTCGGCAGCCCCTGAATCGGTGCTTTCCGTCCCCAGCAGCGCAAGGTGTACCAGCCCGCTACCTTTGATCGAATTGCCACTAAGGTTAAGGGTCGCCGCATGATCGATCACAGCAAGATGAGCAAGCCCGGCATCGGTGATTCGCGTGCGGCTGAGATCAAGAGTCGAAGGCCCTTGCACCGCCTGAAAGTGCGGGACAAGTGTAGCAATATCAGAATCGGTGACAGGCCTGCCTGAAAGGTCAACGGAAACCAGGGAGCCTGGAGGCTCTTTACTCACCTCGGCTGTTCCACCTAGGTGAATGACGGCCTCCGCGGCACGGCCCGCAACCAACCGTTGATAAAAGGAGAGCCCAAACACAGTGGCCATCATGAGCGCTCCGAATATCCACATGAGCTTGAACGGCTTCATAGGGCTTTCTCCATCGCGAACTTCGCGGCGATCGGCGTTGACGAGCCTGCGGCGATACTGACCACGGTTCCGATAGTCCCGATGATAGAAGCGGCGGAAGCGGCCTGAGCAGATGCTGCGAAACGGGCTAATAATTTCGCTTTCATAACTGGCCTCCGGTATGATGAGAAGCGTTCTGCCAAAAGTCTTGGCAACGGTCTTCTCTTTCCAATCAGGACAGGCGCGAACGGTACGGAAATTTTGCGGCAGAGACCAGCAATTTTTCAGGACTACCGCCGAGGAGTCTCATTTGCAGCCTTCGAGCTTCGCCCGTAGAGAGCCGGTTTCGCGGGCCACCCATGCCGGCACTTTGTCAGACTCAGGGATACGTGCCCAGGCTGCCCAGGCTTCTTGATACAACGCGCATGCGCGATTATGGTCCGGCTGGTCCTCCCACATATCGCCAGCGGCAGCCAACAGCAGGGGCCGATAACGGCGCTGATTGACGGAGGCGGTGTAAGCGGCGGAACGCTCCAGAAATTGCGCTGCATGCGCGGATGCTTTTTCGATGCCCCAGACACGCGCGCTGATCGGCAAAAATGCTTCCGTCGATCGCATCAAATTGAATCGATATTGCTGATTGTCAGGGAAGCGCGAAGTAAGGTCCTGCGCTAACAAAAGTGACTGCTCCAGACTGGCGGACGCCCCGGCGGCATCGCCAGTCACACGCAAGCGGCGCCCTAGAAATTCGTGTGTCTGGATCAGTCCGATTTGACTATCGGGTGTCGGATGATCCCGCATGAGTTGCTCATAGATGGCCACCGCAGGCCGAAGAACTCGAATCGAATCCTCTGTTTCCTTGGCGCCTTTGTCCAGAACAATGGCCCCGACGCTCAAATAGGCATCGGCAAGATCCCCAACTGCACCCTCGTTAGCGGGGTCGGCCGCACGCAGCGAAACCGCCAGTTCCACAGCACGTTGGTAGTGCTTTCGGCCGCCGCTTAGGTCACCCTTCAAGATGGCGAACTGCCCGGCAGTGCGGTACTGAGTGAAAAGCGTCCGCAGCAATACGACATCCTCCGGACGCCGCTTCAGCAGTTCCTCGCGGAGCCGCAGCGCGTTCTGATTCGCCTCGACGCCACGTGGATCGTTCTGGTGGATCAACGTCTGGTACTTAACGGCCCACGCGCCAGCGAGGGCCTGCAACAACCCGTCGTCATTGGGGCGCACATGTTGGATGGCCTGCAGTAAGTCAATCGCTGTCTGCGCTTCCTCGACGGCATTCACCTTGTCGTTCGGAACAGTAAGGAAAGCACGCTTCATGTGCAACGAGGCTTCTCCACGGATTGCGCCAACCGCGCCTGACGACCTCTTGCACCACTGCCTGGCACGAACCGTTGCCTGGTCAACCAGCTTCGCTGCGGCATCCGGACGCCCGCCGCTAAACAGGAAGTCGGCCCGGGTAAGCTGAATGTCAATCCAAGTTCCTTGCAGCGGAAGGTCGCCCGGATACCGCAACAGCAGCTGATTCGTCAGTGCCTCCGCCTGGGCAAGATTCCGCAGAAATCCTCTCTCATCCCCGAGGTTGGCGGTTTCCGGCGCCCCCAGCAGGCGTGCGAACCGCAGATAGCCGCTTGCAGCCGTACGCTGCAACGGCAGGTTATCCGGGTTGCTTGCACGCGCTTTGTCGAGCGACCGCAGCGCATCCTCCACCATCTTCCGGCGAGCCTGCGTCGCACCGGGCATTCGTTCCAGGGCATCGTTCAGGCTGTGGATGGTGGTGTCTGTCACCTCAGTGAAATCCTGCAACCGCTGCTCGGCAACGGTGGTCTGGGCCATAGCATACGCTTTGGATGCGTCAGCGGCTGCATGTTCCAGGTCAGCCCGCTCGCGTGCCTCGACGGCTTCTTGAGTGCGGGCATCTGCCTTCCCACGCTCCGTCTCCGCTATCTGGCGTTGCAGATCCGCCCGGCGCGCCTGAAACGCCGCAATGCCGGCAATCGCAATCAGGCCCGCCAAAAGAACCGCCACCAGCGTCACGGATAGCTTGTTTCGCGCAACGAACAGCCGCCCCTGATATTCAAGGGTCGCGGGCAGGGCGGAAACGGGAAAACGCCTCAAAGCGTTGCTTAGATCGGCCGCAAGAAAATCAGGCGACTGGTAGCGTTCGACCGCCTTTGCGGCCGTCGCCTTCCGGATAATTGCCTCCAGGTCGCCCGGCAAGACGCCCTCCGCCAATGTCCGCGAACCAGTGAGAAGCTCACACAACAAAACGCCTAACGAATAGACATCGGCAAACGTTGCCACTGGCTCGCCGGCCGCCAGTTCAGGACTCGCGTACTCAGGCGTAAATTCACGCGCACCAGACGCCTCGCCCGAATCACGATCCATCAGACGGGCAATGCCGAAGTCCAGCAGCTTGGGAGTCCCGTTGGTGTCCACCAGAATGTTCGACGGCTTCAGGTCGCGATGGATGATCACGTTGCGATGCGCATGGGAAACGCCCTCGCAGACGCGGATCATCAATTCGCATCGTGCATTCCGTCCCAAGGCGCATTGCCGCGCGTAATGGGTGATGGGTAGTCCATCGACGAATTCGAGAACGAAGTACGGCGTTCCATCCGCCGTTTCTCCGCCGTCGATCAGCTTGGCGATGTAGGGATGATCAAGCGCCGCCAGAATCCGGCGTTCATCAAGCAAGCGAGCACGCAGGCCGGCAGTGTCCATGGCCTGGTGAATGATCTTGATGGCGACCTGTTTATCGAAGCGCTTATCGTCCCGGTCCGCCAGATACACCGCGCCCATACCGCCGACACCCAGTTCCCGTTTGATCCGATAAGCGCCGATGCGCTGGCCGATCCAAAAATCGTCCGCTGAAAGGTGGACAGCCACCTCGCGGATAGCGACATCCACAGGGTCCCAATCGGAAATGTCGTGGCTCAGCAGGCCATCCACTTCCGCACGCAAAGCGGCATCGTTGCCGCACATGGCGCGCAGGAACTGCTCTCGTTGAGGGGCGTCCAGATCCGCCGCCCTCAGGAATAGCTCCTCGGCTGTGCTCAAACGCTCGCGCGGCATTCGTATTCCTTCTTCATGTCAGGGCCATTCGAAGCCCAAACAGGGCCTGCTCACCACAAAGTACAGGCGCAAAAGCTTCGCCGAATTTGCGAGATTGGGAGGAAATTATTAGGCAGGCTTAGCCGCATGTTCGCGGTCCAGTTCCCGTTTGAGCCACGCCTGGGCAACGCGCAGTTGGCTGCGCACCGTCTGTACAGGCAGGTTCAACACAGCCGCCGATTCCTCTGCCGTCAGGCCGCCAAAGAAGCGCATCTCAATCAGCCGGGCCCTCAGGGCATCCTGTTTTTCAAGAGTTTTCAGCGCATCGTCCACAGCGGAAATCAGGTCGAATCCGGTCAAGGGACCCGAAAGTGAATCAATCACAGTCTTGGGCTCCGACCGCTTGGCTGCTTTTCGTCTGCGGGAGGAATCGACCAAAACTTGCCTCATGATTTGAGACGCGACACCGAAGAAATGCGCCCGCGACTGGTAGTCCGGATGATCCTGCGCGGCCATGCGCATATACGCTTCGTGAACCAGGGCCGTCGGCTGAAGCGTATGATCCGGCCGCTCGCCGCGAAGATAAGATCCCGCCATGCGCCGCAGCTCGCTGTAGACCAACGGAATCAGTGCAGATAATGCTTCCTGGTCGCCCGTCTTTACCCGCTCCAGAATTTGAGTAATTGGCGCCGGCTGATCCATTATGGAACCTGATTGTATCACATGGCTTATTCAAGACACCCAAAGCCGAACGCCTTAGCGGCGCTGTAGCTGCCCGCCGCCCGTGGGAGCGGGTATGAGAGTACGCGCGAACCTTGGCCGCAATTGGGACAGTCTAACGCGCCCCAGCAGCCCGGCTACTCCACTCCTTCAGTCTCGCCACAGACCGCTTCACGTTTTCTTCCCCGGCTACTTCCAACGTAGTGTATCCGTCAAACCCGATCCTCTCCAGCGCATCAACAATCTCTGGAATCCCAACTACACCATCCCCCAGCGCAATCGTCGCCATTCCGCATCCGAACACTTCACCCCGCCTATCCAGCCACTCCGCGCCCATGTCTTTCCAGTGAACATGCCGGATGCGCTTTCCAAAGCGCCGGATGAACTCCAGCGGCTCGCCTCCGCCCAGCCAGCTATTACCGGTGTCGAGGCAAATCCCGACCGACTCACGATGACCCAGCAGTTCCAGCAGCTCCGCCATCCCCTCCACCGAATCCGTTACGATCCCGTGCGGTTCCAGCAGTAGTTCTACCCCCAGTTCCTCCGCCCATTGCACGGGAACGTGCAGTTTCTCCCGGATCGCAAACCTCCGCTGTTCCGCCGTCAGCCCGTGGCATCCTAAGCAAGCAACATCCCAAGCGGCGGCTGTCACACGAATTGCATGCCCCCTCCGTTCGGACGAACTGGCATCGATCAGGGAACTTATCCGGGCCATCTGCGTTGCACGTTGCACTAGAAAAACTCTACGTTGTCTCCCATCCCTCCTCCATCCGGTGAAGCCTTTGATTGTTCGGCAGGCGGGCCGGACGTCGCATTTTGCATAGCGCCCTCGTGTACCTCGTGCTCGGACTGCATAGTGTAGTGCTTGGTGAAGTCTTTCAAATCCGCGGCATCCGCTCCCGTCTCGTCCAACGGCAAGCCGGAACGAAGTGTTTCTCCAATCTCCTTGAGCGCGGACCGCGCACGGCTCACCGCTTCGGAGAAGGGCGTGCCAATAGCAAAATTTCTGCATGCGGCCGTCAAGTCTTCGCATAGCCGGTCGCCGCGCGAAACGATCTGTGCGATTTGCGCAAAGCTCTGAGCGCTCGATGAGTGCATCGCTGCCACCTGCAGCCGCATTCCCTCTAAGTCATTTCCATGATCGCTACCGGCGGCTGGTCCAGCGCCCGCGGACAAATGGGAAGCCGCCTCACCGATCAAATCCAGGGCATTAATTAAGGATTCCGAGGCAGCTCCGGTTAGAGCGGCTTCCTGCCCCATTTTCCCTGCCAGCGCGCAGAGCGGATTACCCGCTGTTCCGATTTGAATGGCGCGGATGGCCGCATTGATGGCCATGATCCGCACTTGGTTCTCGATAGCATTAATTTCCAGGATAGGCCCGCGAACTTCGCCGATGGTTCCGGTTAGACTTTCGCTCGTAACTCGCGCGGCGGATTCCGCGTCGGCGCAATGGCTGAGGCTGGCCAGGATGATGGTGCAACCCGCTTCCATTTGCATGCGCAATGATTCGTTATTATCAGGGCTGCTGCCGGAAAGTTCCAGACTCCCTTGCGCCATATCCTTGACGCTGCCGGCGATATGTTGCAGGTTTTGCAGGATGAGACCGACGGAAGCGGAAAACTTTTCCTCCGCATGCGCGAGTTGCAACGATTGGAGTGCGAGCACATTCACGGCCCCGCGTCTGCCGTTCCAGGCACCGGCTTTTCCGCCCTCCGCCTCTGCATGGAGAAGCCGCAGAATTTCAATGACATGCTCCACCTGTTGCCGCGTAAGGTCATGGAATTGAATTGATACGATCAGTTTGTTGAATGCGCTTGAAATGGCAGCGTATTGATTTCCAAGTCTCACTGAGGAATCGTAGGCCTGGTCATGGATGTCCCGAATAGCGGAAACCCCCATCCTCACAGAGGGCAGGTCTTGGGCTAGGCCAGCTTCAAGGGCTGAGATCTTCAACATCGCCAGTTCGATCGGCGGCAACAGCAACTCCGAGGCCTCGATTGCGCATTTCACCCTGGATCGCACATTGTCAGCCATTAAACGCACATCTTCAACCAGGTTTGCGAACTCAACATTGGTGCTGTTCAGCCGTGCGGTTTCGATTCTGGTTAACAGACAAATAGCATCGAAGGTCCTGGCGGTGCTCTCGAATCCTGACAGCGTTTGAGTCAGGCTGCAAGCCTCGCCGCGCATCCCAACCAAGAGGCCAGTTCTGTCCGCATAGCGCTCCGTCATCCCAATGAAACGGTCCAGTGCGGTTGTCAGCGCCCTGGCCTTTTCTCCGCTCTCCTCCTGGTTCATCAACGCCGCCAAATCAGACGAGATCGTGTTGGCGGCCTCGATGAAACCACTCAGTTCCCCACCAATCTGCAAGAAGTCCTGCTCCGTGTGCTGGTTCAAATGATCCAGGTCGGCAATCACTCCAGCCAGCGTTGCACTCCAGCTGCCTGCCCCGAAATTCGCGGGCGCTTCAGCGGAAATGGCTCTCTCTTTCAACATGCGTTTCAGTTGCATGCCGATTGCTCCAGCCGTTGGCACTCCATCGCATTCAGCACAAGCACAACGCGCCCATCGCCCATGATGGCGGCGCCCTGAAACTCCTTGCACTGGCTCAAGCTGCCGGACAATGGCTTGACCAGTACTTCAACTTCGCTCAGGAATTTGTCGACGACGAGGCCGTATCTCACAGTTCCGGCTTCTACAATCGCCACGCAGAGTTCCGGCGTCCTGACCGCTGTCAAGCCCAGCATTTCCGCCAGGCTGAAGATGGAATAAGTCGTGCCACGGACCTCGGCCAGGGTATGTTCCCGGTATTGGTGTGTTTCGACATGCGGCAGTTTAACCATGTCTCGGATGTTACTCAGCGGCAGGATGTATTCCTCAGCCCCGGCCTGCAACAGAATCCCCTTCGAGATCATAAGGCTGGCCGGCAGTTTGATAAGGAATGTAGTCCCCACCCCAAGCTTCGACCGGATTCCAATGGTGCCCTGCAGGTTGCGCACGTTGCTGCGCACAACATCCATCCCCACGCCACGGCCTGACACCGCCGTTACCTTCGCCGCGGTAGTCAGCCCTGGCAGAAAGATCAATTGGAATGCGGCGTCCTCGCTCATTTCCGACGCCGCCTCATGCGTGATCAGGCCCTTCTCCACAGCTTTTTGTTTTAGCGCACCGGCATCAATGCCTCGCCCATCGTCGGTCACTTCGATCGCCACGCCGCCAGCCTCCTGGCGGGCGCGCAGAGTCAATTGGCCGATTGCGTTCTTTCCATTCGCCATCCGCTCCGTCGGCAACTCCAGACCATGATCCACGGCGTTGCGGATCACGTGAACCAAGGGATCGCCGATCTGCTCGATGATCGTCTTATCCAACTCAATGCCTTCTCCATCGATCGCAAGTTGGACTTCCTTTCCAAGCGAGCGCGCAAGGTCACGCACAAGGCGCGGAAACCGTTGGAAGACCGTCTTCACCGGCAACATCCGAATGGACATAACGCTGGACTGGAGTTCGTCGGCGATGCGCGAGATATTGGAGCCCGCGACTTTCAGATCCTTGGCCACCATGAACGAATCCGCGCCTCCGTTCAGTTTCTCAATCAGCGTCGGGAATACGCCACGGGCCACTAACAATTCGCCTACAATACGCATCAGGCGATCGAGCTTCTCCTGATCTATGCGAATCGTGGAGGGGGCCGCAGCAGCAACCGCCGCCTCTGGAGTATTGGATGGCTCGGGAGCAATCTCCACAACATGCACAGGCGAGAGGCTTGCCAGCACGGAAACAACAGTCTGATACGAATGGTACAGTTCAGAGGATTTGTTGGCGCTTAAAGCAGAGCCGGCATTCACCGCTACCTCCAGAAGGGCTATCTGCGCCAGCAACGGTTGCTCAAGCTCGGCGCACTTCCGGTATTGGGCCGCCGCCAAAAACGTCTTGATGGCGCGCAGATAGGTTTCCAGTATAGGCCCGCGGTCCGAATCCTCCGTCTCCATGCGCCGGTAGCAGTTGGAAATGATCTCCACGCATTGCGACGTCGTATTCAGAAACGCCGCTTCTCTGCTATCGACTGCCGGTCCGCCAGAAGGGGGAATGGCGATCTTTTCCACTAGAATCGGATCGCCCGTCTCCTCATCCCGCAAGTGGATCCGAATGCTGCAATCGTCCTCCGCGAAGACGAACACTTCCTTAATTTCGGCCTCGCTGCAAGCCGTAATGAGCAGGATCTGCCACCACAGATAGCAATGCTCCGGCTGCAGTGCGGAAAGCGCAGGGATGCCTTCCGCATGCGCGGTGATCCGAGCAGTGCCAAGTGCCCGCAAATCGTCAAGCAGAGTGACCGGGTCCGCCCCGGAGTAGAACATCTCCAGATTCGGCTTAAAGGTGATTTCAAAGGTCGACTGCGCCAACCGCACGGGCGGAGGTTTACATCCTGCCGTGCCCGCGGCCTCTTGCGGTGCAGGCAGGAAGCGTACAAAGGCCTCGGTTGCCTCTACCTCCCCAATAACAAGTTCTTCGCCGGCGGAATTTGCTATGATCAACCGCAGCACGTCGCAGGCCTTCAGTCCGCAGTCAATCAGAGCAGGCGAGACGGCCAGTTTGCCTTCCCGAGCAAGGTCAAACGCCTCCTCCATCTTGTGCGCAAATCTGGCCAAATGGACAAAGCCTGCCGTTGCGCCCGAGCCTTTAATTGTATGAATCGCCCGGAACACGCGGTGCACAGCCGCTATGTCATTTGCTTCCTGCTCCAGAGCGAGCAAAGCGGAATCCAGCTCGATCAACAGATCCAACGCTTCCGCGCGGAACGCACCGCGCATCTGCTCCATAACGTCGATTGACATCAGCGCATCACCTTCTTGACGATCGCCAGCAGTTGCAGCGGGTCAAACGGCTTCACGATCCAGGCCGTGGCTCCGGCCACCTTCGCTTGCAGTTTCTTTTCCGCATTCGATTCGCTGGTCAGCAACACCACGGGAACAAACTTGTATTGCGGCAATGCCCGTAACTGCCGCGTAAACTCCAGGCCATCCATCCGCGGCATGTTAATGTCTGTGAGAATCAGGTTCAATTCCTGGCCCTTCATCTTCGACAACGCGTCTTGCCCGTCTACGGCTTCCACAACACTATACCCCGCGCCTTTCAACACCACCGCGACCATCTGCCGCAGGCTCGCCGAATCATCCACGGTCAGAATTATTTTCACTGCCCCTCCAGTCTGGCTGTCAATTCCCGGCCCAAGCCGCACCGGCTCACCGCAGTGCAGAAGATTTCAGATGACTTGTGAAACGAGACAACGGAGACCGTCTTGCGCAAAGAGCAGAGAACTTGCAGAATGCAGGTATCGATATCTTCCAATCCCAACGTGTCCACCTCAAGCGCGGAGCAATCATCGGGGATATCGCTGAGCAGGGCGGCCAGCGCTTCGGCGTAGCGGATGGTTACGGCACCTTCCAGTTTCAGGACTTGGGTAGCTTCTACTGTCTCTAACGAAAACGGCACTGTCCGGTCTCCTTTCCTTTGCTTTCTAATTTGCGGCGAGAATCATGCGGATGTTTTCTAGCATCATTTCCGGCGAGGAGGGCTTGACCATATAGAGGTTGGCGCCGGCCTCAAAACCCCTCGACTTGTCCTTGCCTTCGCTTTCAGTAGACACGATGATGATGGGCAGGGCGCGATATTTTGCATCGGAGCGCACCCGGCGGATGAATTCGTAGCCATCCATGTTACTCATGTTGATATCGGTCAGCACCAGGTCGCATGGATTGGCGTACAGCTTTTCCAAGCCGTCGCTGCCGTCCACCGCCGTGATTACCTGGAAGTTAGCCTGCTCCAGAATGTAGGAGTGATAGCTTCTTACAAATTCAGAGTCATCGACAATTAAGATGTTTTTCGTTTTGTCCACGATATTACTCCTTCACATAAACAAGGTGCGATTCGAACCTCTTCAACTTGAAAGCCGTCGTCGACCGCCCCACGGACTCTGAGTGCCCCAAAAAGATGTACCCTCCTGGATTGAGTGCGGCATAGAAATGATCCACAACCGCTTTGCGCGACAAATCGTCGAAGTAGATCAGGACATTGCGGCAGAAAATGAAATCGAAGCCGCGCATGGTCCGCATATCCGTCCGGTCATTCAGGTTCAGATGGCGGCTCTGCACCAGTTCGGCCGTGCGCCGCCTCACAACCCACTCTTCGCCTTCCTTGGTCAGGTACTTCTTCAGATACTCCTCTGGCACTTCGCCTACTGACCGTGCTCCATACCGCGCGACTGCGACGTGGCGGAGCATGTTCTCGTCGATGTCCGTCGCCACAATCTCGCACTGCCAGGATTGCGCCTGTGGGAACACTTCCTGCACAATCATGGCCAGCGTGTACGGCTCCTCGCCAGAGGAACATCCCGCCGACCAGATGCGCAGGCTGCGCTGCCCGATTGCCTGCTTATTGGAAAGCACTTCCGGCAGGCAGTGATTGGCGAACGCCTGCAGTTGGTCGTATTCGCGGAACATATAAGTCTCATTGGTGGTCACCAGGTTGGCCAGCGCCTGCATCTCCACTCCGTGCGGATCGGAATAACTGATCATGAAGAGGTAATCCGCAGGTTCCTCGATGCCCAGGGCCTCCATCCGTTTTTCAATTCGCTTTTTCAGAAAGTAAATTTTCTTTTCGTCAAAATGCAGGCCCAGCTTTTGATAGATCTGCTGGCTTAACCGCCTGTATTGTTCAAGAGAGATTTCTGTCATGTTGTCTCGCTAGCAGTTCAGCGCCTGCAGCACATCCTCGTCCGATTCGGACAACGCTCGCGCCGCCAGCACCTTTTGCAGGCCGGGCGGGGCCATCGCCTGTAGTGCTTCGATCGCTCCCAGCCGGACCAACCGCTCGTAACTGGTGAGGCAAGAAGTAAGGAACGGGGTCACGTCATGGACCGGGAACAGGAGACCTAGCGCCCTCACCGCCTGGTACCGGCAGAGCGGTGGATCCCCATTGTTCACGATCCCCTCGAAAGTGGGCAGCAGGTCTCCAGCCAAAGATATCTCCGGGTACCGTTGCTGAATTGCAGTCAGCGCACTCAAGATCGCGGGACGAAGATTTGCATAACAATCAGGCAGCAAAGCAGCCACTTCGGAGAACTCCGCCGCCGCGCCAAGCGAGCCCATTGCCTTAAGGCAGGAAACCAGAAAGAACCCAGGAAGGCCGCGCAGTTCGGGAAAGCGTGTGCGGATGGCAGGCAGCGACAGTTCGTTCCCAATTCCTCCCAACGCTTCCAAACAGGCGCCCACCAGCATGGGATGAAATGCCGTACGCAATGTCTCCTCAATCGGCACCCGGAAGTGAGCGGAACGGGTTCGCCCCAGATTCTCCACTGCCGTGATGACGATGTTCGAGTCCGCATCCTGCAGCGCGGCAGCGTAGATGCCTTCTGCAGCGCTAGTCTCCATTCCACTCAGAACGTCGAGCACTAGCTTTCGCAAGTCTTTGTCCCCATGCCGCATCACTTCGGCGAGAAAGGGAACGGAAGCCTCGCCTTTGCGCCGCAGCACTTCCACAGCCTGGTTGCGCAGTTGCGGATCATCGCTGCCAAGCAGTGAGATACAACCCCTAATCACCCCTTCGCCATCGGTCCTGGTCAGGGCCTGAAATATCGCGTCGCGCACCGCCCGCGATGGCTCCGCTGCAAGCCGGCCCAGCAGCGCTGGTATGCCGTCCGGAGTGTTCAGATAGCCTATATCCTCGGCCGCATAAATTCGCTCGGCTTCGTCGTGGCAATCCAGCTTTTCCACGTGTTCTTTGAGACTGCTCATCACCTTTTCCTTTCAACGGCATTCAGGATTTCATCCGCCACTTCGTAGCTTGGCGCCACAACGCATGCGCCACCCCGTTCAATCGCTTCGCGGGGCATTCCATATACCACGGCCGTCTGTTCGCTTTCGGCGATGGTGTGCCCGCCCGCCCTCTTGATTGCAACCATCTGGTCCGCTCCATCGTCGCCAATGCCGGTCATCAGGACGCCAATCGTATCCTCGCCGTAGGCACTCAACACCGAAGCCATCATGATCCCCACCGACGGCACAAATAGTGTCGCGGGCGAGGTTGGCGTGCGGATTACAACTTCGCCGTTGCTTTTGCGGTGAAGGCACAAGTGCATTCCGCCCGGGGCAACGTAACACACGCTTTGTTCGATGGGCATGCCGGAACGCGCCTCTACAACCTTCAACGCACAGTTATCGCCCAACCGTTTGGCAAACGATGCGATAAACGAAGGAGGCATATGTTGCACCAAAAAAACACTGGCCGGCAAGTTCGCCGGAATGCGCGGCAGCACCTCCTGCAGCGTTGCCGGACCGCCCGTTGAAATCCCGATGGCGATGGCCCGCTTTCTTGCCGTGGGTTCATAGACCGGCCGCGGCGCTGGACGCGCTTGCCTGAGTCTGGGCAGGCGGTCTACCAGTCCCCTGGAAGCCGCCGCTTTGAGCTTCTGCAGCAACTCATCGGCGACAATCGCCAGATTGGACGAAACCGTGCCATCAGGCTTGGCCACGAAATCGAACGCACCCAGTTCGAGGCACTCGTAGGTAGTTGTGGCGCCGCTCTGCGTGAGTGAAGAGAGCATGACCACTGGGCAGATTTTTTCCTTCAGAATCACCTGCAGTGCCGAGATTCCATCCAGCTTCGGCATGTTAATGTCCATCGAAATGACGTTGGGACGCAACTCCCGCGCTTTCAGGATTACGTCCTCGCCATCACGTGCCAGACCTACTAACTCAAAGTCCGGCGACGCCTGAATGATCCGCTTCAGGATCTGGCGCATTAAGGCGGAATCGTCCGCCACGATGACTCGTATTTTCTTCATGGGATTGAAGGGGGCGGGGCCGGAGGAGCCGGCCCCGTTTCGGATCTCGGCTATGCGGAAACTTCGGCCAGATGCGCCTGCTCCTGCCGGGAGAGGATCTTCTCCACATCGAGAAGTACAATCATGCGCCTTCCAGCATCCACTTTTCCGATGCCGGAAATGAAGTGGCGGTCCGTGCCGGAGCCGATCGACTCCGGGGGAGGGGCGATGTCTTTCCGTGCGAGATTCAACACCTCGCGCACGGAGTCCACAACCAGACCCGTCTTCACGCCGCCCAGATCCACAATGATAATGCGCGTGTGATCATCGGGCGGTTTTACTTCCAGGTCGAAGCGTTTGCGCGTGTCCAGCACCGGGATGACTTCCCCGCGCAGGTTCGTAATGCCTTCGATAAACAAAGCGGCTTTCGGCACTTTAGTGATCTTGGCAAGCCGGTCTATCTCCTGGATTTGCGAAATCGGGATGCCATACTCCTCGGCGCCGAGCATGAACGTCACAAGTTGAACCTCGCTCAATTCGCGTGCGATGCCACCTGTCTTGAGCGCTTCCCCGGCCTTGACTTGCTTGCCGCTATCTGGCGAGGACGCCTGCACGTCGCGCAGCTTTTGATCTTTCATCAGGTTGGAAACCTCCAACAGCATGATGAGACGCGAGCCATCGTCCAGTTTGGCAACACCCGAAAGTTCCATTCCGCCGTTCGAAGTGATCCGAGGTGGCGGCTCCACCAGGTTCTTCGGCACATTCAAGACTTCGTGAACGTGATCGACCACCAGCCCCAGCACGAACCCTTCCGCATCGACAACGATGATGCGTTGGTCTTCCTGGATGTTCTGGGCGATTTGGCGCTCAAACAGGTGCAAGGCGGCCACCGCTTCCCGGCCGCCTGAGAGAACATCCTCGCCACAGGCAAGGGCGGCTTCTAAATCTCCGCGCTCTTCCTGCCGCTTCCGGCTCTGCAGTTGCTTGATGACCTTTTCGTTTAATCCGCGAGCTTTGGCCAACGCTTCCATCAGCACCTGGCTGGAACTGTTGGTCTCTGCCAGCCAGTTCCGCAATCGCTCCGTAACCGACCCGTCAACTTTAGAGTGGGTACTGGCTGCAAAAGCTTTTGCAGTGTGTTCGATCCACTGTTCATACTCCTCGCGCAGCGGCCGGCAACTGGCGGCGAACTCATCGGTGAGAGAGATCTGTTGGAGCAAACGCCGCAGGTCGATGACGGGCAGAATCTTGCCACGCACCGTCAGCACACCCAACACATAGTCCGGGACGTCGGGAACCTGATTGGGAGTCTGCACCCGCAGGATCTCCCTCACGTGTTCCATGTGGAAAGCGAATTCCTCTTTCCCGATTCGAAACGTGACCATCTTCTGAACTTCGGCGTCGCTATTCCTGGCCTTGCCTGCCAGTTCCGACCCGGCCGCCCCGGGCGAGGCTTCGCCGTTGGCGGATGCGGTCTTGGCTGGCACTCCGATTTCGCACACGTGAGCGGCATTCAGTGCCATCACGATGCGCTGGCCTTTATCGAGCTTCACAACTCCTTCCAGGTAGTCGGAAGTGGTTCCGCGGATTGCCGCGGGGGGGGGGTCGATTTCACTACGCATCACCCGGGTCACCTGTTTGACCCGGTCGACGCGAAGCCCGGTTTTGACACCGTCGATATCGACGACCAATACCCGGGTGCGGTCTGTTTCCTGTGCCCGCTCCATACCGAAGCGCGTGCGCATGTCGATCACAGGCAGTACGACGCCGCGCAAATTAGCGATGCCGTCCACATATGCCGGCGTGCGCGGCACCTTGGCCATTTTGGGGAGGCGAATTATCTCCTGTACCGACATGATGTCGAAGCCGAACTCTTCGTCCTTCAATAGGAAGGTAACCAGTTGGCTTTCGTCCTTCAGGCCGGCGGATTGCAGTTGAGTATCTTTTTGCATGATAAGTCTCTTTCGTCCGCTGTATTTCCCGGCTAGCCATTTTGCAGTTCATCGGCCTGCGAGGCGATGTCTTCGATGGCCTGGGCGATCTCCTGAGCTGCATTCAGAGCCTGCTCCGAAGCGCCCGCCGCTTCTGTGGATGCGCGTGCCGTCTCTTCGGCCGCCACCGCGATCTGCTGGCTGGCCTTGCCCGCCTGTTCCAGCCCGGCCACGGACTCGGCCGCGCCTTTAGCGATTTCCCTGATATCCATCACCACCGCTTCAGTGCCTTTTGCAATGCGATCGAGATTAGCAGTGGAGATCTTCGCTCGTTCCACCTCGGCCCGCCCTTTGCGTCCAGCTAGTTCGATATCGCCGGCAACTTTGGCGATCTGCGTTTGCACGTTTTTCACAAGGTCTTTGATCTTGTCAGCGTTCTCGCTGCTTTCGTTGGCCAGCGACCGGATGTCACCTGCAACCACCGAAAATCCGCGGCCGTATTCGCCGGCCCTGGCTGCTTCCACGTTGCCGTTCACCGCCAGCATTTTAGTCTGGACGGTCACCATCACTATGGCATCGACAATCTTGTCAATGCGGCGCGTGCGCTCTTCCAATTCAAGGATGTTCTTGGCCGATTCAGCCGAGGCATCAGCACTCTTGCCGACGTTGACGATGAGCGCATCCACGTTCACTTTGTCACTGGCAAGCAGCTTCTGCGTGGAGAGAGCCTTTTCAACACTCAGTTCAGCGCGGTCGCCCATGCCTTTGGCAGCCTGGCGCATCTGAATTCCCAGAGTGTTGGAGGTGTCCGCAGCCTTCGCCGCGACGCCTGCCGCTTTGTTGATCTGATCGATGGCCGTGGAGATCTGTTGCGAAGATGCCTTCAGTTCCTCGGCGTTGGTCGAGAGTTGTTCCGCGGTGGCAGCCAATTCCTCCGCCGACTTCTGTGCATTGGTCGAGGTCTTTAACGCTTCCGCCATTTCCGCCAGGGAACGGGCAGCGTCGCTCATCTCTGAGTATGCTTTGGACTGCTCCTGAGTCGATTTCTGGGCCTCCTGGCAAGCGGAAATGGCTTCCTCGGCAGCCGAGGCGACCTCTTCCGAACCCTTCAGGAACGTCTTGGCGCTCGATAGCGCTTCCATGGCGTTCTTTTGGATCTCCGCGCAGTTGGACTGAATCTCTTCAAAATCGGCGCCGATCTTCAGCAGATCCTGGGTAATGATTTTGGCTTTTTCCACCTCTTCGCGGCCTTTTTTGCCTGCCGCTTCCGTATCGGCCGCAACCACCTTTACCTGGTTCTGAATCTCATTGACAACTTCCTGAATGCCGCGCGCACTCTTCTCGCTGATCTCAGCCAGATTGCGCACTTCGTCGGCGACCACGGCGAAGCCCTTGCCATGTTCTCCTGCGCGCGCCGCTTCGATGGCGGCGTTCAGGGCCAGCAGGTTGGTCTGATCGGCGATTCGCGTAACCGCGTGGACAATCTTGCCGATCTCCTCAGACTGGCGTTCCAGTTCCCCAATCATCTTTGCCGATTCCAGGTTCGCATCAGCGGCGTCTCCAACCCCTTTGCTCAAGGCATCAATATCTGCGGTCGTGGAATTGGAAAGCGCCTGCAATTCATTGACGCGGCGCAACGAGGCTGCCGCACGGTCGTTTGCCGTATCAAGGGCTTTTTCGATCTCATTGATGGCCGCCCTGGACTCTTCCGCCGCGCTCGAAGCCTGGTCCGCTCCGGCAGCAATGGTGTGCATCGTCTTTTCAAGTTCCTCCACCGCTCCGCTGGCTTCGGCGATGGCGCTCGATACCTCGTCGGTCGCCGTGGAGAGTTTCTCTGCAACGGCCTGTCCGCGTGCAACAGTGCGCGCGCGTGCTTTCTCTTCCGCCATTTTCTTGGCGCTGAGACGGCTATGTGCAAGGTCGTCATTTACCGCGACCTGTACCGCTTTCCTGGCGGCGGGCGCGGCCGTCTTTTGCGGACCAAGACGATTCATAGCGAGTCTGTTTGGCGCGGAATGCGCCTCATTCGTAAGGGCTTCAGCCAAGTTCTTAATCATGCAACTCTCCGGTTCTGAACGAATTAGGATAGGGTGGAAATGGAACTACGTTGGAGGAGGCAGCGTCGATTGGACACAGGCATGTGGCCCGCGGCAGCTCTTCCGGGTATTGTCCTCGGCGGGGAACTTCAAGTGTATTGAGAATCAGGAATTCAAGAGGAGCCAGATGCTCTGATTTTCAAATCGGGGGAACACTCGTCGAGGATGTTGACAGCTTAGGAGAACGGTGTTTGCTTTCCTCGACTCATTGGTTAGCAATTGATTTGCCGCAATCGCCGCGACGCTGAAACGCGGTGCGAGTGGCAATCAATGGGATGTTTTCCGCAAAGACGCTACAGGGTGGCGGCATTTTGTTGGCGAGTGGCAATCAATTGCCTCTTATCGCCAACATCTCGCCATGTGTGCGCGCTTCCATTCGCATCCCTACACCAAAGCCTGCAATCCGCCTTCATCTGGAGAGTAGGATGCCAATCGGGATCTCTCCTCACAAGCTTCTCGCCAGGAAGAAACTCACCAACCCGCCGCTGCCTCCTAATGCGCCCCAATACTAGCCTGGTTGTGTGATAACGCCACGGAAGACAATCTCCATTTCACATCGTGGCATCGCCTGTCTCCCTTGGGGAGCGCAGCGCATAAACTCCTATATAGAGCAGCGCATCTGATGAAATTAGCGGCCGTTGTCTTGCCGAACAGGCGGCGCGTTTACGATCACAGTTCCCGATCTAACGCGCCCCAGCAGCCCGGCTACTCCACTCCTTCAGTCTCGCCACAGACCGCTTCACGTTTTCTTCCCCGGCTACTTCCAACGTAGTGTATCCGTCAAACC